>JAKAOS010000134.1 GCA_021823165.1 Actinomycetes bacterium | reverse complement strand
TCCGATCTCGCCCTAGACACGTCCGGCCTGGCAGTGTTATGGATAACAGGTCGGTACCAAGGGCATCTCAGAACACCTTTTTGAACGCTGCGGCCGCATTGGGCACCGCGGGGTCGGTGATCTTGAAGTTCGCCTGGGTGTTGGCGTTGTTGAAATACGACATGTAGGACAGTGATCCCGGCCCCGATGCCGGCAGTGAGTTGGCCCAGTTCGCCATCCCCTGTATGTAGGTCGGGTTGTCCCCACCCATGCTGTTGGGGGTCTGGTGGGAGAACTGGACCACACCCCATTCCCCTACGGCCATCTGGACGCCGTGGGACTTGGCGAAGTTTTCGGCCAAGTTCAGGTCACTAAGCAGGTAGGACCATGCCTTGGGCTGATTGACCCAGGTGCCGGAGTAGGGCTTGGTGTCCGCGACGGGCAGGAACTCGTCGTAAGCGTCAATCCCGAAGCTGTTGACGTAGCCATTTCCGGGCCAGGCCGCAGGCCAGTACTTACCGTTGCCCGCGGTGCCGACAAGGCTGTAGGTGAACTTGGTTGGCGACACCGACCGGAAGATGTTGACAACGTGGCGATAGGCGGCGGCGAAACCGGACGGATCGGTCTGTGCCGACCAGGGGAACCAGTTGCCGTCGAACTCCCAACCGAGCCGCACGATGACGTTGGCCGGGTACTTGGCGAGCGCCTGGGCCGATTGACGATAGGCAGCGTCATAGGAGCCGGAGGTGATCGCATTGAAGTTTGCAGACGGCGACTGCCCCTGGAAGCCGAGCGGGACCGAGATGATGAGCGTGGGGTGCCACGGAATTGTCCCGTACTGACTCGCCACCCATCCGGCCGACCCAGCCATCGCAGAGCCACTGTTGTATGCCAGGAAGGACTCGACAAACTTGGGCTTCTGGCCCAGCCATGCCGCCTCGGATTGGAAGTAGGAGGCGGGATTGGGGCCATCGCCTGGATAGAAACCGAGCGCCGCCGCCTGGTTTCCAGTCGTGCTCTGAGGCGGCGTAGAGGTTTGCGGGGGAGGGGTGGGGTTGCCGACGGTGCTGCGGCCCTGAGGAGTGAATCCCTGCAGCTGTCCGAACCGCAGGCCCACCATGTAGCCGCCCCCCGAAAGGGGCACGATCCCAACCGCGGCCGCCGATGCGGTTCCGGCCGCCGCAGGCGATCCCATCCAAGGCGCCCCCCCGAAGTTGTAGACATGTCCAGAGGTGGTCGAGACGTAGTACTGATCGGTCCCAGCAACGGTGGCTATTGAGTTGGCGCTGCCAGCAAAGCTCACGTGAGCCGCCGAAAGCGACCCCGACCAGGGCATCGCATAGTTGACCACGCCGCCCGAAGCCGTCAGGACCACATAGCCACCGCCTTTTGCCACAGAGATCGAGGTGGCCGATGTCCCGACCTTGCCGGCGGGCGATCCATGCCAGGGCGTGCCGTAGTTGAAAACGTTGCCCGCTGCGGTGAGCAGGACATACCCACCAGATGGGTTGGCCGAGATGGACACCACGGGGCTCGGGGTGGGGCGCCCCCCGGCCTGTTGCCAGGGACTACCAAACCACTTGGCGCCTCCGATGGCATACACGTTGCCGGCCCGGGTGGCTATGTAGTAGCCGCCGCCGGGCGCCGCCGTTATCGCCACGGCAGGGCTTGCCAGGTGCCCGGCGCCGGAGAAGGAATAGGCGGTTGTACCACTGAGAGCGGTCACCTGTCCGCCTGCGTAGAGCTCGAGTACGCCGCTCCCGGATGCGGCATCTGCCACAACGGGAGCGGTTGTTTGTGCGTGTACTGCCGGAATAGCTGATAATCCCAAACTTGGGATTATGAGTGTTCCGGCGATGAAGGCTTCCGCCGGTCGTGATCGCATGCGAGTGGCCCCCTCCTCGGGTTAACACTAAGTGTGGCAGCTATACCACCGAGCGTGGGCATAAAAAACATGACGATATTCGTATCGGCGCAGAACCCTTATCCCTTTATTGGGATTGTGCAACTTTTTGCGGCGCTAACTATGCGTAGTGACCTGCGGAAACACGACGGCAATTCGATGGAGCGGCTTCCGGCAGTGCTCGGTCCGGCTTCCGGCAAAAAAAATTTGGAAGCGCACTCTGAGCGCAAGCGTGTGGGATACCTAGCGTTCAGTGGCGCGTGGCTGCGGCGGCATCTCCTGAAGGACTGTGTCAGACAGTGTTACACTGTAAGACCTGTGACACTATCTATGCCTGATAGTCCGCCATGCAAGCCTCCGAAGGGGCTTCGCCTTGCATTAGGTAGCATTATCACCGAGAGTGTTGTATGGAAAGAGGACCCGTGTGCTATTTCGCACCCGTTGTGCCCTATGGGGGGTGGCGGATGATCAGTTGAACTTTTCGGTGAGGATTGCCTCTGGGCCGAGGCCCAGGGCCGCAAGGGAACCAGAGGCATCTTCGACCATTGCGGGGGGACCGCAGATATAGGCTCGCTCGACGGCTGCCGGCCTCACCACGGATTCAAGGATTCCGGCATCGATGCGGCGGTGGTGGGCGGCACGGCTTTCCCCGGGATCTCGGGTGATGCAATGGGTAACGCTGAGCCAATGGTGGCGTCTGTCCAACAGTGCGAGTTCTTCGGCGTAGAAGGCGTGGTTGAAGTCGCTGGCAGAGCACACCAGGCGAACTGCCGAGTCGTGGCCGGTTGCTGCGGCGTAGCGAATCATCGACATGAGCGGGACCATGCCACTGCCAGCCCCTACGAGCAGCGTGGGTCTGTCCACCTCCTCGTCCCACACGAAGCGCCCGTAGGGCCCCCTGACCTCGATTGAGTCTCCGACCGATAGGCCATTCACCAAGATGGGTGAGATGAGGCCGCCGGGTGTCTCTTTCACACCGATGTCGATGACGTTGGAGGCAGGCACCGGAGATGATCCGATGGAGTAGGCGCGCTGAATTGGCCGTGGCCGCCCGGGTATGGGGATCCGCACGTTGTAGTACTGGCCAGCCCGGAACCGGGCCACCTCGGCCAGGCTCAGCCTGAGGGTCACCGCATCGGGTGCCTCTTGCAAAATGGCGATCACCGTTGCGCTCTGCCAACCCGGGACGTTACGCGCTGAGCGCGGTGGCGTTGTGGCTGAGCTTGACTGCCCCGTGACGCTCATGGCTCCAGTGTATCTCTGCCCAGTGATAGAAAAACTACACCCGTGGGGTCGGACCGAGGTTGGCCGGAGCACCGATCAGAGCAGTGGCGCCAGCGGCCCCGAGGTCTAGGCGGCACCCGCCTCTTCGGCCGTGGCGTCCATGAGAGCCCCGATGTCCTCCTCGGAGACGGGGCTATAGTCCCAAACGTCTACTCCGACATTGATCATGCGACCGCGTTGGCGCCACTTGTTGTGCACGTGGCCGTGCAGGAGCCAACCCCCATGGTCCGGTGGGCGGAGGGCATGGTAGCGCTCGGTGTCCCCGCTGTCCCCTTCGTAGGGGAGGTGGCAGAGAAGGACCTTTCGGCCGCAGAGGGTTGCGGTGAAGGGACCTTGGCGGATTTCTTCGAAGCCGACGTCGCGGTATTGCTCCTCCCATCCGAGTGAAGACTCTCCGTGCCCATACCAGCAGCGATCGTGGTTGCCGGGGTAGAGGATCTTGTGTCCGGACAGCTTGGAGACCAGGCTCAGCGAGCTCTGTAGTGAACCCAACGCGACATCGCCCAGGACGTGAACGGTGTCGTCGTCGCCTACGACGCTGTTCCATCTCGCCATGAGCCCGGCGTTCATCTCCTCTACGCCAACAAAGGGCCGCGAACAGTAGGTGATGATGTTGTTGTGACCGAAGTGAAGGTCGGCAGTAAAAAAGGTCCCCATGTCCCAACCTGATGGCGACGGACCCACTCCGGCGTCATCAGCGTCTGCAATGTTAACCGATGAGCATCCAGTTGGGCTCCGGGTCCGTCTGGGAAGGCTTTTTAACAGGCTCCCGTCGGCTGGCGGGCTGGTCCCGCCATCGAGGGTTTCGCCGGGGTTTTCCGGACAACCCCGGCGAAGCTTGCATCGATCCAAGCGTCGTTGGTTACCCACAGCGGCATTGATCTGCGCCCTTGGGCCCCAACACGGAGTCATGTTTGCAGCTGAACCAGGGCGATCGATCACCGGGTGTGGCAAATGCCGAACAGGGCGCCAGGAAGGATCGCAGTGCCCCGGCGCCAGGGCGGGGCCCAATGGGCTTGGCAGAGAACCGAACCGGAGTCCCCTCCCGGCCGATCGGCGCCCGGTCGATTCACCCATGGCCAGAGACTCAGAAGGCCAATGGCATCTCCCAGTGGGCAAATACGGCGATTTACCCACCTTGCATGGTGAAATTTGGCTAAGGCCCGCCGTGGCGTCACCGCAAACCAATTGCAAAAGCCTGCGCGTAGCACCGTTTGCGAATTATTGAGAAATCCAAGCAGACCAGAACGCAGATATTTCAGAAACAACGCGATAGTTGGGGATTCAAACGCACTGCCGAAACCAGGCTGAAATCGACCGCCGCCGTTCGGGAGGACAGAAATACCCCTCCTGACCTGCTCTGTCGTCCGAGCCTTATACCTAACTCTATCGTAGCGTTTAGTAGATTTAACTCCAGAGCGACTTGCCAGCACTGTAAGCTTCCGGCGTTCCTTCAGGTTCGGGGGCCACCCGAACGACCTTCGACCCAGGAGAACTGGCATGGCTGGTAAGAAGTACGAGGCAGGCGTAAAAGAGTACCGGCAGACGTACTGGGCACCGGAATACGTGCCGCTGGACTCCGACCTCCTGGCGTGCTTCAAGATCACTCCGCAGCCGGGCGTGGACCGCGAGGAAGCGGCTGCGGCCGTTGCAGCGGAGTCTTCCACCGGTACCTGGACCACGGTCTGGACCGACCTGCTGACCGACCTTGACTACTACAAGGGCCGTGCCTACCGCATCGAGGACGTTCCCGGAGACGACAGTGCCTTCTACGCGTTTGTCGCCTACCCCATCGACCTGTTCGAAGAGGGCTCGGTAGTCAACGTCTTCACCTCACTGGTCGGCAACGTCTTTGGTTTCAAGGCCGTGCGAGCGCTGCGGCTGGAAGATGTGCGCTTTCCGCTGCAGTACGTAAACACCTGCAACGGCCCGCCCAACGGGATCCAGGTGGAGCGGGACAAGATGAACAAGTACGGCCGCCCGCTGCTTGGCTGCACCATCAAGCCGAAGCTCGGCCTCTCGGCCAAGAACTATGGACGGGCCGTCTATGAGTGCCTCCGTGGTGGCCTGGACTTCACCAAGGACGACGAGAACGTGAACAGCCAGCCCTTCATGCGCTGGCGGGACCGCTTCCAGTTCGTGCAGGAGGCCACCCTCACCGCCCAGGAGGAGACCGGCGAGCGCAAGGGCCACTACCTGAACGTGACCGCCCCATCTCCCGAGGAAATGTACCAGCGGGCAGAGTTCGCCAAGGAAATCGGCGCACCCATCATCATGCACGACTTCCTCACCGGCGGCTTCTGTGCCAACACCGGCCTGGCGCGTTGGTGCCGTGACAACGGGATGCTGTTGCACATCCACCGTGCCATGCATGCCGTGCTCGACCGCAACCCGCACCACGGTATCCACTTCCGGGTGCTGGCAAAGGCGTTGCGCCTCTCGGGCGGCGACCACCTCCACAGCGGCACCGTGGTCGGCAAGCTGGAGGGCGACCGTGACGCCACTTTGGGTTGGGTGGAC
>JAKAOS010000133.1 GCA_021823165.1 Actinomycetes bacterium | reverse complement strand
GAGCCTCGGGTCGCAGGTGGTCATGTAACGGAGGGATAGTTCCCCCTCGGACAGCCCCTCGCTGCCCCCGGTGCACTCGGTGACGTCGTCCCCGGTCAACTCCACATGAACGCCCCCCGGCCAGGTTCCGACCGTGCGGTGTGCCTCGAAGAAGCCTTCGAGTTCCGCCATCACGTCCTCAAAGCGGCGGGTCTTGTGCCCGTCGGAGGAGGTGATGGTGTTGCCGTGCATCGGGTCGCATACCCACAGGGCTGGCCTGGAGGAGTCGGCCACGGCCTGGAGCAAAGGCGGCAGCCGCCGACTGATGTTGGAGGCACCCATCCGGCTTATGAAGGTAAGGCGGCCCGGGATGCGTTCGGGGTCGAGGCGCTCCGCTATGGCAAGGATCTCATCAGGGGTGGTGGTGGGCCCAATTTTTACCCCGATGGGGTTGTTCACCCCGGAAAGGAACTCCAGATGGGCACCGTCCAGCTGCCTCGTGCGCTCACCTGCCCAAAGCATGTGGGCCGAACAGTCGTAGTAGTCCCCGGTGAGGGAGTCTTGGCGGGTGAGGGCCTCCTCCCAGGGGAGGAGCAGGGCCTCGTGGCTGGTCCAAAAGTCAACCTGGTGCAGCCTCGCCTCGGCTCTCAGGTCAATGCCGCAGGAGGTCATGAAGCGGAGTGCACGCTCGATCTCGGCTGCGATTACGTCGTAGCGCTTGCCTTCGGGGCTGGCGGCCACGAACTCGCGGTTCCAGTTGTGGACCTGCGAAAGGTCTGCAAAGCCGCCCTTGGTGAAGGCACGTAGGAGGTTGAGGGTGGAGGCGGCCTGGTGATATGCAGTGATGAGCCGCGACGGGTCGGGCCGCCGTGCGCTTGCAGAGGGAGCGTCGTCGTTGATTATGTGACCCCGAAAGCTTGGCAGTTCGGTGCCGTCGACCGACTCGGTCTGGGAGGACCGGGGTTTGGCAAACTGGCCGGCGATGCGTCCGACCTTGATGACTGGCACGCCGCCCCCGTAGGTTAGGACGACCGCCATCTGCAGGATCACCCTCAGCTTGTCCCGGATGGAGTCGGCGGAGAACTCGGCAAAGGACTCGGCGCAGTCTCCCGCCTGCAGCAAAAAGGCCTTTCCCTGGGCGGCCCTGCCAAGTTCAGAGGTAAGGTTGCGGGCCTCGCCGGCAAATACCAGGGGCGGGAGTGCCCTCAGCTCCTTCAGCCTGGCCTCCAACTCGGCGGGTTCGGGCCAGTCCGGTTGTTGTGCGGCGGGGAACTCTGCCCAACTTCCCGGGTGCCACCCTCGCTTAGCCAACTGCGCTCTTCTCCCGCTTCCCACGCATTTGCCGACCGGCTCAAAGCGGAGCCGGACAACGCCAGGCTAGCGGCACAACATGGTTGCTTGGCCCTGCGCCTTTAGTCTTGCCGGGTGCAGCCGTTCCGCTTTGGGGTCCAGACCTCCTCCTCGGCAGATGTATCCACCTGGCGCAAAAGGGTGCAGGAGATCGAGGCCATGGGCTATTCGACCGTCTTTTTGCCCGATCACCTCGATTCCCAGTGGGCACCTCTGATCGGGCTCACCGTGGCGGCGGAGGCGACGGAGAGGTTGCGGGTAGGGTCCCTGGTGCTCTGCAACGACTACCGCCACCCCTTGGTGGTTGCCAAGGAACTGGCCACCTTGGACCTGGTTAGCGAGGGCCGCCTGGAGGCGGGCCTCGGGGCTGGTTGGTTGCGCACTGATTACGAGGCGGCCGGCATCGGTTATGACGCTGCATCGATCCGCATTTCCCGGCTCGCAGAGACGGCCTCGATCCTGAAGGGACTTTGGTCGGACCCCAAGGGGGGATTCGATTTCGCCGGCGAGCACTACCGGATCAGCCTGCCGGCTTGCGAACCCGCCCCCTACAGCCCCGGGGGCCCACCCCTCACCATCGGGGGCGGGGGAGAGAGGATCCTGTCCCTGGCGGCAAAGGTTGCCGATGTCGTTGGGATCAATCCCAGCCTTGCGTCCGGAGCCGTCGATGCGAGCGCGGTCGCATCCGCCCTTCCCTCCCATTTCGATCGCCGGATCCATTGGGTGCGCGAGGCGGCCGGGGAGCGGATCGACCTCATCGAGCTGCAGTGTTTGACCTTCATGGTTGAGATCGGGCGGGGTGCCAAGCCTCGACTGGAGGCACTGGCCGGCCATTTTGGCCTGGAGCCCGATGTGGCCTCCGAGATCCCGGTGGTGGTCTTCGGGGAGGTGGAGGAGGTCTGCGAGATGCTGATACGGCGTCGGGAGCGGTGGGGCTTCAACTACTGGGTGGTGCACGATCACGAGGCGGAGGCCTTCTCCGCCGTGGTGGAGCGGCTGGCCGGCAGGTAGATGAGCCGAATCGGTGTTTTCGGGGGCACCTTTGACCCCGTGCATGTCGGCCACCTCGCCGCGGCGGTCAACGCCCGGTATTCGGCGGGGCTGGACCTGGTGCTGATGGTGGTCGCCGGGCAACCGTGGCAGAAACTGGGGGAGCGGGACATCACCCCGGCGGCGGACCGCTTTGCCCTGGTTCAGGCGGCGACCGAAGGGGTGGAGGGCATCCAGGCCAGCGACATCGAGATACGCCGGGGCGGCCTCTCCTATACCGCGGACACCCTTGGGGAACTGCATGCATTGCATCCCCAAGCGGAGCTTTTCGTGGTCGTCGGCGCCGATGCGGCGGCCGGCATGGATACCTGGGAGCGCGCCGACGAGGTGGCCGAGGTTGCAAGCATCGTCGTGGTTAACCGTCCCGGTGTCGCCCGCCCCGAACTGGCCAGGCGCTGGCGGGTGGTGGAGGTGGAGATGCCGGCGCTGGATCTTTCCTCGACCGATCTGCGCCAGCGCGCCGCCGACGGCCGTCCGCTGGACTTTTTGATTCCCGCCCCGGCGATCCGCTACATCGCAGCCCGCTCACTGTACGATGGGTATAGATGAGGGGCCAACCAACTCTGTGAACCGACTGGACTTGGTAGAGGGCGGGACAGCGGACCAGGCCCGCACCGGGCAGGCCTCCGGTGGACAAGCCCCGAGCGAGCAGGCTATCTGGCAGGAGGTTCGTGCGGCTGCCAGGGCTGCGGCGGACAAAAAGGGCGAAGACGTACTGATCTTCGACGTCGGCCCGGTCCTTGGGATTGCTGATGCCTTCGTATTGAGTTCGGGTGCCAATGCCCGTCACGTCCGGACCATCGCCGAGGCGGTGGAGGAGGCGGTCAAGGGCTGCGGTGGGGATGGCCCACGCTCGATTGAGGGCATGTCCGATGCCGCCTGGGTGCTTATGGACTTCGGGGACTTCGTGGTGAACGTCATGGACCGCAGCGCCAGGGAGTATTACTCCCTCGAGCGGCTGTGGGGGGATGCGAGGATCGTCGACTGGGCGAGCTGATCCGGCCGATTTGTACCCACCGGGGTGTAGGTGGAAGGGTAGGGTGCGACAACGGCGACCACCGGAGCCGGTCTCTTGCGGGGATGGGGCTCGGAGGGGGTAGAGGATGACCGCAGTTGTAGAGGGCGCTGCACCGAGCCACGCTCAGGCTCATGGTGGGCCGTTGGAGGGCATCTACAACTGGCTCACCTCAACCGATCACAAGGTGATTGGCAAGAGCTACCTGATCACGTCGGTGTTGTTGTTCTTTTTGGGAGGCATCCTTGCCGAGCTGATTCGGATCCAGCTCGTGGTGCCGGATAACAACTTCGTTTCCCAGAACGCCTTCAACGAGATCTTCACGATGCACGGCAGCATCATGATGTATCTATTTGCCGGCCCCTTTGCCTTCGGGGCCTTTGGAAACCTCGTCATCCCGCTGCAGATCGGCGCTCCGGATTTGGCATTTCCCCGCCTGAATGCCCTCTCCTACTGGGTCTATCTGGGTGGTTCGCTCATGATGCTGGCGGGCTTTTTGACCACCACCGGGGCGGCCAACTTCGCCTGGGTCTCCTACGCGCCGCTCTCCAACAGCCTCTACAGCCCGGGAGCGGGGGCGGACCTGTGGATCGCCTCGCTGACCCTGACGGGGATGTCTGCCGTCTTTACGGCCGTCAATCTCATCACCACCATCTTCTATCTCAGGGCGCCGGGAATGACGATGTTCCGCATGCCGATATTCACCTGGAACATGCTGGTCACCTCGATTTTGATCCTGTTGGCCTTTCCGGTTCTGGCCGCCGCGGTGATCCTCTTGTATGCCGACCGGCACCTGGGCACCGGCATCTACTCCGTCGCCGATGGGGGAGTGCCGATTTTGTGGCAGAACCTCTTTTGGTTCTTTGGCCACCCCGAGGTCTACATTCTCGCCCTCCCGTTCTTCGGGATCGTGACCGAGGTCCTGCCGGTCTTTTCCCGCAAGCCGGTCTTTGGCTACAAGGGCCTGGTCTTTGCGACCATGGCGATTGCCGGGCTGTCCACGGGGGTCTGGGCGCATCACATGTTCGCAACCGGAGCGGTGCTGTTGCCGTTCTTTTCCGCGATGTCGCTCCTGATAGCGGTGCCTACGGGGATCAAGTTCTTTGCCTGGATCGGCACCATGTGGCGGGGCAACCTGAGCTTTCCCCCGCCAATGGTCTTTGCGATCGGATTCCTCCTGTGCTTTCTCCCCGGCGGTCTTACCGGCGTGCTTTTGGCCTCCCCACCCATCGACTTCTTTGTGAACAACACCTACTTCGTGGTGGCCCACTTCCACCAGGTCCTCTTCTCGACCGTGGTCTTTGCGGGCTTTTCCGGTGTCTATTACTGGTATCCCAAGTTCTACGGACGCATGCTTCGCAACTCTTTGGGCTACTGGCATTTCGGCATCATGTTCGTCGGCTACTGGCTCACCTACATCCCCATGTATGGCATGGGCCTGGCCGGAATGCCGCGCCGCATCGCCGTCTACTTCCCAGGGGAGCACCTCACCCTGTTCAATCAGATTTCCACGGTTGGCGCCGCCCTTATCGGAATATCCTTTTTGTTCTTCCTGGCCAACCTGTGGGTCTCCTGGCGCCGTCCGGTCCCCGCTGGCAACAACCCCTGGGACGGACACACCCTCGAGTGGGTGGCAACGTCTCCGCCCGCGCACCACAACTTCGAAGAGCCCCTTCCCCCGATCCGCTCGGAACGGCCGGTGTGGGACATGAATCACGGGGGGATCGGCGACCTGAGCCCGGAGGAGGCGAAGGCGGAGGGCCTGCGCTGAGGTTGCCGGATCCGCCCCCGGGCTCGGCAAGACGAGCGTCTCGTGCTGTGGTGGACCTCAGGAGGGTTTGAGCCGGTAGCCGGCACCCCTGACGGTGTGGATCAGGGGTTCCAGGCCCGTCACGTTGAGCTTGCGCCTCAGGTAGCCGACGTAGACATCGACCACATTCGAGCCGGGGTCGAAGCTGTAATCCCAAACCCGGCTCAGGATCTGAGCCCGGGAGAGCACCTGGGTGGGGTGCCTCATGAACAGCTCCAGTAGTGCCCACTCCCTGGGGGCCAGCTCAATCCGGCGCCCCGCTCGCCACGCCACTTTGGACAACAGGTCCAAGCGGAGGTCCCCTACGACCAACTCGGTGGCAGACGGCTGCTCCACGGTGCGCATCACGGCCCGGGCCCGGGCCAAAAGCTCTTCGAAGGCAAAGGGCTTGGTCACATAGTCGTTGGCCCCGGCGTCGAGTCCTTTCACCTTGTCTTTGACCTCCGCCCGGGCGGTCAGGATGATCACGGGCACCGGCAGGCCCTGCTCTCTCATCCAGCGGAGGAGGTGCTCTCCGTCCGCTCCGGGCAGCCCCAGGTCCAAAAGGACCAGATCGAGGTTGTCCTGGAGTTCGCCCAGCATCGCCCTGCCCTTTTCCGCCAGATCG
>JAKAOS010000132.1 GCA_021823165.1 Actinomycetes bacterium | reverse complement strand
ATGAGGCCGTCGTGGTGGTGACAGACGCGGCAGTCTTGGCAGATTTGGCCTGCCCAGACGAGGACGGGCCTCCCCTGCCAGCCGTCGTGCGGTCCAGGCCGCTTACGACCAGGACCAGGACCAGGACCAAAGCTGCTGCAGCTCCGAGAGCCAAAAGCCGCCGCCTGGTCCTCCGCTTTCGGCGCGCAGCCCGCACTCCCAGGCCATCGGTCAAAGAGGCATTCCCGGGTGGCACCCAGGATCCCAGGACCGAGGTTGCCGAACCGTCACCACCCGGCGGCGGAATCGGCCCGGCCATGACCTGGGTGGAGGTGACCTGGGTGGCACTTGGCTGGGTGGAGGTGGACCAGATGCCCGAGACCGAACCCAGAGCGGCGGCAAGTTCGGATGCAGAGGCAAAGCGCTGGGCCGGATCGACCGCCATGGCCCTCTCCACGGCCGCCAAGAGATCCCGTGGGATTTCGGGACGCGCTTTGTAAAGCGCAAGCTTGGGTGCTTGCCGAGCCGCCAGTGCGACCTCTATGGCATTGGTGCCAGGAAATGCCTTGGCCCCCACCAGCGCCTCATACAGCACGACTCCCGCCGACCAAATGTCCGACGCGATCGAGGCCGCCGCGCCCTGTGCCCGCTCGGGAGCGAGGTAGGCGGGGGTGCCGACGATGGCATTGGTTGCGGTGAGGGAGAAGTCTGCGCTGGCATCTGCGGCCTTGGCAATCCCGAAATCGGCCACCTTTGCCGAACCGTCCGCCCCGAAGAGGATGTTGCCGGGTTTTATGTCCCGGTGTATCAAACCTGCGGCATGCGCCGCAGCCAGGGCGGAGGCCATCTCTGTGCCAAGCCGCAAAACGTCAGCAACCGGCATCGGTCCCTTGGCGATCCGGGACGCCAGGGTCTCGCCCTCCAGGCGTTCCATGACAATCCAGGGCCGCTGGCCCTCCTCGCCGGTGTCGTAGACGGAGACGATGTTGGGATGAGAGAGCCTGCCGGCGGATTTGGCCTCGGCATGAAAGCGGGCCCTGGCCGCTGGGTCCTCGGCCAGGCGGGGGTGGAGGATCTTGAGCGCCACGGGTCGCTCGAGGCGGAGGTCCCATGCGTCCCATACCTCAGCCATTCCCCCGGTCCCAATGAGGGCCCGGGGTTGGTATCGCCCACCGATTGTTGGGCCCACACCGCCACCAGGTTTTGGGCCAGAGCCGTCCCCGGGCCCGTTGCGGGACGACTGCTCCGCGTTAGGCGGACCCTGATTCGTCACTACCCCGGCCCAGAAGTTGGGAGATCCGCTCCTCGCTCATCCTTTCGAAGCTCCGCTGCGGCCGATCGCGCACGAGCATCGCAACCTCCAGGGCGGAGGCCTCTATCCGGCGTTCCGGCCCTTCGAGGGAGGAAACGACCGCAGCCAATGCCTCCTCGAGGCTCCATCCGTCCCTGTAATGCGAGTTCATCCGCTCGGCCACCTGAGCCCCGCCATCGCCGCCGAGCACTCCCAGGACCGCGAAGTTGTCCTTGTCGGTCACGGTTCCATCAAAGGCAATGTGGTAGAGCTGGTCGGGAGCCGATCCCACGCCCACCTCGGCGACCAGGATCTCCACCTCGAAGGGCTTCAACTCATGGGTGAATACCTGGCCCATGAACTGGGAGTAGGAGTTTGCCAGCGACCTGGCATCCACATCTTCCCTGGCATAGGTGTAGCCCTTGGTATCTGCATGACGGACCCCCGCCACCCGAAGCTGGTCGAACTCGTTGTAGCGACCCACGCCGGCAAAGGCGATGCGGTCGTAGATCTCGGAGATCTTGTGCAAAGAGTGGGAGAGATTCTCCGCCACCAGCAGTACGCCGCCGTCGTAGACGGTGCCCACCAATGGACGGCCCCGGGCGATGTTCTTGCGCGCGTACTCGGCGCGGTCGCTCATCACCTGCTCGGGTGAGGCATAGAACTGCATGCTCATGAGCGGGCCGACCTCCTTTCCATGAGGGCCGAAAAGCGCGAAGAGACCTCTTGGTCCTCGAGCATCTTGAAGCCATCTGCGGTGATGGTTGCCACAGTGGGGAAAATGCCACGGACGATATCGGGGCCCCCCGTGGCCGAGTCTTCATCGGCCGCCTCCCAGAGGGCAGCTATTGCAAGCTCGACCGCCTCTGAGGCGCTCATGTTCTCCCTGAAGCCCATCTTGATGGCGGATCGTGCATCCCTGCCGCCCGAACCACTGGCATGCAACTCGGCTTCTTCGTAACGGCCACCCACCACGTCATAGGTGAAGATGCGGCCGCGCTGGCGCCCCTCGTCCCAGCCGGCAAACAGCGGCACCACGGCAAGGCCCTGCATCGCCATGCCCAGATTCCCCCGCAACATCTGGGCAAGTTGGTTTGCCTTACCCTCGAGGGAGAGAGCGGAGCCCTCGATCTTCTCGTAGTGCTCCAGCTGCGTCTGGAATAGCCGCACCATCTCCTGGGCAAGCCCTGCGGCCCCGGCAATGGCAATTCCCGAAAGCCGGTCGGCGGCAAATACCTTGTCCATGCGGCGATGGGCAATGGCATGGCCCTCTGTGGCCCGTCGGTCCCCGGCCATGACCACGCCGTCGGAGTACCTGAGGGCGGCAATGGTCGTCCCGTGCCGCACCTGCCAGCCACGCTCGGCCACCGGAGCCGCAGCCATATCTAAAGGAAGGGACCCGAGACCCTGCTGGCGCAACAGGGCGACAAAGCTTGAGCCTGGGTCCTCTCCCATCTGGAAAAGAGGGAGAGTCATCGGCTCGACCCTAGTTCCCCAAGGGGCTACTGCAAGCACATGTCCCAAGGGACCAGCGCCCCCAACTCGGCACCGGGCATCCGGCACCGGGAATCGGCTACTTCAGGCCGTGGGCTACTCCCCACCCTTTTGCACGTAGTTGCGGACGAACTCCTCAGCGTTGTCCTCGAGCACCTCGTCGATCTCGTCCAAGAGGTCGTCTATCTCCGCCTTGAGCTTCTCGCCCTTGGCGGAATCGGAGGTGACCTCCTCGGTAACTTCGGTTTGCTCGCGCGCCGGCGAGTCGGACCGTCGTTTCAGTTCTCGCTCAGCCATGTCAACACTCCCCTCACGAACCAAGCCGGGCCAGTAGCTCGGCGGGGCTCGTGCAGCCTTCGAACAAAGTATCGACCACCTCGGCGGTTCCCCTGAGTGGTTCCATCATCGGTACTCGCCGCAAAGGATCCCCCCCAAGGTCAAACACCATCGAATCCCAGTTTGCAGCGGTGATCGAGCTGGCCCAGCGCTGGAGACAGCGCCCACGGAAATAGGCCCTGGTGTCCCTCGGTGGCTCGGTCATCGCCTCTTGCACACTCGATTGGTCTACCAGTGTTTCTACCCCCAGGCGGCGAAAAAGCGAACGTTCGGGCCGGAGATCGTGATATTGCAAATCCAAAGCGGCAACCCTCGGGTCCTCCCAGCCAACCGAGTGACGTTCCATATAGGCCTCCATGAGAGACTTCTTGGCCACCCAGTCGAGCTGTCCCGACAACTTGGCCGGCTCCTCCTCCAAGGCGCCGAGCACCGCCTCCCAGCGCTGAATGACCATGTCAGCCACCCCACCGAGGCAATCGAGACCCCCCGCCGCAGCGTGCTTCTGGGCTGCTTTTAGATACTCCCACTGGATATCTACTGCGGTGATGGTCCCCCCGGCCGCAAGCTGCAGGGGCGCCGTGAGGGATGGGTCCCGGGAGACGAGTTTCAAAGCCGTCACGGGTGAGGCCAGTTGCAGCTCACGCCGGGGCAGAGCGTCGTCCTCGATCAAACAGAGCACCGCAGCCGTGGTCCCGACCTTGAGGAAGGTCGCCACCTCGGAGAGATTGGCATCCCCGATGATCACATGCAGCCGACGGTATTTCTTGGGGTCCGCATGCGGCTCGTCCCTGGTGTTGACGATGGGGCGCTTCAGGGTGGTCTCCAGGCCGACCTCCTCTTCGAAGAAGTCGGCTCGCTGGGAGAGCTGGAAGGCAACCGGTTCCCCCCCAAAGGCCACCTCGCTCCCGACCTTGCCCGCCCCGGCGTAGATCTGCCGGGTCACAAAATGCGGGGTTACTCCCGAGACCACCCGGCCAAAGGGTGTCTCCCGGTCCATCATGTAGTTCTCATGGCACCCATAGGAGTTGGCCTTGCGGTCCGAGTTGTTTTTGTAGACCACGATCCGCTGTCCCGGAGGCAGTGCCGCCGCAGCAGCAGCCATGGCCTTGACCATGATCTCCTCCCCGGCGCGATCCCAGCGCAGAGCATCCAGGGCGTTGGTGCACTCCGGGGTGGAGTACTCCGGGTGGGCATGGTCTACATACAGCCTGGCGCCGTTTGTAAGAACTGCGTTTACCAGATGGGTGTCGACCATGGGGGCCATAGAGCCCTCCCGGGCAAAGCCCCTGGCGTCTCTGCCGGGGGTCTCATCCTCAAAGTCCCAACCCACCCGGCGCTGCACGTCGGCCAGATACGCGTTGATCAACAGCGATGAGGCACTGATGGGATTCTGTTCGCCCGGGGCGACCATCTGGATCCCGTACTCGGTCTCAATCCCGCACACCTTGGCGATAGCCACAGCCCGACCTTATCTCCCGACCCCGGCCCGGACAGCACAAGTGCAGGGGCCACCCAGAAGCTGCTCAGAGATACTGTCCGGTGCCCACACGTTCGATCGACCTGCCGCCAGAGGACGCAGCCCCCTCGGTGACAAGGGTGCGGACATAGACGATCCGCTCGCCCTTCTTGCCGGAGATCTTTGCCCAGTCGTCGGGATTTGTGGTGTTGGGGAGGTCCTCGTGCTCTTTGTATTCCTGCTTGATCGACTCGAGCAGGTCCGAGGTGCGTATCCCCTTCGCCTCCCCGGCAATGACCCGCTTGATCGCCAGCTTTTTGGCCCGCCGCACGATGTTCTCGATCATGGCCCCCGAGGAGAAGTCCTTGTAGTAGAGGATCTCTTTGTCCCCGTTTTGGTAGGTGACCTCCAAGAAGCGGTTGTCGTCGTCGTGGCGGTACATTTCCTCCACGGTCCGCTCGATCATCGCCTGAACGGCCTTGTCCCGGTCACCGCCGCCGAGGCGGTCCACCTCCTGGGCGTCCAGGGGAAGATCGCTTCGTAGGTAACGGGAGAAGATCTGAGCGGCTGCGGCTTCGTCGGGGCGCTCGATCTTGATCTTCACATCCAGCCGGCCGGGCCTGAGGATGGCGGGGTCGATCAGGTCCTCACGGTTTGATGCCCCGATCACGATTACGTTCCGCAACGCCTCTACACCGTCTATCTCGGCGAGCAACTGGGGGACGATGGTGGACTCCATGTCGGAGCTGATACCGGTCCCACGGGTGCGGAACAGGGAGTCCATCTCGTCGAAGAAGACGATCACCGGCACGCCTTCTTCGGATTTCTCCCGGGCTCTTTGGAATACCAGGCGGATCTGGCGTTCGGTCTCGCCCACGTACTTGTTCAGCAACTCGGGGCCCTTTATGTTCAAAAAGTAGCTCCGCACGTTGTTGTTGCCCGAGGTCTCTGCGACCTTTTTGGCCAACGAGTTGGCCACCGCCTTGGCGATCAGGGTTTTGCCACAACCCGGGGGGCCGTATAGGAGGATCCCCTTGGGGGCGGGCAGTTCGAACTCAGAGAAGAGTGCTCGATGCAAAAAGGGCAGTTCGACTGCGTCGGTGATGTCCTCGATCTGGTGGTCGAGCCCGCCGACATCCTCGTAGGAGACGTCTGGGACCTCTTCCAAGATGAGTTCCTCGACCTCTGGGCGGGGCAGCCGCTCCAGCAGGAGCCCGGTACGGCTGTCCATGAGCACCGAGTCCCCGGTGCGGAGGCGAACGTCGTCCAAAAAGGCCGA
>JAKAOS010000131.1 GCA_021823165.1 Actinomycetes bacterium | reverse complement strand
ATCTAAGGTGAGAGTCGTCATCGGCAAACCCATCCCGCCGCCTCCCCTTGCAGGGGGCCGTCACGTTCCCCGCCAGGCGACGCGGGAACTGACTGCAAAGCTACATGAGGCCCTGCAGGATCTCTTCGAACAGGCCCAGATCGGTGCCGGCCCCAAAGCCCCCCACGGGCTTTCATCGTGGTCCCGCCTCTCTGTGCTGGGTCGGAATAAGCGGCAGCGGGCAAATGTCTCGGCATTGCCGGCACAACCCGACGAACCGGCACCCCCGGCATAACCCGCCCCAACGAGATCACTCGCACAGCGCCAGAGCTGCTGAGCCAGGCCTACCTCGCCGGAACTGCTGAGCCAGAACTACCTCGCCGGAACTGCTGAGCCAGAACTACCTCGCCAGAACTGCTGCTCAGGTGCCCAGTATCAGGGGCCCAGGTTCAAAAGTGGATCCACCGCTGCGGCATTCGCCGCGGTGGGCGGGGGGGCAATGGTCGCCCAGTTGCCAACTCCCGGCGACCAGTAGTTGGAAAAGGCGGCGGCATACCAGCCCGAGAGGTACTGCTGTTCTGGGCAGTCGCAGTTCGGAGCCCAGCTGGGGGGGTGAATACCCAGTATGGATTCGATTTTGGCATGGCCACCCGATGGATACAGGTAGGCGGCATCGACCTCGTGGCCGATCTCAAAGGCGATAATCCCGGCAAGTTGGTAGACGCTCTCGTTGGGATAGACATAGAGCACCGAGACCCCCCCGGGGCGTCCCCAGCTAAAGGTGGTGTTGCCGTAGTAGCCCGGGACCGGAGCAGCGCTGCTGGGAAGGAACTCGATGCTGTATCCCGGGATTGATCGCCAGGGATAACGGACAAGGCCGAGGGCCTGTTGGCCGAGTTCCGCTGGGGTCGGTGAACTGGAGGCTGCCGCTGCGGGCTGGGCCACGGCCTGCACCGGAGCCTGCTGGGAGACCTGAGGAGTTGGCTGGCTCTGTGGTTGCCCGCTGGTTCCAGTGCCGGAGGGGGCCGCGACCTGGGGGCTGTTGGAGGGAGCGGTGGCCTGGGGGGTGTTGGTTGGTTGCCGAGGCTTGGGTGCCATCGCGGAGCTATACGCTGCGGCGGCCTCTGACAGCCGTAGCCGGGCCTTGGCGGCGGGCAGGAACCTCCAGGGCCCTTCTGTATGGGAAAGGGGATCTGGGGGAGATATTCGTTGTGTAAGTGAGCCTCGTGGGACTTGCCGATGAGCGGGTGGCTGGGACAGCGGGCTCCCATCGGCGGCGGCCAGGCCCAATCGCAGCGGTGCTCCCAGGCTGAAGCGTGCCAGCGTTCCCAAACCCAGCAGAACAACGGGCGCCAACCACAACCGGCGCATGCGGCGGGTGGCGGGCGGAGCCGAGGGGCGCGATGACACCTCGAGCGCTGGTTCTGCCACCACGATAACGGCCCGGCTCGATCGGGCCCCGGCACCGGAGCGTGAGCCAGCGTTGCCCACCAAAAAGCGGGCCCTTGCTTCGGGGGAGCCGGCTGTCTCGTTGTCGGCATGTGGTGGAACCACTTGCAACCTCCCTCGCAAGCCCGGCTGCGGGAATTCCCGAAGCCATGGGCAGATGCCATCACTTACTGTAGTGACAGCACTACGTGAGGTGATAGTTGCAGGGAAGGGCTGCACCGCCCAGGCACAAAGCAGGGTGCCGGAGTTGCCGGCTGGGTCATTCGGATCTGGCGGTCAGGAGTGCTGAGCTGGCACCGCAGGCTTCAACAGGTCCTCCAAGACCTCCGAAGCCTCCGTGGAGCGGTCGTTACCAACTGGGTTGGCCGCCTGGCCAGCCAGGGCGAAACTGAGTGATGTGGCGGCAGCGAGGGCCCGGAGCAACTCCCGGAGCTCCCTAGGTGGTGGGAAGTACTCATCCTCATCCACGACTTCTACGAGTTCGGTTCCCTCCAGTGGATCCAGGGCCGCTATCACCTCTTTGACAAGGTCCTCGGGCGCCGAGGCCCCTGCGGTCAAAGCGACGGTGCCGGACAGGTCATCGGGCAACTCATCGGCTCCGTTGACGCGGTAGACGCGCTCGACGCCGGCCAGCCGAGCCACCTTTGCCAGAGAAACGGTGTTGGAGGAGTTGGCCGATCCGAGCACCACGACGCTGTCGGCAACCTTGGCAAGTTCCGCCAGAGCCGTCTGGCGATTGGTCGTGGCAAAGCACAAATCGCTCCTGGCGGGCATCCAGAGTTCACCGAAGCGCTGCCTTGCCTTTTCTGCAAGCGCCGACCAGTCATGAACGCTGAGGGTCGTCTGGGCAATCAGAGCCAATGGCGTGGCCGAGTCCTCGATGCCCGCCAGGTCCTCCTCCGATTCGACCAGGTGCATCGAGGATGGTGCGACCGCCATGGTGCCAACGGCCTCGTCGTGGCCTCGGTGGCCCACATAGAGGATCTGGTAGCCCTTGGCGGAGCGGGATTTCACCTCGTGGTGGACCTTGGTGACCAAGGGGCACACCGCATTTACCACCACCCGGGAGTTGTCGCGGGCCGCCTGGGCGACCTCGGGGGCGGTGCCATGGGCCGAAAGCATGAGAGGCGCACCTGCGGGCACCTCTTTTATGTCGTCGACAAAGATCACCCCAAGCCGCCTGAAGCGCTCCACCACGACCTGGTTGTGGACTATCTCGTGATAGCAGTAGACGGGGGGTTCGAAGACCCTCACCATCCAGCTGAGAGCCTTGATGGCCATCTGCACACCGGCACAGAAGCCCCGCGGCCTTGCAAGCAGCACTCTTTGGACACCCACGCCGCCAACTTACCCGCTTCACCGGGTGCCATCCGAGCGCCAGGGTGGCCGAGGCAGTGCCCCCTTGGCGGCATGAAGCTGCCGACAGACCGATACTGCCGCCTTGGCGGTAGCCTGAGGGGGTGTCCGCACCTGTCGTGGTGGCGGTCGTGGCGAACAGCCCCGCAGAGAAGGCGGGCGTGCTGCCGGGGGACGAGTTCATCTCGTTGAACGGCCGTCGGCCACGTGACGTCATCGAATACCGCCTTATCGTGGATGAAGCGCGCATCGAGATCGAGATTGCCAGGGGTGGCATCGAGCACTTTGTGACGATTGACAAGCAGGCCGGGGAGCCCCTGGGTGCCGAGGTCTCCTCCGCGCTGTTCGACAGAGTGCGCACCTGTGACAACCACTGCGAGTTCTGCTTCATCCACCAGTTGCCGAGAGGCTTGCGCAAGAGCCTCTATTTGAAAGACGACGACTACCGCCTCTCCTTCCTCTATGGCAACTTCACCACACTTACCCGGTTCACCGAGGCCGACCTGGAACGGGTGATCACAGAGAGGTTGTCGCCGCTGTTTGTGAGCATTCACGCCACCGACCCCGAACTGCGGGCACGGCTCCTGCGTAACCGGCGGGGTGCCACCAGCCTGCGCTGGCTGAAACAGCTCCTGGCGGCGGGCATCGAGGTCCACGGCCAGATCGTGGTGTGCCCCGGACTGAACGACGGGCCGCACTTGGCACGAACCCTGGTCGACATCTTGGAGGAATACCCCAGCCTGGCAACCGTCGCAGCGGTTCCCCTCGGGGTCAGCCGATTCTCCAAGGAATCCGGCATGCGGCCCCACGAACCCGCCGAGGCGGCGGCGGTCATTGACACCGTGGAGGCCTTCCAGGAGATCTACCTCAAGGCTTTGGGCAAACGGATGGCGTATGTGGCCGATGAGTACTACCTGTTGGCGGGCCGTCCCTTCCCTCCCGCCTCCCACTACGACGGCTTTCCCCAGCACGAGAACGGCATAGGGCTCGCCTCGGCCTTCCGTGCCGCCTTTGACGGCGACGAGGGGGCAGCATTCGGAGTCCAGCCCGGCTTTTTCTCCTGGGTGGATGGAGCGCCGGCCGAGGGCTACCGCTCCTGGCGCTCCAGCAGCCAGGAGCAGACTGCGTTGGTAACGTTGCGGCGCAATGGCGCACCAAAGAAGCCTGGAAGTCGTTCCCCGGTGGGGGTGATTACCGGCGAGTATGGGGCAAAGGTGCTCCGCCCGTTGCTCTCCGACAGCCCCCTGGGCCGCGACGTACACCTTGTGGAGGTGGCAAACAACTTCTTCGGGGGCAATATCGCGGTGACGGGGTTGCTATCGGGAGCAGATGTTGCCGAGGCCTTGCGCCAGGAGCCAGAGGCTGGCCATTATCTACTACCAGACGTCTGTCTTTCCCAGGGCAAGTTCATAGATGGAATGACCCTGGAGGACCTTCCGAGGACCGTCCAGGTTCTCCCGAGCGACGGGGGAAGCCTCCGGCGTGCCCTGGAGCGGCTATGACCACCGACAGAGTGACCATGACTACCCACAGCTCACGATCACCCCTGCCGCTGGTGGCAGTCGTAGGGCGCCCCAACGTGGGCAAGTCCGCGCTCGTCAATCGCATCGTGGGATCCCGTGTGGCGATCGTGGAGGATACTCCCGGTGTCACCAGGGACCGCCATGTGCTGGAGGCGCAGTGGTCGGGCGTTTCATTCTCCATCGTGGACACCGGAGGATGGATTGCATCGGCGAAGGACATGGATGCAAAGGTGGCGGCCCAGGCCGAAGTAGCGATCAAAGAGGCCGACATCGTGCTCTTCGTCGTCGATGTGACCGTCGGCATCACCGCGGAGGATGCCGAGGTGGCCTCGATGCTGCAGCGGTCCGACAAAGAGATCCTGGTCGTGGGCAACAAGGTGGACTCGGGCACCAGGGAGTCGGATCTCTGGGAGTTCATGTCACTTGGGCTCGGGGTTCCCCTTGGCGTATCGGCCCTGCACGGCAGGGGATCGGGCGACCTGTTGGACGAGGTGGTAGCCAAGATTGCCTCCTTGGGGGAGCGGAGCACCCCCGGTGATGCCGATTCCCAGGACAGCCAGCCCAAGATTGCCGCCGTAGCGCTCGTCGGGCGGCCCAACGTGGGCAAATCAACCCTTTTCAACCGCCTGGTGGGCGAGGAGCGCTCGGTTGTCCACGACCTGGCGGGCACGACCACCGACACGGTCGACACCGTTGTGGAAACCGATGCCGGCACACTGCGGATCCTGGATACCGCAGGGATGCGCAGGCACGTGAAGTCAGCCCAGGGCACCGAGTACTACTCCATGGTGCGGGCGTTGAGGGCAGTGGATGCAGCCGACGTAGTACTGCTGATCATCGACGCCGAGGAGGGTGTTACCCACCAGGACCAGCGCCTCGCTGAGCGGATCGATGCCGCCGGCAGCCCCATCGTCATAGTCGCCAACAAGTGGGACCGCCTGGACACCGAGGGCCGGCTGGCGGCCCGGGCCGCCATAGAGGACAGGCTCGGATTCCTTTCCTATGCCCCGATTGTGGCCATCTCGGCACTAAGTGGACGCAATGTTTCCAAACTGATACCTGCGGTGGCAGCGTCACTTGGGGCCTCGGCCAGGCGGATGCCAACGGGGGAACTCAACAGCGTCGTCCAGGCCGCCCAGCGGGCGCATCCTGCCCCGGGATCGCGGATCCTGTATGCGACCCAGGGGGCCATAGAGCCCCCGACCATCACGATCTTTGCCACCAGGGAACTCGACCGGAGCTGGCTCCGCTACCTCGAAAGGGTCCTGCGGGAACACTTCGCCTTGGGTCCCACCCCGTTGGACATACGGGTGCGGCGGCGGGATGCCACCAAGCGATCGAGGGCCTCGAGATGATGTTGGGGATCCTGCGGGTGCCGGTGCAGCAGGCTCCCGGGGCGTTGGTGGCAATCGATCGCGGCCTGTTGGTGATAGTGGCCCTCGGGTGCTTCGCGGCCGCTTTGGTCTGGGCCCGCTCCGCTCGCCGGGTCCAGAGGGCCGTGAGGCGCCTGGAGCGGGAAGCCAAGACCTCCATG
>JAKAOS010000014.1:7253-26192 GCA_021823165.1 Actinomycetes bacterium | reverse complement strand
ACTGGCTCCGATATGCCACGCCGCATTGATCTTGGCGGCATCGGCGTCGCTGAAGGGCCGAGAGATGGCCGCCTACCCCGCTTTGGCACCCGACGTCGAGGCCGCCGGGGCGAGCTTTGTCGACGGGGCGGGCGTAGTCGACAACAACGTCGTGAGCGCCCGCGCCTGGCCCGACCACCCTGCATGGATGCGGGAGTTCATGAAGCTGCTGCGGGCCAAAGCCCCCCTCTAACAGCGCCTTGGGCAGAGACCTTTTGTGGATGCGTTGATCACCACCGTTTTTGTCTGCCAAAGCCGGCAGTTGGCAGAATGCCTCCTTTGCAGTCGCAAGCCGCGATGAGCTTTGCCGCGGTCCTGCTTGCCGCCGGTGGCGGGAGTAGGTTTCGGCCACTGCCGGCAAAAACGTCCGGGATGGACCGGGGACACAAGCTCCTTTCGAGCTTCAATGGTCGGCCCCTCTTTTTGTATTCGCTGGAGGCCGCCCTGGGCGCAGGGGCGGACGAGACGGCCATCGTCTGGGGTGCGGTGGATATCCGGGGGCTTTTGCCCAAAGGTGTGGTGGCCCTCCAAAACCCAAGATGGCAGCTAGGACTGGCCACAAGCCTCGCCATGGCCGTCGACTGGTGCCGAGAGCGGGGGCATGATGCCGTTGTGGTGGGCCTCGGCGATGCCCCGCTCATTCCGGCCTCGGCCTGGGAAGCGGTGGCATCCTCGCCAAAGCCGGTAGCGGTGGCCACCTTCTCGGGACGGCCGCACCCGCCCGTCCGCTTGGCGTGCGAGGTTTGGGGCGACCTGGATCGCAGCGGCGATGTCGGCGCTCGCTCCCTTTGGGCCGGAGCAGCTGCCGGAGTCGACTGGGTCGCCTGCGAGGGGGACGCCACCGATGTCGATACCACCACAGACCTGGCAAAACTGCACAGGGCCGGCCGGTGGAATGCTCAGAGGAGCTGAGCGGATTCCCGTTGCAGGCGTTGGCTGATCACCTTGGTGGCGCCGGCCCGCTCCATGGTCACCCCATATAGGCAGTCCCCCGCCTCCATCGTCCTTTTTTGATGGCTCACTATCAACAGCTGGGAATCGAAGCGGAGTTCGCGGACCAAAGACAAAAAGCGGCTGAGATTGGTGTCGTCGAGTGCCGCTTCCACCTCATCCATCACATAAAAGGGAGAGGGACGGCTGCGGAAGAGGGCAAACTCAAATGCGAGCGCCACCAACGACCGCTCCCCCCCCGACAGCAAAGAGAGACGGCGAACGGACTTGCCTGCTGGAGATGCGGCAAGCTCCACTCCCACCTCCCGCTGCTCTGGGCTGCCACCCAGAGACAGTGAGCCATGCCCACCCGGGAACACCGCCGAGACCAGTTCGGAAAAGTGCCGGGACACGTCTTGGAATGCCGCAGAAAACAGGCGGTCGATCTCCCCGTCTATCTCCTCCAAGACTTCAACCAGCTCCCTGCGTGCCTGCTGGGCATCGGCAAGCTGGGCCCCGATGAAGCCCAGTTTCTCCTCCGCCTCTGCCAGTTCCGCGGCCGCAAGCGGGTTCACCGGCCCCAAGGCCTTCAGTTTCTTGTCCAGCCGCGCAAGTTCCTCGGCCGCCTCTTCCGCCTCCTCTGGGGGAAAAGCCAGCCGCAGGGCCTCGGAGGGCTCCTTCCCAAGCTCTCGGCGCACCCCGCTGCTCGCCTCGTCCAGGCGCACCTTTGCCTCCGAAGCAGAGAGCCGGCAGGAGACCGTGAACTCCCTCGCAGCCTCCAGGGAGCGAATGGCTCCGGACCGCTGGGCACGGAGCGCTGTGAGGTTTTCCCGGCGAGCGTCGGCGCCCTTGCGCCTCTGCTCCATCAACTCCCCGGCCCGGGCCGCAGCCTCCGAGACGCGGCCCAATGCCCCGGCCGCCTCGCTGTGGAGGAGATCGAGGACCTTGGCGCGCCTGCCGGCTTCCTCGGCCGCCAGCCGATGGCGCGCAACCAGGCCCTGCACCTCCTCGATCTGTATCCCGAGTCGCTCCAGCCGCTGGGTCACAAAGCGCTGCCGTTCCACCGCTGCCGCCATGGCGACCTCGATCTCCCTGCGGAGCTTCTCGTGTGCCGCCTGCCGCTCGCCATGGGATGCACGCGCCTCACCTAGCGCCTCCTCGCGCTGGCGAAGTATGTCTTCACTCGACCGCTGCTGATCCTCGGCCGCGTCGTAGGCCTGTTGGGCAGCCCCGAGGGTGGCTTTTGACTCCCTCATTTCGCTGAGCTGGCTTTGGAATCTCTCCTCTGCAGAGCTCCAGGCCGCCGTCGCCTCTGCAAGGCTGACCTGGGCAGCCTCGCATCCGGCCCGAGCGGAGGAAAGCTCCGCCTCCAGCCGGAGCTGCGCCTGGGCGGCCGCAGCCCTTTCGCGCTCGGCAACGGCAAGCTCCGAACGCGCCAATCGGGCTCGCTCGGCAGACACGGCAGACTCGCCGAGCGCCCTTGACTCCGCCTCGGCCAGGTCCTCCACCCTCAGGCGTGCCGCCTCCAGGGTGCCCGCAGTGACGCCCTGGGATGCCGGACCAATCTTCCAGGCGTCGGGGCCGAAGCAGTCGCCCTCCCGGCTCACCACCGTTACGCCGAGGTTGAGATGTGTAGCCAGTGCCTCCTCCCACCCGCCTTCTGTCACAACCACATCACCCACCAACGCCCAGAGCAACCTCTCGACATCGGGATCCGTGGCGCTCAGGTGCATGGCAAGGGAATCCTGCCTATCGGGCGAGCCAGCCTTGGCCTCGCCCAGCGGCACGACCGTCCCGGGTCGGGCCACCTCCCGCAGCCTGCCGACCGCCGCCCGGGCCGACGCCGGGTCGCGGGTGACAACCGCTGCCAAGAAGCTCCCGGCGGCGGCCATAAATGCCTGTTCCCAGCCCTCTCCCACGGCGACCAGCTCGGCCAATGGGCCCAAAACGCCGTCCAGGCCTTCGAGGGCCGAGGTCCCACTGGAGTCCCACAACTCCTTCATCGCAAGCTCAAGGGCCTCGACTCGCGCAGCCGCCCCCGAGAGACCGGCTTGGGCCGCAGTCGCCTTCTCGGAGGCCTCTACCGCCTCTTTCTCGGCGGCCTCCTTGGCGGATCTGGCAAACTCCAGGCGACTCTCCGCTCCGACAAGGGAGGAAGCCCCAACCGCCTCGGCAGCCGTGGCCGAGGCGAGGTGCCTTTCGGCTTGGGTCACTCGCTCCGAAGCCGCTTGTTGGCGGCGCTTCAGGTTCTGGCGTTCGCTGTCCACCTGGGCGACGGAACGCTCGGCGGCGACAACTGCCGCTTTGGCCTCAGAGAGGGCATCACGGAGTTCTGCCAGCCTCACCGCCGAGTTAACGGCCTCCCGTTCCGATGCGATCGCGTGCTGTTCCCGGGAGATTTCCTCGGCTCCCAGAGCGAGCTGGGTGCCGGCTGCGGCCAAGCCCTCCAGCCGACGGCCGTAGTCTGCGAGGCTCTCCTCGGCAACCGCCAGCTCCTTGGACAAGGCCTGATGTTCGGCGCGCAGCGGTTCGGGATCCCCAGGCGCACTAGCCGCCGCTGCCGCTTCCGCCGTGCGGAGACGTTCGGAGATGATCCTCTGCAGAGATTGAGCGGCACTCGATGCCGCAGTGGCCCGGCCGTGGAGGTCGGAGAGTTCGAAGGAGCTGGACGCATCCTCCTGGGAATACTCCTCTGCCTCCAGTCTTTCCTCCAGTGCCTCGAGCTCTTTGGCGAGTTGCTCCTCCGCCGCCGATGCGGCCGTAATGCGCTCCTCCGCCGCTTTGAGGTCGCCCTCTAAGGAGGCCAGCTTGGACCCCGCAAGCCGCATCCGCAGCTCCGCAATCTGAGTCTCCAAATCGCCACGGCGTGCAGCGGCCTCGGCCTGGCGCCGCAGTGGGCGACACTGCCGGCGGATCTCCTCACAGTGCCCATCCAGGCTTCGAGCATCCTCGTCTGCAGACTCCAGCCTGCGCTGCGCCCGTTCCCGCCTCCGGCGGTGCTTCAGGATGCCCGCCGCCTCCTCGATCGCAGCCCGGCGCTCCTCGGGGCGGGCCTCCAAGACGGCATCCAGGCGCCCCTGGCCGATGATCACGTGCTGGGTTCGGCCAACGCCCGCGTCGGATAGCAGTTCTTGGATGTCCCACAGCCGGCAGGACGCGCCATTGATCGAGTACCCGCTCTCCCCGCTGCGGAAAAGGGTACGGGTGATCCTTATCTCCGCCCCGGCGGATGCCAGTGCCCCCCGGTCCCCTGCGGCGGACCCATCACCGAGGTCTTGGGAGTTGTCCAGGACAATGGAGACCTCTGCCCTCCCCAGGGCCGGCTTCCCCTTTGCACCGGCGAAGATCACATCCTCCATCCGCGATCCCCGCAGCCCTTTGGCACCCTGGGCCCCTAGCACCCAGGAGATGGCATCGACGATGTTGGACTTCCCGCTCCCATTCGGCCCCACGATCACCGATACGCCGGGCTCGAAGTTCAAGGTGGTCGGATCTGCAAAGGACTTGAAGCCCTTCAGGGTGAGCGACTTTAGGTACACGGCGCACTCAAGCTAGCTGAGCCAACCCAGCAATGGAACGATCGGGGAACCAGCCGGCCACATGTCACCTCAGAGCTGGCATGTGGGGCAGAAGGTGGTGGTCCGGCCGCCGAAGCGCTCCGCTTGCAAGATCTCACCGCATCGATGACAGCCAAGGCCGGCCCGACCATAGGCGAGGTGGTGGTTCTGAAAGGAGCCGGGGGATCCGAACAGGTCCCGGTACTGGGCATCGGCAAGCGTCGACCCCCTCAGATCAACGGCCTTGGCGATCACCTCCTGCATGGCTGAAAAAAGCCTCATTACCTCATCCAGGGACAGGGAGTTGGCAGGCCGGTCCCATCTGATCCGGGCGCGAAAGAGGATCTCGTCGGTGTAGATGTTGCCCAAACCGGCAATTACCGATTGGTCCAAAAGCACCGTTTTCAACCTCGCTCGGCTCCGGTGGAGCGCAGCGGCAAGGCTTTCTATAGTCCATCCCCCCTGCATGGCGTCGGGACCGAGCCCAACCAAAGCCGTAATTCGGCTTGCCAGGGAGGAGGGTGGGACAACAGATGCGAAGCCAAAGCGACGGGGGTCGACAAAGCGCAACTCGTAGCCGGCAGAAAAGGTGATGACCAGGTGAGTGTGGGGCGGGCGCGGCTCCCCTGTCGCGTCAGCCCACCGCAGCTGTCCGCTCATTCCCAGATGAATTACCAGCGCCAGGGAGGCCCCATGGCGTGCCAAGTCCGCCGCTGGGTCCAGCAGGGCGGCGTCGGCGGAGGGGGCCAAGGGCTCTGGGCCAGCCACGGTCTGATCAAAGACCACCCCTGCCACCAGATATTTTCCCCTCCTGAGCACCGCGGCCAGCCGGCCACCAACCAACATCGCTGCGTCGGCGCTCGTCAGGGGGAGGCGGTTGCTGGGAACGCCGCTCGTCTCGACAGCCTCGATCTCTTTGCCCAAAGCCACGCTTCGCAGGCCTCTGGCAACCGTCTCCACCTCGGGGAGTTCAGGCAGGCTCGGCTTCCTCCGTGCCGGACCCATCGCCAACCTCACCGGCCAGCACAACCCAGGCCGCCCGGGCGGCCGCCTGCTCCGCCTGCTTTTTGGAGCGGCCCTTCCCCTCGCCCACCGGAGCAGACCCAACCATCACGGTCGCAAAGAATCGCTTTGCGTGATCCGGACCTTCGGTCCGGATCTGGTAGACGGGGAGGCCGGCTCCCTTGCTGGCCGCAAGTTCTTGAAACCTGGTCTTGTAATCCTGGCCTCCCGGCCCTCGAGCAAACTCATGGATCCGCCCCTGAAGCAGGGACAAGACGAGTTGCTCCGCCGAAAGCCTTCCTCCGTCGAGGTAGACGGCACCAATGAGTGCCTCCAGGGCATCGGCCAGTATCGACGGCTTCTCACGCCCGCCCGAGGCATCCTCACCCCTGCCCAGCAACAAAGCCGGGCCAACGCCGACCTCGGTGGCAAGTTCGGCCAGAATCTCGGCATTTACTACCGATGCCCGCAACTTCGCCAGGTTTCCCTCGGCAAGGTCGGGGAACTTTTGGAAGATGTAGTCGGTGACCACCAGCCCGAGCACCGCATCGCCAAGGAACTCCAGGCGTTCATTGGAAGGCTCGCCGACGTGCTCAGCACACCATGAACGATGAGAGAGCGCCTGGGCCAACAAGCCCTGGTCGTAAAACCTGTGGCCGAGGCGATCCTGCAGCTTCTCCCCGGCCGCCGTTGGGACAACCAAGTCAGACCGGCTCAGGCCGCCGCCTCCACCTTGGCCATCACGTAGTCCACGGCATCTCTCACGGTGCGGAGGTCCTCCAGATCCTCGTCCTCGATGCGGAAACCCTCGATGCGAGGACCCAGGTCCGCCTCGAGTGCCTCGACAAGTTCGATCAAAGCGAGGGAGTCGGCATCCAGGTCGTCGACGAAGGAGGAGCCCTCCTGCACCGAGTCCGGACTGATCTCCAATATGTCAGAGAGCTGTGAACGGATCAGTTCCAAAACCGAGACCCTGTTCAACGGCTCGTGTGCTGCATTGGGGGCTAGAGACACGGCGACGCACTCCTGGTGTAGACGAGCGTGTAAACACGCTCGGACAATACTAGTCACACAATCCCAGGTGTTTCCTGGGCTGCCAGGACCCGGGGGTCAGGAGGCTGCCGCCACCGCCGCCCGCATCTGTCCCACCATGTCCGCCTCTGCCAACTGGTGAGCCATGCGCAAAGCATTCTCGATTGCCCAGGGTGACGAGGAGCCATGCGATATCACGCATAGGCCATCCACCCCCAACAGCATCGCTCCGCCCTGGGCTTCTGGGTCCAGTTCCGCCAGCAACGGCTGCAGGGCACCCATGACCGACGGAAGGGATGCTTTTGCCTCTGCATCGGCCGAGATCGCCCCGATGAAAGACCTGGAGACAAAGCCAACCGCCCCCTCCAGTGCCTTGAGCGCCACGTTGCCGGTGAAGCCGTCGGCCACCGCCACGTCGACGTTTGCGCTCAAAAGATCCCTGCCCTCGACGTTGCCTATGAAGTTGAGGTTGTCCACGTTGCTGAGCAGGGCATGGGCCTCTTTCACCAGCGGCGTGCCCTTGGCGGCCTCCTCTCCAATGGAGAGCAGGCCCACCCGGGGGCGTTCTATGCCGTAATGCAGGCGAGAAAATACGCTCCCCATCTCGGCAAACTGCACCAGCCAGCTGGCCGAGCACTCCGCATTGGCTCCGGCATCGAGCAGCACCGTGGGCAGGGCGCCGGGGACGGGAAGAGTCGTTGCAATGGCGGGACGGGCAACTCCGGGCAGCCTCCCCATGCGCAGCAGTGCAGCTGCCATCGCAGCCCCGGTATTGCCGGCACTGACCATGGCCGCGGCCTTGTTCGCCTTGACCAACTCCGCCGCACGCACCAAAGAGGAGTCCTTCTTGCGCCGGATTGCCTGGCCGGGCTCCTCGGCCATGCCAACCACCTCAGAGGCTGCGAAGAATGGCAGCCCCGTTTCCTGCAAAAGCTCCGCCGGTCCGGTGAGGATGACCTCGACGCCGTGCTTTTCCCATGCGCGCCTGGCACCCTCGATGACCGCGTCGGGAGCGTGGTCGCCACCCATGGCATCCACCGCAACCGGCAGGGAGCCGGCCCTTGGCGATGGGGAACTGCCGAGGCCTGCGGTATCGCTGGCGGTGCTCAATCGAGTTCTATCGCCTGCCGACCGTGGTACCAACCGCAACTCGGGCAGACGATGTGGGGAACCTTCGCCTGGCGGCAACGGGGGCAGACGCTGCGTGCCGGCTCGGCCAACACCCAGTTCGATGCTCGCCTCGAGCGGCTCTTGGCCTTCGACGTCTTCTTCTTGGGTACAGCCATGTCCTGTTCCGTCCTCGTCTATGCGTTGTGCCGTAGCTGTTCGAGTGCCGCCCAGCGCGAATCGGTGGCTGCTGTGGGACAACCACACGGCCCCTCATTCAACTCCGCCCCGCAACTGGGGCAAAGGCCGGCACAATCTGGCCGGCACAGAGGGGCCTGCGGCAACTCCAACAGGACCGCGTCTCGCGCCAACGGGGCGAGGTCGACATTCTCGCCCCGAAGAGGGTAGACGAGTTCGAAGCGGCCTCCTGCCCCATCACCCTTGGGAGAGAATATTTCCCTGAGCCTCGCTCTGACCTCACCCGCCACGGGGCCCAGGCAACGGCGGCATTCCCCTTCGTAGGGGGCGGTGACGGCAGCTTTCACCACGATCTCATCTCCCGCCGCCTCCAGGGTCGCATCCACCGAAACCTCCGCCTCCCTCGGCACCCAGGCATAAGGCATCTGAAGCTCTGAGAGATGTCCTTTGCGCGCCACCTCCATGATCGCGCCGCTCTGGTGGCGCAGGCGGCCCACATCTACGCTGAAGGCTCGGGCCGCAGCCCCTCCATGATCCCTTGTCACTGGAGGTCCTGGTCGAAAAGGGGCGGCGGCGTCTCCCCGTCCTCCGGGACCTGCTCGGGCTCCAAGCCGACCGGACCGTTGAACTGACCCGCTGCGGCCGCAAGCCGGCTGCGGCCGGCACTCACGGCATGGGCAACCCTTCCGAGCACGGCCTCGAAGGCAGCGAGCTGGCCATCGCAATAGTCGTCCACCTCCATGCGGATCCTGCGCGACTCGGCCTCGGCGTCTTCGACGATTCGCCGGGCTCGCTGCTCGGCCTGGCGCACCACCTGGGTCTGGCCTACGAGGCGCTCGGCCTCGGCCCTGGCAGACGCGATGATGTCATCCGCCTCCCGGGAGGCCCGCTCCAAAAAGACGTCTCTCTCGTGTATCACCCACTTGGCTCTCCGCACCTCCTCGGGGAGCCGCTCGAGTGCCTCCTCCATGAGATCGACCATCTCGTCCCTGCTCACCAACACCGAGTTGGAAAGCGGCATGGTCTTGGCCGTAAGCACCAAGTCCAACATCTGGCGCAGCAGGCTTTCCAGATCCACCAGATCCTCGAACCTCGTCTGATTGCTCATCCGAACTTCTCCTTGAGTCGCTGGGCGACAGGCGCAGGAACCAGGGCACTCACATCACCGCCAAGCCGGGCGACCTCACGGAGCAGCCGGGAGGAGAGGAACGAGTGTGCCGAGTGGCATGGCACGAACAACGTAGCTATCCCCGACAATTGCTCATTCATCTGTGCCATCTGCATCTCGTTTTCAAAGTCGGACACGGCACGCAGGCCTTTGACTATCGCAGTCGCACCAAGCCGTTCGGCAAGATCGACAACCAGCGCCGAGAGAGAGACGACCTCCACGCTCTTTAGATGAGCGAGCGACTCGCTGATCATCGCCTGGCGCTCGGAGGAAGTAAAAAGAGGCTCGCCCTTCTGTGGGTTTTGAAGCGCGGCCACAAATACCTTGTCGAACACCCTCGTCGCCCTCTCCACCACTTCGAGATGCCCGTTGTGGAAGGGGTCGAAGGACCCCGGGAAAAGCGCAACTCTCAATCAGTCCTGCCCTTCGACTCTTCGTGCGAGACTCAAAAAGGCCCCGCCGTGACGCCGAACTTTCAGCATTTCCCACCCTAACCCGGCTTCGAGCTCAGTGGGCGATTCTGCCAAGAGGAACTCCGCCCGCACCAGCCGCATGAGGGCCGGCCAGGAGGAGAAACGATATGGAGGGTCGCAAAAGGCGACCGTGAAGCAAGAGCTGGCCGGGCTGGAGGAACCCGCCTGCAGCCACCGGCATGCCTCGGCCCGCTGCAATCTGGCCTCGAAGACACCGTTGGCATCCTGCACCACCTCGTGTCCGGGCGCCCATCCGAACTGGCCAAGGTTCGCTTCGATTGCCACACATGCCGCCTTGGACCTCTCCACAAAGGTGGCATTGGATGCACCGCGTGACAGTGCCTCGATTCCCATCGCGCCGGTGCCTGCAAACAGGTCAATCACCGTCGCTCCCTCCAGATCGAGCCTGGCCTGGAGCATGCCGAAGGCGGCCTCGCGCACCCGGTCGGAGGTCGGCCTGACCTCTGGGGCTCGCGGGGCCTCGAGCCTCCGGCCTCGCCAGCGCCCCCCTATGACGCGCACACGGCAAGGATACGGGCTGGGGCGGAACAAACGGCGGGTGGGAAGCCGCTCAGGCCACCGCCGAGACCAAGATGTCCACCGCCAGGCCCAAAAGGACCACCCCGGCGGCGGCCGTGGCCCAGCGCTGCACGGAAGGTTTTGACATGAGGCGCCCGAATGGCACCAAGGCCAGCGTGAAGCCCCGCCACCAGAGGACCGCCAGGATCAAAAAGGCCACAGCCAACTCGGCGGTCTGGACTCCGCGAAACCGTCCCGTGCCGGCGAACTGGGGCAACAACGTGAGAAACAGGATTGCGATCTTGGGATTGAGGAGGTTGCTGGTGATCCCCTGGCGCCACATCTGGGATCTGGGGAAAGCCCCCCATTGGCCCGGGCCGGAAGGCCGCTCGCCAGGGTCGACCGGTTCGGAGACAAGGCCGTTTCTGGCGGTAATGCCTTTTTCGGCGGTAATGCCTTTCCCTCGATAGGCCGAGTTCAGAGAAGCGGCTCCCAGGTAGCCAAGGTAAAGGGCGCCAGCCAGACGGAGCGTCTCAAAGGCGGGGGGCGAAGCGGCAACCAGGGCCGACAGGCCGGCCACCGCCAACGCCGCATAGATCGCGATGCCGCTGACGCAGCCAAGGGCCGTCCACCAGCCCGCCTGCGGGCCCGACCGCAATCCGTTGCGGAGCACCAAAGCCATATCCGGCCCGGGTGACAACGTGAGCAGTAGTGACACCGCCAAGAAGGCGCCCAGGTGTGCAGGCAGCACCAAAACGACGCCGGGCAATGGGTTGGCTGGCAGGGTCAAGGTCGTCAGCTTTTGGAGAGCATGACGGCGTCCTGGCCAAGGAAGTACTCGGTCTCCTCCAAAAGAGGCGCATTCCCCGAGAGCGACGGGTCGGCCGATACCAACTCAGCGGCCACGTCATGAGCGCGGACAACGAGGTCGGCGTCCTCCGATAGCGATGCCAGGCGGAGCTCGGATCGCCCCTTTTGCCGAACGCCCAACAACGTGCCCTCCCCCCTCATTTCCAGGTCCATCTTCGCAAGTTCGAAACCATCCGAAGTTGCCTCCAGGGCCGCCAGGCGCTCCGCGGCGACCGGCGAGGGATTCTCACTCAACAAAAAGCACCACGAATGCAAACTCGACCTCCCCACCCTGCCCCGCAACTGGTGCAGCTGGGCAATACCGAATCGGTCGGCATCCTCCACAACCATGACGGTGGCCTCCCCCACGTCCACCCCGACCTCCACCACCGTCGTAGCCACCAGCACTCCGACTTCTCCGGTGCGGAATGCCTCCATGACATCGGCCTTCTTCTGCTCGGGCATCTGGCCGTGCAGCAGCCCCAAGGAGATCCCTTCCAGTTCGGCCGATGCCAGCCGCTCCATCTCCGCTTTCGCCGAACGGGCCTCCATCCGCTCCGAACCCTCCACCAGGGGGCAGACCACATAGGCACGGTGTCCCAGGGCCACCTCTTCGCGTACCCTGTTCCACGCCTGGGCCGCTGCTTGGGGGTCCTTTGCCCATACGGTTTGAACTGGGGAACGACCTGGGGGCAGTTCGTCAAGGGTGGTAAGGTCCAAATCCCCAAAGAAGGTCAACGCCGCGGTGCGAGGGATGGGGGTGGCGGTCATCACCAACATGTCGGGAACCGTGCCGGCCGCAGAGGCCTTTTCCCGCAGCAGAGAGCGTTGCTCCACCCCGAAACGGTGCTGCTCGTCCACCACCACCAAGCCCAAAGCGGCGAACTCAACTCCCTGGCTGAGAAGGGCGTGGGTGCCCACCGTTATGTCCACCGAAGCGTTTGCTATGCCCGCCACAAGGGCCTCGCGGCGCTTGGCAGTCAGCCTGGCGGTGAGCAGCCCGACCGAAAGGGGACGACGGCCACCCAGGCGGGACTCTTCGGGTACCTCGAGGTGGCCCAGCATCTGGGAGATGGAGAGGTGGTGCTGCACGGCGAGCACCTCGGTCGGCGCCAACAGCACGGCCTGGTATCCCGCGGCCACGCATCGCAGCATCGCGTCGGCGGCCACGAGCGTCTTACCGGACCCCACGTCTCCCTGGAGAAGTCGGTGCATGGGGCGCTCTGTGGCCATGTCCCGGGCGATTTCCGACATGGCGGCGGCCTGCGAGCGGGTTGGCTCGAAGGGGAAGGAAGACCAGAACTGCTCCAGGAGATCCAGGCGACTCTCGGCGGGCAGATGAACCACTCCCCGAGCCTGCAGTTCCAAAGAGGAACGTCTTTGCGCCGCGGCAACCTGAATCCGCAACAGCTCGTCGAAGGCCAGACGGCGACGGGCAGGCTCCACCTCGTCCATGGAGCGGGGGGCGTGGATGGCCTGGAGCGCCTCGCTTCTCGCCCAGAGCCCCAGAGCCGAACGCCAGTGAGCGGGGAGGGGGTCGGCCATCCTCCCCGCCCGACGGAGAGCCTCATCGACCCAGCGCGCGATCTGCCAGCTCACGATGCCCGCCTTGTCGGAGGAAGGGTAGATGGGAACCACTTTGGCAAAGCCCGCGGCGTCGGCATCCCCCTCCAAAGAGGAGAACAGGTCCACCGTTGGGTTCACCATCTGGCGGCGTCCCCTGAAGACCTCGAGTTTCCCGAACGCCAGTAGTTGGGCGCCTTCGGAAAGCTGCCGCGCCCTCCACCCCTGGTTGAAAAAGACCAGGGTGACCTCTGCCGAGCCATCGCTGCAGCGAGCCTCGACCATCGCCCTGTTGGCCCTGGAGCGGCGGGAAGTGACACTGAGGACCCTCAGCACAACAGTGGAGCGCTCCCCGGGGACAAGGGAGTGCAAACTTCTCATCTTTGTGCGGTCCACATAGCGGCGGGGGTAGTGGGAAAGCAGGTCGGCAATGTTCTCGATGCCCATCTCGGCGAGCGAATCAACTGCCCGGGGGCCGACCTTGGCCAAGACCCCGACCGAGATCCGCCCAAGGGCTCCCCAGGTCCTGCCGCCCTCGCTCGGGGCGCTCCGTTGTGGCTCCGGCGTTTTCAGTTGAGCCCCAGGAGGTAGTTGTAAAGGGGCTGGCCCCCCCGAATCACTTCGACCTCCAGGTCCGGGAGTTGTTCCGCCAGCCATTCCAGCAACGCACGAGTATGTGCGGGCCGTGCGGGCTGGCCCTCGATCACCGTGAGTAGTTCCCGGTCCCCGCTGGCGGCAAGCTTTTTGACCAGGCCGCAGGCCGCCTCCACCGGCCCCTCACCCACTGCCAGCACCGAAGAACCGCTGAGCCCGACCCACTGTCCCGACTTAACCACAACGGCACCGTCGGAGGTGTCCTTGTGTGCCTGTGCCACCCGGCCGGAGAGAACCGATTTTGCAACCTCGGACATGGCCTGCGCATTTGCCTCCAACACCGCGCGAGGGTCGTACTCACAGATCGCCGCAATGCCCTCGACGACCTCTGTGGTCGCTATGACAGCAACTTCCTTGGTCGACGCGCCACCCGCCTGGCGAGCCGCTGGGATGAGATTTTTGTCGTTGGTTAGGACTACGACCGAGGCCGCCGGTGCATCCTCTATGGCGGCGAGCAGTTCGGCCACCGAGGCGTTGGCCGCCGGGCCTCCGATCACGACCTCGGCCGCGCCCAGGGAACGGAGAACTTTGCCCAGGGCCTCCGAGGGTGCCACCGCCACCACCGCGGTCTCCCGAGGTTCATGGTGAGCCGGCGGGACCTCGGTGTTCTCCCCGCCCTCGCGTACCCAGCGCTCCTCTTCGACCTGCTCGGAAAGGTCCGCTACTCGGATGCGCGACAGCCGACCGGTGTCCACCCCCGCCTCTATGGCAGCGCCGATGTCGTCGGTGTGGATGTGACAGCTCCACATCTCCCCATGTCCCACCACGACAATGGAATCACCCAGGCTGTCCCACACGTCACGCAAGGCACCCACCGCCTCCTCGGGTGCCTCGAGCATGAACATGACTTCAAACCGCGGCCCAACGTCGCTGAGCCCGTTCCGCTGCTCCTTGGGCTTAGGGACCGGACCCGAGCCCTGGTCGAGCGCCCACTGCACATCGGCGGGGAGCACGACACCGAGCGGGTCCAGCCCACAGAGCACTCCCGCCAATGCGTCATAGAGCAACAACAGCCCGGCGGCCCCCGAATCGACAACCTTTGCCGCGGCCAGTTGAGGGAGCTTGGTCGGGGTCAGAGCCAGAGAAGCGACCGCCTGATCCCGCCCGGCAATGATCGCTGCCATCAGGTCGCCACCGGCATCAACCGCTCCGGCCACTGCGGCGGCGGCCTCCCGTGCAACGCTCAGGATGGTTCCCTCGGCGGGATGCTGCACCGCCTCGGCGGCCCGTGCCGCTGCGGCCTGAAGCGCCGAGGCCAGCAACTGGGGCGGAGAGTCGTCGCTCATGGCCCCGGCCTTCCATCCCTGGGCCAGCGAGCCGAGCAGCTGGGAGAGGATTACGCCCGAGTTACCCCGCGCTCCCATCAGCGATGCCCTTGTGACCGCATCGGCCACCTTGTCCAGGTCCAACTCCGGGCCTTGCTGTCCCCCCTGCCCCTCTCCCGAGACGGGGATCAGCCCGCTCTGGGCAAGCTCATCGACCACTGCGGCGACGGTGAGAGCCATGTTTGTGCCGGTGTCCCCGTCGGGTACGGGGAACACGTTCAGCCGATTGAGCGTCGGCGCGTGCAGCTCGAGGCTTTCGCGGTAGGAGATCATTACTTTTGCGAGAACCGCTGCGCTCAGCGTGCCGGCCTGGCCCATGGCTGGCGATGCTAACCTGGTTGGTCGTCCGCGCCCTTTGGCCAGATGGCCATAGGCGCAAATGCTTTCGAGGAGTGGAAATGGCTGCCGTGTGCGAAGTATGTGGGAAGCACCCGTCTTTCGGGATGAGCGTAAGCCACTCCCACCGCCGCACCAAGCGGCGTTGGAACCCCAACATCCAGCGGATCAGGGTTCTGGTGGGGGCCACGCCCAAGAGGCTTTCGGTCTGCACGTCCTGCATCCGTTCGGGCAAGGTGTCCAAAGCGGCTCACTGACGAGCTCGTGGGACATGGTCGGGCCGAGGGGCGGGCCACTCCCCCCAGATAAATCCCATAAAGGTCATTCATCGGCCTGCCGAAGGTCTCCTTGATGGTCTGGTCCAAAGGTGTGACGTGGTGGCGGTGGATGGTGGCTGCCGCCAGCGTCGGGATCATGGCCATGCCGGTGGTCTGGTCGGCAAAGCAACCGACGGTGCCGGCGAGCCCCGGCGGCGTAAAGGGTTTCGCTTCCGCAAAGCCACCGGCTCTGGTGATCCTGGGTCGGCCACCCGCCCACACGAGCCGTGCAGTGTCTCTGGTCAAACAGTCCCCCGCCACGACCAAGCCGGCCCACACGGTTACCATCCAATCGGTGGCCGCAGCCCTGACGCCGCCTTCGACATCGCCTGCAACGACCACCACTACGGCGCCGAAGACCACCGCAACCACCGTGCCGACGAAAAAGTCGGCCTCCTCATCGGGGAAATCGCCCTCCTCCACGACCACCACCACGCCCCCCTCCCAGCTGACCATTACGGGCAAAGCTGCAGAACACCACAAAGATGCGAAGCTGAACACGGTGGTCTCACCTCAAAAGCTGCTCACCGTGGCGGCGAAAAGCACGGCCAAGGAGAAGTCCGCAACGTCTTCGACGGTGTCGGCCTCCTCCACCGTCTCAGCCTCTTTGGCGGTGTCGGCTTCGGTTTCGGTGACCACCACAACCACCGAGGGCCATCGCATGAACCAGGTGCGCCGGGTCGAAAAAGCGCCAGAGCGCCGGCAGTCCCATGGTGATGTCCGACCGACCGAGCGGCACCGCCACAAGCCAGACGGAAAGTCGCCCCGCGAGTAGTCACCGGCGCCGAGCACCAAGCCACATCCGACAAGGCCGCCGGCGGAGGTGATCATCCACCCTCGCCGAGCTGGTCTTGTTCCAAGTGCCACGGGCGGCCGATGAATTTGCTAAATCTTCTGCCCCTTGGGTTGGGTCCTCAGTATCTCTTTCAGCCGCACTCTCTGGCCGGTACGCAAGATGGCCCGTTCGTATACGCGGGCACCAAACCGGGCAACCAGGACCGAGGATGCCAAGGCCAGGAGGGCCGAGCCTGCCGCCTCCCATGCTGGAACGGCGTGCATCGCATAAAGCACCGGCATGTCAAAGGGTGCGGTCGGGGGCAACCATGCAAGGATCGTCAATGCCGGGCCTGCAAGGCCGCCCAGGATTGCAAAGGCCGTGGCATATCCGACGAGCATGGGCAGCATCATGGGGAGGAGCACGACCTGAACCTCCTCCTGGCGAGCCACCAAAGACGCTGCAGCAGCGAAAACCACCGAGTAAAAGGCATACCCGACCACCAGCCACCCCACCGCCACCGACACCCCGACCACCGTCACGCCATGGCCGGAAAGCGTGCCGACAGCCGCAGAAGTCACCAGGGCCACCACCCCTAGCAACGCCGCTTGTCCGATGACAACCGCCCCGATCCCGACCACCTTGGCGATGAGCAGCTGCAGCGGTCGGATCGTGGAAAGCAGGATCTCCACCACCCGATTCGACTTCTCCTGCACGATCCCCGTCACCAGCCATCCGGCAGCGGTCTGTAGGAGCGCAAAGGTCGCGAGCACCCCGGCGACCGACACGGCGCGTCCCGTATTCTGCTGGGCCTTGGGAGATGGGAGCAACCCCCGCACCGGGATGGGCACCGGCGCAAGAACTGCGCGCATTTGAAATGGGCTCAGACCCGCCGAATCCAGGGAACTTACGAGCCCAAGACGTTCCGACGCCTGGAACAGGAATGCCGCCGAGGAAGAGGTCTGTGGGGACCGGGGCTGCTTTTTGACGACGAGTTCGGGGTGCTTGGAGGCCACCACCATGATCTTGAGCCTCCCCGAGAGCAGCATGCGCTTGCCTTCGGCCGTTCCAGACAGGGGCTGGAAGTAGACCTTTTCGCCAGCCGCCCTGGCCGTGGCTGCGAGGACCGAGCGCGTAGACAGGGTGGCGGCCGGGTTCCCGACGATGCCGATCGAGATCCCCTTGGATTTCATCGATGCCGGGATCGCTATCGCTGCGGCCACGACCAGCGCCGAGAACATCAGGGCAATTGCAAAGCCCTTGGAGGAAAGGCGGGTCGAGGCTTCCCGTCCCAAAGCTACCCGAACCTCGGACCACCAGCGTCGGGAGCTGCGGTCTGGGGAAGCACTCTCCCCTCGGTCGCTCATGGCTCGGCCGGTGCCCCAGGAGAGGCCGCCACCGCTTCTCTGAAGACCTCGGACATCCTCCGGCGCTCCAATGCAAAATGCTCGACGGGACCGGCCGCAAGGGCCGCATTCAGGACGGCTCCGGGATCGGTGCCCGCCTCCAGCACCAGGCGTAAAGTGCCTCCCGCGTTCTCAGATATCCTCACGCCGGCGAGATCCTTGGTCCATTTCCCATCGAAATCCCCCCTTACCCGCACCGCCAGGCGGCGCCTCCCGGCCCCGGTGAGCGCATCCACCTCCCCCAGCGCAACCGCCTTGCCCGCCGACACGATGACGGCGGACTGACAGACATCCTCCACCAGATCCAGTTGATGACTGGAAAGCAACACCGTCTTTCCCGCCGATGCGTATTCGAGCAAAATTTCGGTGACCTCATCGACGCCCCCTGGATCCAGACCGGAAAAGGGCTCGTCGAGCACCAGGATCTCGGGATCGAAGATCAACGTTGCCGCCAGCTGCACTCGCTGCTGGTTTCCCAGGGACAGATGATCTACCCTCGAGTTCCCCCGGTCCTCGATTCCCAGTCGAACAAGCCAGGATTTTGCTGCACCAGTGGCTTCCGCCTTGGTCATGCCATGCAGCCGGGCCAGGTAACGGAGTTGGTCGGCGACCCGCATGGCCGGATACAGCCCCCGCTCCTCGGGAAGGTAACCGATGCGGCGGCGGTCCTCGAAGCCAATTGGCCTACCATCCCATGAAATGCTCCCGCCATCCAGGGAAACAAGTCCCAGGATTGCGCGCATCGCCGTCGTCTTGCCCGACCCGTTGGGGCCCAGCAGGCCAAAGACGACCCCGTCAGGCACCGTGAAGGAGAGCCCGTCCAGTGCCACGGTCTCACCAAAGCTCCGCCGAAGCCCTACTAGGTCCAACACCTACCCATGGTTGCATAGCCGGCAGACAAGCAAGGCAACAAAGCAACCCTAATCATGAGATGAGACGGAAAGCCAACGACCTCACCGCCGAACTGCGCCGGGTGATCTGCCCACAGCTCCTGCGGGATCCCCGATGGGGGCGGGAGCTACCTATCCCATCTGGTGCCGCCATCCTGTTGGCGATAGCAACTGGCCGCCAAGTTTGCATCCGGGCTGGTCTGTCACCCTCCCCACCAACAAAGGCGCCCGGAGGTTCTCCTCATCAAATACCTCATAGACCCTGTTCTGGCTCGGAGCCGAGAAGATGAGTTCGTAGTCCTCACCACCTCCGACCGCCTCTGGCTCGGTGGCACCCTGCGCGACGGGGATCAGATCGAGTTCCGCTCCCACCCCTGAAGCCGAAACCAGCCGGTGCAGGTCCAAGCCAAAGCCATCTGAGACATCGATCATGGCCGTGGACGCAGCCCTTGCGGCCGCCAGTCCCTCCGCCGGACGGGGCAGAGGCCTGAGATGAGCACTAACCAGGCCGGCCTCCTCGATACCAAGAACACCAGCGTCCCGTTGTTGTCGGAGGATCCGTAGCCCTGCCGCAGCGCGCCCCAGGGGGCCGGTGCAGAAAATGAAGTCCCCGGGGCGGGCCCCGGAACGGAGAACCGGCCCCAATGGGGCGGTCCCGGTCATAGACACCGCTACCACGAGCTGTTCACCCACTGCCAGGTCTCCCCCGACCACCGCCACCTTGTATTGGGAAGCGGCCTCGGCAATGCCTTGGTAGAGAAGGGCGAGATCGGTGCCCGGCGGTGCCACCACGCAACAC
>JAKAOS010000014.1:0-7243 GCA_021823165.1 Actinomycetes bacterium | reverse complement strand
CGCAACACAGGGCGTGCAGGCATACGCCGCCCATCGCTGCGATGTCACTCACGTTTCTTGCAATCGCCTTCCAGCCCAGATCGGCCAGGTCCCCCAGGGAGAGATCTATGTGCACCCCGGCAATGGTTGGATCTGCCGCCAAGAGCGCGGGGCTGGTGGGAAACCTCACCACGGCCGCATCGTCCCCCACCCCCACCTCCACCGCGGCCTGGCTCGTGGGGGCGGGCAGCATCGCGGTAAGGGCCTCGATCGCGGCCAGCTCATCTGAGAAGTTGGGCGTCTCTCCGCTAGCCATCGACGCGAGTGTAAAGAACCTTGGAAAGCCCAAGGGGCCCCGCCGCCGGCTAGCATCGGGAGCATCCAGAGTCTTTGCATGCACTTCATAGGGGCTGGCGGTTTCCTGTCGGCCAGTCGGCCGTGAGCGGAGCCTCAAGGATCACTCCTCGGCGCTGTGGGACCTGGCCATCGCCACTTTCGGCCGAGGCGGTCTCGGGCGGGGAAGTGGTTGGCTTGGGAGAACCCAGCCAGGTCGGCGGCTTCACCTACTGGGTGGAGTCCCGCCCCATGGAGCAGGGGCGTTCGGTCCTTTTGTGCAAGGGGGCCAACGATTCCTTTGAGCTCCCCTCTCCCTGGTCAGCCAGAAGCAGGGTGCATGAGTACGGTGGCGGCGCCTATCTCGCCACCGAGGACGGCGTATTTTTCGTCGACGACGCCAACCAGCAGGTCTGGCGCTGGATGCCGACCCAGGGCTCGGTGGAGCCCATCACCGGGCCATCAGATCCGCCCCGGTCAGTTAGGTGGGCAGACTTTGTGCCCTTTGAGGACGGGCGGTGGCTGATCGGGATCCGAGAAACCCATGTGTTTCAAAAAGGGGAGGATCCCGGCCAAGTCCTCAATGAACTGGTGGCGTTGGACAGCAACGGATCCGGCACCCAACGCGTGTTATTCAACGGTTCGGACTTCGTATCCAGCCCCGAAATCTCCCCCGATGGACGCCAGATCTCCTGGATCACCTGGGATCACCCCCACATGCCCTGGGACTCCTCAAGACTGTGGCTTGCCTCTATCGGGCCCGGCGCCGTCATTGCCGATGCCAAGGTCGTCGCCGGAGGGCCTGGGGTCTCTGTTTGCCAACCTTGCTTCGACCCCGCCGGCCAGCTGCATTTCATCTCCGACCAAACGGGGTGGTGGAACCTCTACCGCCTCGACTTGTCCGGGGCGACCCCCCTTGCCCCCATGGCGGCGGAGTTCGCCAGCCCGCAGTGGGTCTTCGGTGACCGCCGCTACTGCTTTTTGGGCGACGGGAGCATCCTGGCAAGCTGTGGCTCTGTCGGCATCGACAGGCTCGTGCTCATACAAGGCGGGGAGTGCCACGATCTCGAGACGCCCGAGTGGCTGGCATTTTCCCACCTCAAAGGCATCGGCCGGGAAGCGGTGATGCTCGCAGGCGGCCCGAGGGAGCCATCGTCGGTGCTCAGGGTCGAGCTTTCATCCCAAAAGACGCTGCGCAGCGAGATCCTCGCCTCGGCCTTTGATCCCACCCTTGGGGGATCGGTCAATCCCGCCTTGTGGTCCATACCTCAGGCCATTGAGTTCGAAGGCTACGGGGGCATCATGGCCCACGCCCTTTACTACCCAGCCCACAGCCTCCAATGCAGCCCCGAGGATCAAGAGCTGCCGCCGCTGGTCATCGTGAGCCACGGGGGGCCGACATCGGCCTTCCGGGCAATTCTGGACCTGGCAGGGGTCCAGTACTTCACAACCCGGGGGATCGCCGTGGTGCAGGTCAACTACACCGGCTCCTCCGGCTACGGCCGGCACTACAGGGACGCGCTTTCGGGGCTCTGGGGGGTAGCAGATGTCCATGACTGCCTCGCCGCCGCCGCATCGCTTGCTGGCCGGGGTGAGATCGACGGCGACCGCCTTTTCATCCGGGGGTCGAGCGCAGGTGGCTACACCACCCTGTGTGCTCTCAGTTTCACCGATGGCTTTACGGCAGGCGCCAGCTACTACGGGATCGGGGATCTGGGGGCACTGGCCAAATCAACCCACAAGTTCGAGGCCCATTACCTCGACTCGCTAATCGGCCCCTGGCCTGACTCCGCCCCCCTCTACCGGCAACGCTCCCCTGCCTTCCACACCGAGAGGCTCCGCACTCCCGTCGCTTTGTTCCAGGGTGACCAGGACGCAGTCGTCCCGCCGTCCCAGGCCAAGACGATGGCCGACGCACTTGCCTCGAGGGGCATCGAACACGTGTTGTTGATCTTCGAGGGCGAAGGGCACGGATTCCGCAAGGCAGAGACCAAGCGGCGCTGCCTGGAGGCAGAACTCGGCCTCTATGGTCGGCTGGGCGGTTTCACGACGAACCATTGAGCCTCAGGCGCACCTCTGAGCCTCAGGCGCACCTCACCACATGGCCAGCTGGAAAGCAGCTTCGACCACGTCTTCGACCTGGGGCAGCATGGCTCGTTCCAGGCTGGGCTCATAGGGCACGTTGGCGTCCTTGGCCGCCACCCTTTGCACCGGCGCGTCGAGGTCGGAGAAGCACTCAGAGGACACCCAGGCCGCAATCTCGGCTCCAAAGCCGGCGGTCATGGTGTCTTCGTGAACCACCAACAACCTCCCCGTCTTTTTGACCACATCCGCCACCGCCTCTTGGTCCCAGGGGGCAATGGTGCGCAGATCCAGGACCCCTATGGACAACCCCTGTTCCCTTTCAAGGGTCTCCGCCGCCTTTTTGGACCGCTCCACCGTGGCGCCATAGGTGACGATAAACAGGTCGCTCCCGTCCCGCACCGTAGCCGCCTTGCCGAAGGGGATCCTGTGGCCGGGGCCGGGGAGCACATCGCGGGCATAGGGCTGGCGGTAGAGGTGCTTGTGCTCCAAGAACAGAACGGGGTCCTCGGCATCGAAGGCGGTGCGCAACAACCCCGCTGCGTCCGCCGCCCGGGAGGGGAAAGCCACCATCAACCCCGGGATGTGAGCGAAGATCGACTCCCCGCACTGGGAGTGCCATATCGCACCACCGGTGAGGTAGCCGCCGATCGCCACCCTCACGACCATCGGGCAGACAAAGGCCCCGTTTGATCTCCACCGAATGGTGGCAGCCTCGCTCCGAAGCTGCTGCATGGCGGGCCAGATGTAGTCGAAGAACTGGATCTCAGGACAGGGCCGCAGGCCCCGGATGGCCTGGCCCACCGCACGACCGATGATGCCGGCCTCGGCGAGGGGTGTGTTGTAACAACGCGAGACACCAAAGCGGCGTTGGAGACCCAACGTCGTGCCGAACACGCCTCCTTTGCCCCTCACCTCACCCAAAATGGAAGGGGGAGCGTCGGCAACGTCCTCGCCGAACACCCTGATCCTCTCGTCGGCCTCCATCAGCTCAGTCAAGGTCTGACGGATGGCGTCACCCATGTTCACCGCCGTCCCAGGAGCGACATCATCTGCTGGGGCCGCCGGCGTCGCAGGTGCTGCGGCGTTTTGAGTTACCGCCCTAAGATCCCAAACCTGGTCGACCACGGTTGTCGGATCCGGCCGTGGCGCCTCCAGCGCCTTGGCCGCAGCCTCGGCCACCTCCTCGAAGGCGGCAGCCTTGATGGCGGCCACCTCGGACTCGTCGCAGATCCCCATACTCACCAGCCATCCGGCAAAGCTCCGGAGGGGATCCCGCTCCTCTTCGGCCTCCAACTCCGCAACCGCCCGGTAGCGAGTCTGGGAGTCATCGGAGGAGTGCGAATAGGGACGGATCACATCGGCGTGAATCAAATACGGGCCCCCACCAGCCCGGATGTGCTCCACCGCCTGTTCGCCGAGTTTCCGGCAGGCCAGATAGTCGCTCCCATCGACCCGGCTCACCCCGAGGCCTGGAAAGCTCGAGACCAGTTCCGATATCGGCGCCGGCGCCTGATCCTCCGAACGCACCGAGATGGCAAAACCGTTATCGGCTACGAGAAATAGGACCGGGAGGTGGTGAAGACAGGCCGCATTGAGGCTCTCCCAGAACTCCCCCTCAGAAGCGGCCCCTTCGCCAAGGGACACATAGGTCAACTCGGGTCGTTCCCCGCTCTGCTCGGCCAGGTAGGCGGACCCCTCGGCGCACCCCACCGCCGGCAGGCACTGGCTGCCCGTCGGACTGGACTGCGTAACGATATTGAGATTGGAAAAGCCCCAGTGGGAGGGCATCTGGCGACCTGCCGAGGCGGGGTCGGAGGAGGAGCCGACCGCTTGGAGGAGCATCTCATAGGGGCTCACGCCGAGCCCGAGCATCAGGGCTCGGTCCCGGTAGTAGGGGAAGAACCAGTCCCGGCCCGGCTCCAGGCTGCGAGCCAGGGCAAGCAGGATCAGCTCGTGACCGGCTCCGGAAATTTGGAAAAACGAACGGCTCTGCCGCTTTAGGGTTATCTCCCTGTCATCCATTGCCCTGGAGACAAAGGCCAGCCTCAGGTCCTCCATCAACTGGTGCGCGGGGAAGGGTGGCCGGGCGGCAGATTTGGCCGTCCTTCCCGCCGTCCCGGCTCCCGATCGGCGCGGCTGTCTCTTTGGTGGACCGCCCGCTGCTGCCTGCGTTGTGGCCATGGCTTCCTTTCGGTCCCTGCCGGCCTCGCCAGCCCCTGCCCGGGCGCCCATGACGCCCGAGACCATCTCGCGTCGCATCCCCTAGAAGAGCGGACGGTGCGGGGAGGATTTCACCTGGATATCCTCCCCCGCGAGCATGCGCTCACGGATCTCGCTCATTGCGCGCCGCCGCGTCTGTGGATCAAGACGGTCCAGGAATATCACGCCATCCAGATGGTCGGTCTCATGCAACAAACAGCGCGCCAGGCGATCGGCGCCGGTCACCTCCACCGGCTCACCATGTTGGTCCATGCCTCGGGCCACCACCCTGCGGGAACGCCGGAGGGGGTAGGAGAAACCCGGCACCGAGAGGCATCCCTCCATGTCCTCGACCTCTTCCTGATCCACCTCCACCATCTCAGGATTGACGATGTGGGCCACCCGGGGAGGCTCGTCGTCGTCCTCGGGATTGGTCAGGTAGGTGAAGACGCGAAGGCTTACACCAAGTTGGGGAGCCGCCAGGCCCACGCCATTCGCCTCGACCATGGTGTCGGAAAGATCCTTCACCAGGGTCCTGAGCGAGCGGTCAAAGTCGACCACCTCGGTGCTCCGACCTCGCAGCACCGGGTCACCCAAGATACGGATCTTCCGAGTGGCCAGTTTTTTCTCCTCCCGTCTCGGGGCAGGATAGTCCGAATCTGGGGCTTCGGCCCCAGTAACGGAGGGAAACGGCTCCTACCGCCCTGCGATGGCAGCTCAGCCCTACTACCATGCCAAGCGCTAAGGAGGCGCCAGCGTGACGGTGACGGCTTACGTGCTCATCCAAACCGAAATAGGCAAAGCGGCAGCCGTGGCCCGGGAGGTCGCGTCCGTGCCAGGGGTATTGGACGCGGATGACGTGACGGGACCCTACGACGTCATCGTCAAGGCCGAGGCTGACTCCGTTGACCAGCTGGGCACCATGGTGGTCGCCAAGATGCAGCGAATAGCTGGCATCACCCGCACACTCACCTGCCCCATCGTGCACCCATAACACCGGCATCGCCGCCGGGGAGGAAGATCCTCAGTCCCTTTATCCAGCTCATGTGCGCCAACCGCTCTCGGCCTGCCAACGCACTTTTTGGAGTGGGACAAACAACCGCCACAGAGGTTTCCCCCCTCCCCCCCCTCGGCGTCCCTGGCGGCATGAAGGCCTGCTTCTCTGAACCAACACAAGGACTGCAGACCTTTTCAGTCTTGGAGCCAGGTTTTTACAACCCTGGCTGCTTCGGAGTCACGCTCCAGGCGATGGAGGTATCAATGGCCGCCGAGTACTGAGAGCCGCCCGCACCGGAGAAGGCTGGAGATCAGCCTTTGCCTGGCCGGACTCCATGCCGCAGAGGTTTTGACTGCTCGGTCGGCCACGCCGTACTGCCGGCGGTCAACCAGCGGCGTTACTTGGGGTTCAGGACGAATCCGATGAGTTAGACAGGGGGTCGAAAATGCGACCTGGGTGAAAGTCGGCGGGAACCACCGCCCGGGGTGGGCCCGGGGTCCAAGAGCCCCCGCCATTGCCAACACCGGAGGTTCCGCCCAGGCCTCCCGCCGTAATAGATGCCCGCTGTATCGGTATCGGACACACGAAGCTGGTGCTGTCATCGAGCGAACTTGCCACCCAGGCCGCACCTGAATAGCCGACAGCCGGTGAGCCCTCTCTCCCTCGAACCCGTCCTCGGGAGTTGCAGCGAGCAAATGCCGTCGGATCGTGGTCTTGGTGCCAGTCGGCGTCGCCACGACGTCAACTTTGGCCTCGAGCATCGGAGCGGCCTCGAGTTCGACCCTCGCCAACAGGTCCTCAGCACGCGATGGCTCCAAGGAGCCGAGCGCTCACGGCCAGCCGATGGATGCTGCAGGGTTCGCACAAATCCGGGCCGCCGTGCGCTTGCATTTGCATTCTGGAGCACCCCGGCACTGGACAAACACGCGACCATCGGCGCGGCGAACGCAACCCTTGGCTGGCTCGAGACTAGCTATGTGCCGCGATCTGGCGCTGGACGGCTAATGCCCACCACTCAATACCCCTCTTTGTCGGACGGTCTGCTGTGAGCTGGACGAGGCGTTGTGCCCAGATAAGTCGGCCCGGCAGCGCTCTGCACTGGGTCAGGTGGGGGTGTCAGGAGGTCCGTGGCGGATCCGCCGGGCCGTAGCACGCGAACTTGGCGCCCGTGCGCAGCGCCCAGTATCGGTCGCCATATGACCAGTGCCACCACTCTGTCGGATAGTTGACGAAACCGGCTCGGCTAAGAGCTTCAACGAGCAAACCTCGGTTGTGCCGGGCAGACTTGGTCAACCCGGCCGCCTCGGTGTAACAGGCACCTCGGCTTTCCTCGGGTGTGGCATTTAGCGCGCTACCCATGTCGAGTTCGGTTCCATCAGCCCCATAGAGCGTGACGTCGACGGCACCGCCGGAGACATGAGGTGCCGCCGGACCAGGCGGTGCGACCGCCCGGGCCGCCAGATGGTAGAGCTTGGCGGTATCAAGCTCGCCGCCGCTTGCTGCAAGAGAGGAGCGGTAGGCCTCGAAGTACCGCGCTTGCAACGAAGGCGGGCGATAGCCCTCCACCAATGCCAGCGCCATTCCCTCGGGAATCAACTCCGAAGCGGCGGTCAGGCGCTGCGAGAGTCCTGATCGCACGAGGCGGAACAG
>JAKAOS010000130.1 GCA_021823165.1 Actinomycetes bacterium | reverse complement strand
ATCTTGGCACATGCCGCGCACCCCCAGCCTGTCACGCCTCGGACATCGGTGGTCGCCGGAGGTCTCAGATGAGCTGGCCGGCAATGGGGGGTTCCATCACCGAACGATACGAAGAACTGCTCCGCCAGAGCTACGAGAGGCGCCAGATGGCGAAAGCAAACAGCCACGAAGCAGTCCCCGAGGACCCCAAGGGCCCTGCCCACCCCGATCAGAGACCGGGTTGGGCAGGCACCAAGGCAAACCAGGCGGCCTCCAAGCAAGGTTCGGACCGGCCTCGATTGGGGCTGGCCTGGGGGCTGGACCTCGGGCCGGTCCGCTGGATGATCGCTGGCGGGTTGGGCTTTTCCGCCCTTCGGGCCGTCCTGCAATGGGTCGCCCCCTGGCCACTCAAGTTGATCTTCGACAACGTGCTATCCCGCCACCCCCTACCGTCCTTCCTCCGCTGGATGCCCGGCACCCCGGGGGGGCTCCTGGAGCTGCTGGCGTTGGCAATGGTGGCCATTGCAGTGCTTTTGGGAATCGCCTCCTATGGCGCGAGTGCCCTGCTCGCCAATGCCGGCCAGCGGGTCGTATTCGACCTGCGGCGCAAGCTTTTCAGACACGTGGAGGCCCAGTCCCAGGCATTTCACCATCAACATCCCGTCGGGGACCTCCTCTCCCGCATAGGCGCCGATGTCCAGGCTCTCCAGGGAGTAGTGGTCAATGTGGTGCCGGTGCTGTTCGAAAATGCCATCACCGTGGGGGGAATGGTGGCGATCATGTTCGCACTCGACTGGCGCTACAGCCTGGTGGCGTTGTCTTTGCTTCCCGTGCTCTACTTGACCGTCGCCCACTACATGTCGGCGATCCGGAGGGCCCAGCGACTCGCCCGGGCCAACGAGGGCAATGCGACAGCCGCGGCCCAGCAGGTCCTTGTGGCCCTGCCGGTCGTCCAGGCCTTCGGGACCGAGGACGAAGAGGCAAAGCGTTATGGCGAACTCGCCTACCAGGGTCTCGCCGCCAACCGCAAGGCCGTGGTCCTGCAGTCACGCTTCACGCCGCTGGTGACCGCAATAATGACCGTCTCCACCTCCCTTGTCGTCTACTTCGGGACCCGCTCGGTCCTGGTGGGCCGACTTACCCCAGGTGACCTGCTCGTCTTCATGGCCTATCTCCGTGGCCTCTACACGCCGGTGCGTCAGCTTGCAAAGATGGCCGGAATGGTCGGCAAGGGCCACGCCTCGGCCGAACGGGTAGCCGAGATCCTCTCCTCTCACCAAGAGGTGAAGAGCCCCGAGAATCCAATCCGGCCCGCAGTGGTGCGGGGCCAGATCCGCCTGGAGGGCGTCCGGTTCTCCTACAACGACTCCTCCGAGGCACTGGCAGGCATAGACGCCGAGATCGAAGCCGGCTCCCGCCACGCGCTGGTGGGTTCCACCGGGTCGGGCAAGAGCAGCCTGATGCGCCTACTGGCACGCTTTGCCGACCCGACCGAGGGCCGCATCCTTCTGGATGGCAACGACCTCCGGGATCTCGACCTGCAGTGGTTGCGCTCCCAGATTGCACTCGTCCCCCAAGAGGCCTCCCTGCTGCGCCCCACGGTCTGGGAGAACATCTCCTATGGCACCCCGGGTGCAGAGCGCAAGGACGCAGTCATTGCCGCCAGGGCGGCCGGGGTGCATGAGGTCATCTCGGGCCTCCCCCGGGGATATGACACCATCGTCGGTGAGCGGGGGACCGCACTCTCGGGTGGACAGCGCCAGTGCGTAGCAGTCGCCCGCGCCATGGCCCGAAATACCCCCATCCTCCTGCTGGACGAGCCCACCACCGGACTCGATGCCGAGACCGAAAGCATCCTGCTCGAGGCGCTCGACCGCCTGTCGGAGGGCAGGACGACATTGTTTGTGACCCATCACCTGCGAGCCATCCACAACGCGGACAGGATCACGGTCCTTGCCAACGGCCGCATCGTGGAGCAGGGCACCCATGGTGACCTGCTCGCCTCCAAGACCGCCTACTGGCGGCTCCAGCAGTCTGCCCAGGCAATAGGGGCGGGGGCATGAGTCCTCGCCTTGTCTGCTCGACTCTTCCCAACACCCTGAAAGGACGGCCATGACCGGACAACCCGCCAGCTTCGCCGAGGACCTGCCCGCAGAGCGGCCCCAGAGGATCTGCGTGGTCGGCGCAGGCTATGTGGGCCTGACCGCCGCCGCCTGTTTTGCTCATCTCGGCCATTACGTGCACTGCATCGAATCCGACCCGGCCCGGCTGGGCATGTTGGCAAAAGGTGAGATCCCCATCCATGAGCCCGGACTGGCGGAACTGGTTCAAGAGGGGATGTCATCGGGCCGGTTACGCTTTGGCAACGACCCCGCTGAGGCCCTGGAGGGTGCCGCAGTCGCCTTTTTGTGCGTGGGAACGCCCCCGCGATCCGATGGAGAACCCAACCTCACCTACCTGGCCGAGGCCGCCCGGCAGCTTGCCCGGGTCACGGACCACTCCTTGGCACTGGTGGTGAAAAGCACCGTGCCGCCCGGCAGCTGCGAGGCGATCGAACTCGTCTGCGACGAGGTGACGGCGGAGGGAATTTCGGTGTCTGTGGTCTCGAGCCCCGAGTTCTTGAGGGAGTCCAAAGCCGTATGGGACTTCTTGAACCCCGACCGGGTGGTGGTCGGTGCCGCCGATGCCCAGGTGGCAGACCTGGTCGCCTCCCTCTACCCTCCCGGTGTCCCGGTGGTGCGCTGTGACCGGCGCGGTGCTGAGCTGGTCAAGTACGCCGCCAACGCCTTTCTGGCCGTAAAGATTTCCTTCGCCAACGAGGTGGCGGCGTTGTGCGAGAAGCTGGGAACCAACTCCGCCACGGTGTTGGAAGGAGTCGGCCTGGACCACCGGGTGGGGAGGGAGTTCTTGAACCCCGGCCCCGGCTACGGCGGATCCTGTCTCCCCAAGGACGTCTCTGGCTTCATGGCGGTGGGCAGGTCGGTGCACTCCCCCACCCCGGTGGTCACCGCTGCGGCCGAGATGAACCTCCTCGCCCGCAGGTCGGTCCTGGACAAACTTGCAGGGTCCCTCGGCACCCTGGAGGGACGCCGCATCGCTTTGTTGGGCCTGGCGTTCAAGGCTGGGACCGACGACACCAGGGACTCCCCGGCCATCGCACTTGGCAAGGCACTGGTGGGCGAGGGAGCCCATGTTGTCGCATATGACCCCCTTGCACGAGTAGACCTGGTGGGCATGGAGAGGGTTCCGAGCGCACTTCAAGCCGCAAGGGGAGCCGAAGCCCTGGTGGTGGCCACCGCCTGGGAGGAGTTTGCAGAACTGGGCCCCCAGACCCTTGGCGAGGAAATGGCGGGCAGGGTCATCTGCGACGCCGTGGGGATCGTTGACCTGGAAAGCTTCTCCGAGGCGGGCTTCGTTTCCCTCGGCGTGGGCAGGGGTGAACCACCCAGCTTCCACCCGGTGGTGTGGGCGCCACTCCGCTGGGCGCACACCACCGATACATGCGAGCCCGTCACCGGTGCGGCCAACGGTAATGAAGCCCACGCAGCGTGACATGTCGGTCAGTACCGAAGCGTCCCCTTTGAGTACTATGTATGCAGGCCTTCGGGCGGCGCCGGGGAGGGGGTGAGGCGTTGGGTTGGGTTCCATGGGAACGCTGGCCGACCGGGACGCGAACCGTTGTCGTCCTTTTGGTGGTGCTGGCCGGTGGCTTGGGGGTGGCAAAGATCGCAGAGGTGGGCATAAGTGCCGGCGCGCCGGTCTCTCCCCCCGCCGCAGCCTTCGTGGGGCCGAGCGCGGACCGGCCGACGACTCGCTCAAGCGTTGTCGGCGCCACCAGCACCACCAGCACCACAAGCACCACCACCCAGCAGACGACCACGACCCAGCAGACCCAGGTCCAGCCCGCTCCCAGTGGCAGTGCGCCCACCACCGCGGGCACCCAATCCGAGACCCCCGAAACGCCTGAGACCACCAAGGTCGTGAACAGCGACCACAGTGTCTTGACCCTGAGCGGCGGGGACCAGCCTTCGTCGAAGCAACCGAAGTCGGGGAACTGATGTGGGGCTGTCAGGCGAGGAAACCCATCTGCAGGAGTGGGGCCAGGGGACTCCCACCGGCCCGTCAATCTCCCAGGACTCAGGAACTGCCGGCGCCAGGGCCCATCGCCTTCTGGGCCGGCGAAGGAGCAGACAACGACAAAAGAGTGGACCGGGACAAAAGAGTGGACCGCTGCGCAAGCGCAAACCCTGGAGCATCGGCACCGCTGAGCGACTTTCGCTTTTCCATGCAGCCGTTGTGGCGGTGGTGCTGGGAATCGTGGTCGGACAGTTCGTGCAGGCCTTTGCGAGGAACTACTTCACCACCGTGAAGCGGGACCTGTCCGAGGAGGTGGTCGAGTTCTCCACCGCCGCGGCGAACAAGCCAGCCAACCAGACCTATGCGGCTTTCGTCCACGACTATTTGGAAAACCACACCCTTCCAGCCGGCCACAGCCTCATTGTCGGGATGCCGGGGCATGTGACACTGGGCACCACGGGTACCCAGGCAATGCTCTCCTCCAAGCGGATCCGTTCCTGGATCACACAACCCCCCCCGGCGACCATCATCCAGCGCATCAATGTCAAAGGATCCGAGCAAGAAGTACTGGTGACGCCGGTGATGGCCGGCACCGCCGGCCACAGGGTCCGGCTCGGGACCTTCATAGCCACAGCCGGACTCGCCCGTTTCGACTCCGAGCGCCAGCGGGTCTTCGCCCTGGCCATGGGCGAAGCGGCAATAACCCTGGTCGCCGGGGTCGCCAGCGTCTATTTGCTCCTGAGGCGGCTTCTGGGAACCGTGGGCCGGCTCACCAGGACGGCTTCGGAGATTGCCGAAGGAGGAGACCTCCGCCGGCGACTCGGGGACCAGGGCCACGACGAGGTTGGCGAGATGGCGGCAACCTTCGATGCCATGATCGAGAAGATCGACCAGGCCATGGTCGCCCAGCGTCGTTTGCTCTCCGATGTTTCCCACCAACTCCGCACCCCCCTCACCGTCGCCAGGGGGCATTTGGAGTTGGTTGCCAGGGGTAATGTCATGGCCCCCGAAGAGGAGGCCGAGACTTTGGCCCTCGTGGTGGAAGAGCTCGATCACATGCGCTCTTTGGTTGAAAGGCTGCTCCTTTTGGGCCACGCTTTGGAACCCGACTTCCTGGACCCCCAGCCGATCGACCTCAGATCCTTCGTCCTGGACATCGCAGAAGCCGCCCGGGTTCTGGCAGAGCGGCGCTGGGGGGTGGGCAACGTCCCCGACATCGTCATACACGCCGACCCGGCCAAACTCCGCGGGGCGGTGCTGAACCTCGTGGACAACGCCGTCAAGATAACTTCCAACACAGACTCCATTCGCATAAGCGCCGAGCTGCGTGAGGGCGGGCGGATCCTTGCGGTGACCGTCGAGGACTCCGGACCAGGGATCCCACCCGACCAGCGCACCGCGGTCCTCGGCCGCTTCCAGCGACCCGGAGCCTCAGACACAAGGGGTGCGGGCCTGGGTCTTGCCATAGTGGCGGCGGTCGCACACAGCCACGGCGGGGAGGTCGAGATCGGCGAGTCGGCGCTGGGGGGCGCGCAGATCTCGATCCTGTTGCCAATAGAGCTCACCCAGCACCTCTTGGACCATCCAGAGCCCTCGGCGCCGCCGGTGGCCGGATTGGCTGCGGGCGAGGAACCATGAGGGGGATGACATGCATGTCCTGATCGTCGAGGACGACCCGAAGATCGTTTCATTTCTCTCCAAGGGCCTCAGGGCTGAGGGGTATGTCACCTCCGAAGCAGGCTCGGCGGAAAAGGGCAGGGCGATGCTGGGCGAACTCCAGGACAACCTCGATCTGGTCCTTTTGGACCTGGGGCTGCCCGGAGCGGACGGAGAGCACCTCCTCCGCTGGATGAGAGAGCAGGGCCTGCC
>JAKAOS010000129.1 GCA_021823165.1 Actinomycetes bacterium | reverse complement strand
ATCCCGAGCAGTTCGCGGCGCACTCGGGCCAGCTCTTCGGTTGAGGGATCGGCAAAGAGAGAGATTGGGAAGGAAAATGTCTACTCAAAACGACGCCGTAGCTCACCCCGCCCAGGACGGGTCCCCCGGGGGGCGCTCCTCAAAGAAGCGCCAGCAGGGGATGTGGGACAGGGACCTGGTGCGCCGTTCACTTGGCCAGTCGGTATCCAAGCTGAACCCCCGGACCATGGCACGCAACCCCGTCATGTTCGTCGTCGAGGTCGGATCGGTCCTCACGACGATCGACGCGGTCCGCTATCTAATCCAGGGCAATGCGGGGCTGTTCTCCTTCACGGGCCAGATTTCACTGTGGCTGTGGCTTACGGTGTTATTTGCCAACTTTGCCGAGGCGATGGCCGAGGGGCGGGGCCAGGCCCATGCCGACGAGTTGCGAAAGACTCGCACCGAGACCGAGGCCCGCAGGGAGCGGTCCGACGGGGGCGAGGAGCGGGTACCGGCCACCTCGCTTGCCAAAGGTGACGTAGTAAGGGTGGCTGCGGGAGAGGTGATTCCCGGCGACGGCGAGGTGATCGAGGGGATCGCATCGGTGGATGAGTCCGCCATCACCGGGGAGTCCGCACCCGTCATCCGGGAGTCGGGAGGCGACCGGAGCGCGGTGACCGGCGGGACGAGGGTGTTGTCGGATGAGATAAGGGTCCGGATCACGGCCGGTCATGGGGAGTCCTTTTTGGACCGGATGATCTCTCTGATCGAGTCCGGGGTGCGCCAGAAGACCCCCAACGAGATTGCCCTGGCGCTGCTGCTCGCGGGCCTCACGCTCATCTTCATTGTGGTGGCCCTCACCCTGGCTCCCATGGAGGTCTACTCCCATGCGCCGGTGTCGGTGACGGTGCTGATCGCCATGTTGGTGGCGCTGATCCCCACGACCATTGGGGGACTGCTGTCTGCGATTGGGATCTCGGGGATGAACAGGCTCTTGGAGCGCAACGTCCTGGCGCTGTCGGGCCGGGCCGTGGAGGCGGCGGGTGACGTGAACGTCATCATGCTCGACAAAACCGGGACGCTGACCATAGGAAATCGCCAGGCGGCCGAGTTCGTTCCCGCTCCGGGGATCGAAGAGCGCCAGGTGGCCGATGTGGCCCAGCTCTCCTCGCTCGCCGACGAGACGCCTGAGGGGCGGTCGATCGTGATCCTTGCCAAGGAGCGCTTCGACATCCGGGAGCGGACCTTTGCATCCGGTGAAGCGCAGTTCGTTCCCTTTACTGCCCAGAGCCGGATGAGCGGTTTGGACCTAAATGGGCGGCGCATCCGAAAGGGCGCGGTCGACTCGATGGCCTCATGGTCATCTTCGGAACTGGATGCTCAGGTGAAAACGGCCGTAAGGAGGATCTCCGAATCGGGTGGCACGCCGCTGCTGGTGGGGGAGAACGAGAAGATCCTGGGCGTCATCCACCTCAAAGACGTGGTGAAAGAGGGGATAAAGGAGCGCCTGGCCCATCTTCGCCAGGCCGGCATCAAGACGGTCATGATCACCGGCGACAACCCGGTCACGGCCGCGGCGATTGCCGCCGAGGTCGGCGTGGATGACTTTTTGGCCGAGGCCACTCCCGAGCGGAAGATGGAGTATGTGAAGTCCATCCGGGCCGACGGATACATGGTCGGGATGGTGGGGGACGGGACCAACGACGCCCCGGCGCTTGCGAACGCCGACGTTGCGGTTGCAATGAATACCGGGACCATGGCCGCCCGTGAGGCGGGCAACATGATCGACCTGGACTCCAACCCGACCAAGCTCATCGAGATCGTGGAGGTCGGGAAGCAGATCCTGATCACCAGGGGGGCACTGACCACCTTCTCGGTGGTCAACGACGTGGCCAAGTACTTCGCGATCCTGCCGGCCATGTTTGTCGTGGCCTATCCTGGCCTGTCGGCCCTGAACATCATGCATCTGACCTCGCCGCAGACCGCAATGCTTTCGGCGATCATCTTCAACGCCCTGATCATCCCGGCTCTGATCCCATTGGCGTTGCGGGGCGTGGCTTACAAGGCGTCCTCGGCCGCAGCAATCTTGAGAAAGAACCTCCTCGTCTATGGACTGGGGGGCTTGGTATTGCCCTTCGCTGCCATCAAGCTCATCGACATGGTGGTGACCGCGTTGCACCTGGTGTCTTTGCACAGGTGAGAGGCAGTGGTGTTTGTGATCGACAAGAACTGGAGGGATAGGTGAGGACACTTTGGAGCGCCCTGCGCATCGTGGCTCTGGCCACTTTGATCCTGGGCCTTGGCTATAACCTGGCGATGGTGGGGATAGCCCAGCTTGTGTTCCCCGCCAAGGCCAATGGCAGCCTCATGCGTGTCAACGGGCACGTGGTGGGCTCCGCCCTGATCGGCCAGGAGTGGACCTCCCCACGCTTTTTCCACGGGAGGCCGAGCGCCACCTCCCCCGCATACAACGCATCGGCATCCTCTTCGTCGAACCTGGGGCCAACCAACCCGATCCTGTTGAAGCACATCCGGTCGAACCTGGCGTTGTTCCTAAAGCAGAACCCAGGCGTCAAGGCTTCCCAGGTGCCCCCTGCGATGGTCGAGAGCTCCGCAAGCGGGCTTGACCCCGACATCCCCCCCGCCGGTGCCTATCTGCAGGCTCCGAGGGTGGCAAGGACAAACCACCTACCGCTGGCGAAAGTTGACCAGCTGATCCGCTCTCACACCACGGGGCGGTTCCTGGGCCTGTTCGGCTCACCACATGTGAATGTACTGAAGCTCAACGTGGCCACCATGGCCGCAGCCAAGGGTTGATGGGAGGCCTGGATGATAGTGCTGGAGTATGTGGCGGGCATCGCCGTGGTGCTCGGTCTGTTCTGGCTGTTCCGTGCGTATGCCGTGGCATGCGGCAAGCTGTGATGAACTTGGCGGCGCTTATGGACCTGCGGAGGCTCCCGTGACGGTAATGGAACTTATGGGATTCGTGGTGGGCATCGCGTTGGGGGCGTTCCTCTTCTATGCGATGCTCTTCCCCGAGCGTCTCTGAGAAAGCCGCACACCTACCGCCGCAGCAGCGGGGCTCCAGCGGTGGCCGAATCCAGGGGCAGGGAGCCTTCGATGCAGTAGGCGAGCTCGCGGAGCATGCGGCGGGCCGAAGACTTGGCCGCCGCACTCACCAGGTCCTTTGCACTTGGCGCTGCGCCCGAGGAGGGCCGGGCGGTCCACTTGCCACCCAGGCGTGCCTCGGTGCGCTCGGGGTCGACTGGATGCAGAGAAAGCTCCATGTCCACGCTGACGGCAAGCATGTCGCCCTGGCTTTCCCAGGACACCGTGATCCTCGTCCCATCCTCCACGGCCTCTGTCGCCGGTGCCTTGATGGTAACGATGGGATCGCCGTCGGCTCCAGGGTCGTTCAAAAGCAGCGAGGCCGCCTGGTGATGGGATGCCACCGCCATCGCATCGAGCAGGTCCTTGGGGCGTGCGAGGGCCTTCAATGCCTGGCCGATGCCGGCCTCCAACTCCATGCGGTCGGAGAGCTCGATCACTTCGGGGACGCGCCGGTGAGAGTCCAGGGGCACTTCGTAGGCGCCCTCTCTGAGGAGGCTGTCCCGCACGGCGAGGTCTTCCAGGGTGGTCGAGCGCAAAGCATCGCGCATCGCCTTGATTGCTGCGGACCACGTCTCGTGCATCGGGCAGACGTCCTCCCAGCGGCAGGGCCCCTCTCCCAGGGCACAGCGCTCGGAGTGGAGAGGGCCTTCACCGGCCTCTACGACCGAAAGCACGCTGATTGCAGATGGCGCAGCCGCAAGGCGATAGCCGCCGTCCCGCCCGGCTTTGGATGTGGCGAGCCCCGCCCTTACCAAATCGGCGAGGATCTGGGAAGCAAAGGTCTGGGGTACGTCCATTTCCGCCACTACTTCTCGGATCTTGCGACTCCTGCCCGTGGGGTAAGCGTGTGCGAGGCAAAGCGCTGACCGCAGGACGTAGTCGCCTCGTTTGGAGAGGGTCACGTTCACGTAGGAAAGTATACCTATGAACTACAGGAAAAGCTTGGCAGGGAGTATGGGTCGAAGCCGGGTCGAGTGCTATCGCCAAGATCCCTGGAAAAGGCCGATAAGCTGTAGCTGTGCCCCAGGGGGTATTCCGGGCGGGCGGGATGCCGGGTATGGTCGCCGATCGAGGAGAACCGATGGAGCTACCCGAAGAGGTTGTAAATGATGTGCGCACCCGCCTGCGCCGTGCGGCCGGTCAGGTCCAGGGCGTCGAGCGGATGCTGTCGGAGGGCCGGGACTGCAGGGACGTGCTCTCCCAGTTGCAGGCCGCCAGGCGGGCTTTGGACCAAGCGGGCCTGAAGCTGCTCGCGGCCGGTTTCACCTACTGTGTGGAGAATCCCGAGAAGGCGGCGGCCGACGGCTATGCCCGGGAGACCATGGAGAAGCTGTTCATGCAGATGGGGTAGTTCCCCATGCGGTGTGGGCCGGGGCTCAGCTGTTGACAGGCTGGGCTGCCATGGCGTCGCAGTATCCAGGTTGGAGGCCCCCGGGGCTGTGGGCGCTCGGGACCGTTGGGTGAGTGGTTCTGTTGTATAAATGGCAAGAGACCCCCCGGATCCCGGGGGGTCTCTTTATTGGACCAATCTCTGGGTGTTTGGTGTCACACCCCGAGGATCAGTGCCGTGCGGCGTTGATGAGGTGGTAGAGGATGATGAGCTGGGCCACCGCAAGCGGCTCGCTGCGAACGCCAGGCTCGACCTCGCCGAGGATCTCCGGCACGGGTTCGTCCACGTCGAGGTGTGACCAGATGGCCTCCTCGACCTTCCTGGTCAGCTCGCGGGGGGCGTGGCCGTGGATGTGGACCGCATCGACGGGCTTGCCGTCCTCGTCCCGCAGCAGCTTTAGATGGATGGCCTCACGGGTGTCGCTGCCGAGCACGTCGGACAGGTCGGGATGTGCGATGGTCGGCCGCAGGAGCAGGGTTGCAGACAGCGGTCCGGTCTCGTGGCCCTCCACCGCCTCGAAGCGCAGGACGATGTCCGCATGTGCACGCTGTGGCCGGATGAATGCCGCAGCCTCTGGTTCCCGGCGCTCGAGTTCGGCCAGAACCTGTTCTTTGGTGTAGCCGCGCTTGGTGGTGTCGCGCTTGACCTTCCACTGGTAGCGGATGGGCTCCGGCGGATCCAGATAGAGGCTCACGTCAAAGCAGGCTCGCGAGAGCTTGGACCAGAGGGGAAAGAGGCCCTCCACGATGACAAAGTCCGGTGGTTCGATGAGAACCGGCCGGTCCAGGGTGCCGGTCGAGTGGTTGTAGACGGGCTTCAAGATGGGCTGGCCCATGGCGAGGAGTTGCAGGTGCTGCTCCATGATGTCCAGGTAGTTGCAGTCCGGGTGCAGAGCGGAGAAGGACAGGGCCTTGCGCTCCTCCCGGTCGTAGCGGTGGTAGTCATCGGAGCAGATCGATGTGATGCGCTCGCTTCCGAGTGCCTGGACGAGGCCTCGGGTGATCGTCGTCTTGCCAGCTGCGCTGTCTCCTGCGATGGCAAGCATGGGAACATGCGCGGTCTCCCGCGACGGCTTTGCCCGCTGAATGACCATTTGCTTGTGCGGCATCAGCAATCCTTTCCTTAGTGGCCAAGCTCCAATGCGGGCGGCCCCCCTGCCCGTCGGGGATCTCCGGGGGAGCATTTCCGGAGGTACCCAGTCGTTGGCTCTCTAGGAGCCTTTGGCGCCGACGACCACGGCGTTTGTCGGCTCAGCCGGCGATGGCGGCCTCGCCCTTGGCGCGAATTTCCGATATGGCGGCCTCGAGGCCATCGGGATGGCCGAAAACGGCACTGCCTGCGACCAGCACCCTTGCGCCTGCGCCGACGGCACCTCCCACCGTCGCGGCAGAAATCCCTCCGTCCACTTCCACTTCGATGGACCGGCCCGACTCCGAGATCGCCCTGGCAACCTCGGAGATCTTCGGTTCCATCGAGGCTATGTAGCGCTGGCCGCCGAAACCGGGGTTGACGGTCATCATCGGTC
>JAKAOS010000128.1 GCA_021823165.1 Actinomycetes bacterium | reverse complement strand
CAGCCGCCAGTGCGTTCAGTACCGTCATCCGGCCCCCGGAGCGCAGCGAGATTCTCCTACCTCTCCAACTGAAGCTCGCCCCTCCGGGCCCCAGGTCCACCTCGGTGGCTTGAGAGAAGGAAAACTCCCTTACCTCCAGAGCGCGCCGGGGCGCAATCTCATCCAGCAGCCGTCTTCCCCAGGGGTCGTCGCCGTTCACGATTCCCACCCCGGTGCGCTCCGGCCGGAAGAGTTCGGCCTTGGCGGCGAAGTAGTCCTCCATGGTTTTGTGAAAGTCGAGGTGGTCCTGGCTGAGGTTCGTAAACACGCCTGCAGCAAAATGCATGCCGGCCACCCGGTGAGCCACCAGGGCGTGAGAAGAAACCTCTATTGCGGCGGCCGCACCACCATTATCGCGGTGGTTGGCCAGCAGTCGTTGCAACACAGGTGCCTCGGGAGTGGTACGCGGGCCGCTGAGCGTCCCGACCACGGCTGTCGGCCAGCCATGAGCCTCGAAAATGGAGGCGAGCAGATGGGTAACCGTAGTCTTGCCGTTGGTGCCCGTCACCCCCACCACGGTCAGCGAGCGGGAGGGATGGCCAGCCAGCTCTGCGGCCAAAGTGGCCATGACGCGGCGCACCGTAGAGGGCTCGACCACAGCTATTGGGACCGGGAGCCGCAACATCCGCTCGCACAGGAGCGCCGGGGCACCGGCCGCGACGGCGTTGGAGGCGAGATCGTGGCCGTCCACGCTTGCTCCCGGAATACAGCAGTGAAGAGCATCGGGGCCGGCGTCTGAGGCATCGAAACTCAGCCGACTGACGTCCACGGTCGTGAAGTCGCCTCGCGCCTGGAGTAGCTTCACGCCGGACAGCAGGCGGTCAAGTCGAATCTTTGGCGCTCCCTCTGGGCTCGGATCGGGGTCAGTCCGCCCCGAAATGCTGTCCTGCGCCCGGCTCGACGCCGCACAATGCGGCCGACTCTTTGTCGCGCGACCTCGCGTCCTGCATCCCCGAGCGGCAAGAGATCCTAACGCGTCGTTGAGCTTCGCCCAACCGCCTCGGTCCGGGCAGAGGAAGGATCTGGGATGCCACAAGCCTTTTGGGGAAGCCAACCGAGCAGGGCTGCTCCTATCCCCCATTGGCCACACCGCCAGAACCCTGGGATCCACTTTGGCTTCCAGCTGCCGGGGGCGGTATCCGCAGGGTCCTCAGGGCATAGGAGCAGACCTGGGAGAAGACCGGTGCCGCTACCGAGCCTCCGTAGATGGGGGTGGGGTGGTCCAGGACGACCACGGCGCTTATGGCGGGCGATTGGGCTGGGACGAAGCCGACGAAGGTCGCCATGTAGGAACCGGGCACATAGCCCCTCGAGGTCGTGGAGGGCTTCTGCGCCGTCCCGGTCTTGCCCGCTACCGAATATCCGGGTATGGCCGCAGCCGGAGCAGTGCCACCGGGGCCCACCACGTGCTCGAGCATCGATGTAAGGGTCGTGGCCACCGCTTTGGGTATGACCCGGTGGGTCGCGGGAGGGGGCCGACGCCTGAGCCTCCCGTTGGGGCCCACCACCCCTTTCACGATCTGGGGCCGGACGAAGAGGCCGCCGTTTGCCACGGTGTTATAGGCGTCCAACACCTGCATGGCCGTTACTCCGGTGTCCTGGCCGATGGGCGTGGAGCCCAAGGCGCTGGCGGACCAGGTGGCGGGGGGGCGGACTATGCCCGAGGATGCACCGGGAAAGCCGAGCCCGGTCGGCTTTCCGAAGCCAAAGCGGGTAATCCAGTTGTAGACACCGGTGGCCCCGAGCTTTTTGGCTATCTCGATGGTCCCGATGTTGGAGGACCGGGCAATGATCTGAGTGGCGGTCAGGTTTTCCGTCCCGTGCGGTTCGGCATCGTGGAACACATATCCGCCCAGATTCAAAGAGGGCGGGACCTGCAGCACGGTGGTTGGCGTTATCAGGTGGTGGACCAAGGCACCCGAGAAGGTGGCAATCTTCATCACGGACCCCGGCTCATAGGTGTAGGTGAGGGGATCGTTAGCACCCGAGACCCCTACCTTTCCGTGATTCGACACCACGGTTGCCATGGCAAGTACCTGGCCGGTGTGAACGTCCTCCACCACTGCCATCCCTGCCCTGGCATGGCTTGCAGCGACTTCTTTGGCCAGGGCCTGCTGCGCCTCGTATTGGATGGCGGTGCTCAGGGTCAACTCCAAGCCGGATCCCGGCACCGGTGGCTGAACCCTGTGCACGCCGCCCGATATCGGCCCCCCAAAGGGGTCCACCTGGACCGTTGAGTGGCCAGGGCGACCCGCCAAGAGGGAGTTGTACTGGTATTCGAGTCCCGCAAGGCCGTTGCCAGACGCCCCCAGGAAGCCAAGCACACCAGCGGCAAGGTTTCCATTTGGGGCGTAACGCGTCGTGTCGGGCAAAAAGCCGAGCCCGGGTAGGCCGAGAGCCTCGACTCGCTTTGTCAAAGAGTTCCCTACCTGCTTCTTCAGGTAAACAAAGGTCGTCTTGGCAGAAAGCAGGGTGGTGATAGATGCCTGGGACTCGCCAAGCAGCGGGGCGAGCTTGGCCGCCTCGGCGGAAGGAGAGGTGACCTGCCGGGGATCTGCATAGATATCGGTGCGGGGAACCGACATGGCCAGCACTGCGCCGTTGCGATCCAGGATGGGGCCGCGGATGGTGGGTAGCACGGCACTTTGCATCATCTGGGAGCGTCCATAGTTTCGGTAGGTGGCACCGCCGAGCAGCTGAACCTGAACCAGGCGCCCCGCAAGGATCAGGGCAGTCCCGATGGCAACGGCTCTCAGCGAAAAGAGCCTCGGCCCGACCATGGATGCTCGCGCGGAAGAGCGGCCGCGCCTGGGTCCCCCAAGAGGCCGTGTGCCATTACCTCCGGGCCGCCTCACTGTGCTGAGCCCAGCGGCCGATTGCCGGTGAAGCCACCTCCGGAGTACCCAACCCCCTCTAGGGCGCCAGGGTCTTGCTTCTCAGATCTCATAGGTATCGCTGGTGATCAAGCTCTGCCTTGAACCCTGGCGGGAGAGGATACGGGAGCGGATGCCTGGACGTAGGTAACCTTCGTTGGCACCACCATGCCAAGCCGGTGTTCGGCAACCCAAACGACCCGTTGCGGAGCCTCCATCTGTGCGACCCGGAGTTGCAGGGCCTTCTCCTGGGAGGCGGCGGCGGCCTCTTGCGCCTGCAGCGCGTTGAGCCGGAACTGGTTCTGGGCGACCAGGGCATGAGCGGCCGCGGCCACAAAGGCCGCAGCAAAAAGCAGGGCTATCGACACCGTCGTGCCGATCCGGGTAAGGGACTTCCGCCCCGAGTCGGACCGGGTCTCTACAAGCCTTAGCCGAACCCGGGCGCGCTGAGGCTGAGGGCGGCTTCTCGGATCCCGCTCCTGGCGCAGCCCTTGATCGGCCCTAGCCAGCATCCCGACCTCTTCTTTCCGCCGCACGTAGGCGAGCAGCCGAGGAGCGAGGATTTTTCGCCAACTCTTCGCCTCCCGGCTTGAGCGCGCCGCGATTCAACAGCTTGAGATCCCGGGGCGCGCCGCATACGCAGGGCAGGCCTGGAGGGCACACACATGCCCCGCCGGAGCGGGCAGCGAACTCGGCCTTGACCAGGCGATCCTCCCCCGAATGATAGGAGATGACCACCATGCGGCCACCGGGCACAAGCAGGTCAAGCCCCAGCCGCAACACGCTGCGCAGCTCACCCAACTCGCCGTTCACCCACATTCTGAGAGCCTGGAAGGTCCGTTTGGCCGGATGGCCACCCTTGCGCCTGGCGGGAGCGGGTATTGCGGCCACAACGGCCTCGGCCAGGGACAAGGTGTCCACAAAGGGTCGTCCGGCCACGATCGCCGATGCCACACGCCCGGCGAATCTGTCCTCCCCGCCAACCAGGAGGATCTCAACGAGTTCTGCCCGGCTGGCCCCATTGACTATCTCCGCCGCGCTGAGTTGTTGGGTCGGGTCCATGCGCATGTCGAGGGGGCCGGAATGTCGATAGGAAAAACCCCGGGCGGGGTCATCCAGGTGGCGTGAGCTGACCCCGAGGTCTGCCAGTACGCCCGAAACCAAATCCACCCCGATGTCAGACAAGACCTCCCCAATTGCCGAAAATGGGGCGTGCACCAACCTGAACCTGTCGCCGAAGCGGGCCAGTCGCCGGCCGGCTTCGGCAATGGCTTCGGCGTCTCGGTCCAAACCGACGATTCCCACCTCGGGGAGTGCGGAAAGGAGTAGTTCTGAGTGGCCTCCGCCGCCGACCGTCGCGTCGACAATGACGCCACTAGGCACGGCGGAAAGGATCTCGATCACCTCGGTTGCCAATACAGGCTCGTGGTAGCGGTCAGAGCTCATCAGCAGTCCCCCGGCTGGAGTCCCGGAGACAGTTGGGGTAACTGTCCGGCGGGTGGGTGACGATTGGGCGGAGTAGGGGTCTCCCTTGACGCCAACCGGGGGGCTGCTCATGGCTCCCGACATTCCCTCTAGAGGTAGGGCCACCTCCTGCAGGCGGCTAGTTATCCGGTTTCGTCCGCACTCTCGCTTGCCTCCTCCTCCAACTCCATTCGGAATATCCTTCGTTCGTTGCGCCCGATCGTTGTTTGCCAGCGCTCGGGCTGCCACAGCTCCACGCGGTCCATTGCCCCTTGGATGAGGATGGGCTTCTCCTCTTCCAGCCCTGCGAAGGACCGGAGGTGCGGAGGGATCGCAAGACGTCCCTGCCCGTCGAGCCGTACCTCTGTTGAGCCGGCGGCCCAGATCCGGGCAAGATTCCGCTGTGCGGGGCCCTGGGCGGCTTCTTTCTGCATCGAAAGTACCTCTGCCTCGAATGCCGCAGGGGTCCACAAACAAAGGCAGCCTTCGAAGTACTGTGTGAGGTAGCTCTCGCCGGCCCAGGCAAAGATCTGGCGGAACTTGGAGGGCAGGATGACCCTCCCCTTTCCGTCGAGCGAGTGCTCGTATTTCCCAATGAGCAGTGCCGTCGACAAGTCCTACCACCGATACTCCCCGTGGCGCCCGAGGCCCTCCCTTTCGCGCCACTTGTCCCCACGCTACGCCCTTTCCCCCCACGGGTCAACACCACCTCGCCATCGCGGGTTCCCCCGCCGGCCCAGTGGGCATCCGAATAGGGGCCCGCGACCCATCCAGATCCGTGATCCTTGGCAAGCAAAAAACCGTAGGGCGCGGCAGCTCGTAGGCAAGAAAAAGGAAAGGGGGGCGAGTCAGAGCCAGGGAGGAGCGAGGCAGCGCGGAAAGACGAGGCGGCGCGGGGATAAACGGGCGGGGGTGAATGCCGGCGTCAGGCGGTGGCCGGGAAAAACTCCAAAAGCGCCCCTTGGACCTCGGCTGCGGTGCGGTCTATCACCTGACCGCTGCCTGCGACCTGCTCCAGGGCAGCCAATGCCTCTGGCCGTTCGGATTCAGAGAGTGCTAGCAGACCTATGAGTTCCGAAGGCCTGGACCTAAGGGCCAAAGCGCACTGAAACAACGACCCCTGCCTTGTCCGCCGCTGGGAGATGCCGAGCACCTTGTGGCCCTTTGCGGTAATTTCTCCACTACCGAGGCCTGCAAAACAGCAGTAGGAGGACCATCTTCCGCCAACGGGTTTGCCCCGATGCAGAGACAACGGACCCTCACCCAAGCTTGCCAGCACAGCAGCCCAAAGCTCCCCAAGCCACCAAAAGGCACGGCCGATGTCCGGCTCCCACAGCGGATCCCCGTGGGGGACGGAGATCTCCACCCATACGGCCTCCCCTGGCATCAACAGCACCGCCCCTCCACCACTTCGCCGGCGCACCACCTCGATTTGGGATGCCGCATTGGAATCGAGATGGGATTGGGGCTGGGTGCTCCCCATCACCAACGATGGCCTGGTCACTTGGCAAACTCGCAACTCCCTGGTATCCGAGGGAACCGAGTCGCCCAAAAGTTCACTGGCTCCGCCTTCAACGATGGAGACCGACCAGGTACGCGAGCCCGATCCGCCGACCCTAGAGCGAAGTTCAGCCGGTGAGGACAGGGGTGCGGAGATAGGGTTG
>JAKAOS010000127.1 GCA_021823165.1 Actinomycetes bacterium | reverse complement strand
CGAGGCCGAGGATGCTGCGGGGGAGGGGATGATCCTGGCGGGCCTGGATCCGGCGGGGATCGTTCTCGGCAAGGCCGCAGCCCTGGCGGTGCAGCTGCTGGCCCTGGAGGCTCTTTTGGCCGGGGGCATTGCGATCCTCTACAACGTGCAACTCCGCTCCCTTGCCGTCCTGGCGGGGTCCGCCTTGGTGGCCACGGCCGGGATTGCCTGCACCTCTACGCTGTATGCGGCTCTGTCCTCGGGATCCAGTGCCAAAGAGTCGATGCTCCCCCTGCTCTCGTTGCCCGTGCTTGCCCCGGTCGTTTTGGCTGCCACCAAGGCCTGGTCCTACGGTCTTGCTGGCCACCCATCTTTTTCGGGTCCGTGGCTAGAGCTGCTTGGACTATTCACCATCGTTTATGTGAGCCTGGGGGCAGCGGTTGCGGGGCCGCTACTGGAGGTGTCGTGAGTATGCATGGGACGCTCGAGGCCAAAACCAAGGCGGCTGGAAGGCTTTGGCTCTGGTCCATGAGGTTGGCCGCTGGCTCTGCAATAGCCGGGGTCGCCGCGACGGTCTGGCTGGGGTTGTGGGTGACCCCTCCCTCGATCGAACTGGGCCAGCTGGTGCGTTTGGTCTACATTCATCCCCCCCTGGCGTGGGTGTGCTACCTGGCATTTTCGGTGACCACCCTTGCCAGCCTCGCCTACCTCTGGCCCCGGACGCGTTCGGCCGGTTGGGACAGGCTGGCCTTTGCCTCGGCGGAGGTGGGCCTTGTCTTTGCCGTGCTCACCATCGTTACCGGCTCCATCTGGGGCAAGCCCACCTGGGGCACCTGGTGGACCTGGGATGCCCGCCTCACCACAACTGCACTGCTGGCGGTGCTGTATGTCGGCTACCTTGCCCTGCGGCGCATCCCGGCGGAGCCCGCAGTCATCGCCAAACGCTCGGCAATAGCCTCTCTCCTCGCCTTTGCCGACGTCCCGGTCAACTACTTCTCCGTCTACTGGTGGAGGACTCTGCACCAGACGGGCACCGTGTTGAACCCTGCCAAGCAGATGAAGATCCACGGCCTGATGGCATGGACCCTGTTATTGGGCTTTTTGGCCTTCACCGTTGCCTACCTGTGGCTCGTTTCAGCTCGCTATCGCATAGCCCAGCTGGCTGATCTCAGAGAACGGGACCGCTTGGAAGTTGCCATAGCCGAACGGAGGGCACAGGCAGGCGCCAAGGCCGACCCCACTTCGGTGGTGCGGGCATGAATGGATACATAGAGGCGGGTTATGTGGTGGGCATAGGGGGCGTGGGTTCCTATGCCGCCATGTTGTTGATGCGGCTGCGCAGAGCGGAGCGGTTGGAAGCAATGCGGCATAGGGCGCTAGCAGCCAGGGAGGACGCCTCGCCCCAGGGCTCGAATAAGCGATCCGGCGCGCAATGACAGTGGCGGAGGCAGTGCGCAGGGAACGGGCCGGAGGCAGGGCCCCCAGGGCACAGCTACGGATGTGGCTGGCCGCAGCGGCCGTCATCGCCTGCATTGCCTACCTGTTGATCCAGGGCATGACCAACTCGCTGGTGTATTTCCACACCGTTCCCGGAGCCCTCGCCAAGCGGGCACAACTGGGGGGCTCCTATTTCAGACTCGAGGGCACGGTGGTCAAAGGAAGCATCCGAAAGGTTCCAGGCGGCGTGGACTTTTCTGTCGCCGGTGGTGGCCGGGAGGTGTCGGTGCTGGACCGGGGCAATCCTCCCCAGCTGTTCGCAGCCGGCATCCCAGTGGTTTTGGAAGGCCACTTCCTCGGAAATGGCAATACCTTCTGGTCCAATCAGATACTTGTCAAGCACTCCTCCAGCTACATCGCAGCGCATCCCAACAGGGTGAAGGGGGATCCCAAGGCGTGAGGAGGGGGTCTGAAGCGTGAATATCGTGGCCGGGCGTACGGGCATTCTTGTGGCATTGGCCGGAGCCCTTGTGGGTGCCGGGGTATTGCTCGTGGGGCTGAAAAAGAGAGACGGTGCGCGGCTGAAGGCCGGAGCCGCCTACGTGTGGGTGGTGCTGGGCGGAGTGGTGGTTGCCACCGCAGCGATGCAGCATGCCCTTTTCACTCACGACTTCTCCATCGCCTATGTAGCGCAGAACAACTCCAAAGAGACGCCGCTCCTCTTCGACGCTACGGGGATGTGGTCGGCGCTGCAGGGCTCGTTATTGCTCTGGGCTTTGGTGCTGAGCGGCTACATGGCGGCCATGGCAGTCAGGTTCCGCCGCAGGGCAGCCGATCCACTGGTGGCCTGGGCCACCCTTGTCGTCTACCTGGTGGCCGCCTTTTTCCTGTCGCTTCTGGCCTGGCCGGCCAACCCATTCGCCCGGCTGGCAGGCCCGGTGCCCCTGGACGGGGCAGGCCCGGATCCCTTGTTGCAGAACCGGGTCCTGGTGGCCTTCCACCCGCCACTTTTGTATCTCGGCTTTGTGGGCTTCACGGTGCCCTTCGCGTTCGCGATTGGCTCCCTTGTTACCGGCCGCACCGGGGAGGGGTGGCTTTTGGAGACCCGCCGGTGGGCGCTGTTCGCATGGGGATGTCTCGGGGTCGGGATAGTGCTGGGGGCCTGGTGGTCATACCAGGTGCTGGGCTGGGGTGGATTCTGGGCATGGGACCCGGTGGAAAACGCCGCCCTTCTTCCCTGGCTGTGCGCAACGGCCTACATCCACTCGGCAATGGCCCAGGAGCGCCTGGGCCTGTTGTCGGTGTGGAACCTGTCGTTGTTGGTGGCAACCTTCGCACTGACGGTGCTCGGTACTTTTCTCACCCGTTCTGGGGTGATCCAGTCCGTCCACGCCTTTAGCGATTCGACCCTCGGACCGGTGCTCATCGGCTTTTTTGCCGTGGTGGTCATAACTGGGGTCGGCCTGATCGGCTGGAGGGCGGAGTTGCTCCGTGCCGAGGGACAGGTGCGCTCCCTGCTGTCCAGGGAGGGGGCCATACTCGCCAACAACGCGGCCTTTGCCGCCTTTTCGTTTTTGGTTTTGGCCGGTACCGTATTTCCCCTGTTCGTCCAGTTCTTCACGGCCAACCAGGTCGATGTCGGTGCCCCCTACTTCAACGCCGTGACCACGCCCCTTGCGCTTGCCCTTTTGTTCCTGATGGCGGTCGCCCCGGCGCTGCCCTGGAGGAGGGCGGGGTCTCAGGTGTTACGGGACCGGCTTTTGGTTCCTGGGTGGGTTGGCGGAGCATCGATGGTGCTCGCCGCCATCTTGGGGGTGAGGGGAGTGGAGCTGGTCGTGTGTTTCGGCCTGGCGGGATTCGCCGGGGCCGGGGCGCTCCGGGGACTTTTCAAGTCCTACGCGGCCGGCCGGACCATGGGGAGGGGCAGGTTGGCCTCCTTCTGGGGCCGGGGCTCGGGTGGGATGGTGGTGCATTTGGGGGTGGTGGTAGTTGCGGTTGCCCTGGCCACCGCCTACAACTTCGGCCAGCGCGGCCAGGTGCGCCTGCGGCCGGGCCAGAGTGCCGCCATATTCGGCCAAACCCTCACCTATCACCGAGGCGCAACCGTTGTCACCCCATCTGAGACCTCGGTCGAGGCGGTTGTCACCCTGAATGGCCACGGCTCCTTGCTCCGCCCCGCGGTCAGTCGTTTCGGAGCCGCCACCACCTACATCGGGAGCCCCGCCATCCAATCCACGCCTTTGCGTGATGTATACCTAACTCTCGTCTCACCGCCGGCGGGTCCGGGCTCGCCGGTGGTCATAGGCGTGATCGTCCAGCCTTTGGTCATATGGATTTGGATAGGCGGCGGCATCGTGGCACTGGGGACCGCGATGTCTCTCACGCCACGTCGCCGCATGGGTGCCCGGCGGGATGGTTCTTCCAACCGAGCCGACGGACGCCGTGGTGGGGTGAGGCCGCAGCCGGTTGGGGCGGGAGAGGCGGCCGGCTGAATGGCGAGGAGGCATGGCCTCAGGACCACTGTGCTGCGAGTGGCACTTTTGGCGGTGGGCGCCCTGGTTATCGCCTCGGCGGTGGTCTTTGCTCTCCAGCCGTCCCCCGGCGCCCAGCAGGCTGCGACTCCGCTTTTGGGCCACAGGGCCCCACCCCTCGCCGGGCCGCTCCTGGCGGGTCCTGCACTCGGCACCCACAGGGGCAACTGGGTGGTGGTGAACTTCTTTGCAAGCTGGTGCGTCGACTGCCGCCTGGAGGCCTCCTCCCTCAATCGTTTCGCCCAGAGCCAGGCGCGCTCGTCCACAGGGGCAGCCAGGTTGGTGATGGTGGCCTTTTCCGACCCATCATCCCAGGCGAGGGGATTTTTGCGCCTGACCGGGTCCACCGCCACCGCCCTACAGGACCCAGGTGGCCAGACTGCGCTGGCGTGGGGCGTGAGGGAGCCGCCCGAGACATTTGTGGTGGCTCCGAATGGGAAGGTGGTTGCCCGCTTTGTGGGCCCGGTCAAAGCCACACAGCTCGAAGCGGTGGTTGGGAGCCGGTGATGGCCCAAAGGAGCCACAAGGAGCACCCCGGCCCGAACCGGCGACTCACCCCGGCCCGCCTCGGCTGGCTCGGGCTGTTGGTGGTTGTGGTTGTGGTCGTGGCTGTCTCGGGGACCAAGCCCACACCCCGGCAAAGCTCGGCACGACGCATTTCGGCACTCGAGCACGAGTTGCGTTGTCCCAGCTGCGCGGATCTGTCGGTGGCCGATTCGACCGAGCCGAGTGCTCTGGCCATTGCCCGCTATGTCCGAACCCAGGTGCATGCGGGTGCAACCAACCATGCCATCGTCTCCTATCTGGAGACCCGCTACGGCCAGAGCATCCTGATGGTGCCGTCCTCCTCCACCGGTGCGGGGCTGCTTTGGGACGCGCCCTTTGCCATAGGCGCAGTGGTCCTGGCAACGGGAGGGTGGCTGGCCTGGCGGAACGCAAGGGGACGTGCCGGAGGGGGTTCGGGACAGCAATGAGCCCAATGGACGACATGGCAACCGCCACGGCAGAGGCGCTTTCCCAGGAGCACTCAGAGGCCATTGCTAGCATCTCGGACCTTGAAGCGGAGTTCCAGGCCGGCCTTCTTGAGTCACAGGAGTATGAGGAACTGCGGGCGGCAGCCATGGCGCGGGCCGCATCGGCCGCCTCGGCGCTGGACCGGCTGGAAACCAAGCCGGCCTCCGGCCCGGCCAGGGGTCCCAAGGGTGGATCCCGCCGCAAGTGGTTGCTGGTTGCCGGGGTGCTTGCGGTCGTCGCCGCCTCGGGCGTAGCTCTGGGGGCCTATGCACGGCCCCTGCTGGCGGGCCAGACCATCACCGGCAGCGAGCAGGTCAGCAGCCAGCAGCGCTTGGCACAACAGCTGGTGCAGGGAAGGATCTTGGTTTCCCAGGGCAAAGACGTGTTGGCCCTGCAACTGTTCGAAAAGATCCTCCACAGGTATCCCAACCAGCCCGAGGCTCTTGCCTATGAGGGGTGGATACTTGCTTCTGCGGGCATGGCGAAGGGTAATGGGAGCCTTGTGGCCCGGGGACGGTCCTATGTCTCCCAGGCCATCAAGGTGGCCCCCACCTACCCAGACGCCCACCTCTTTTTGGCCGAAATCCTCTACTACTCCATCCATGACACAAAAGATGCCAAAATCCAGCTCCGGCTCTTTTTGGACGACCGGCCCTCCGCGGCGCTTGCGGCCAGGGCCCGCCCCCTGGCCAAGGCCCTGGGGTCTGGCCGGGGGTGACTCGATCCGCTTCGGGGTCCACAGAACCGGAGCCGGCCATCCTCAGGGGAGTGGGCGTCCTGCCAACAGGTCCGCCGCCAAGTCTCCAACCCGCCTCCGGCTCTTGCGAGCGGAGTTCCGCAACAAGTTGAAGGCCGTGACCGCGTCGGTCCCGTCCCGCGCCATGAGATACCCGATGCCTCTTTCGATGACTATCCGGTAGTCCAGCGCATACTGCAGCTGCTGGGCGAGCGCATCGTTGCGTTCCGCCGCCAGCGCCGCCGACAAAAGCGCGCTCAGTATGCGCGAATAGTCCTCCAGCGCCGTGACTTCCTCGCCCGTCCAGTCGTGGGGCTCGGTCACATAGACGTTGAGCGATCCCACCGGGCCGTCCCCGAGCCGCACCGGAACCCCCAGCAAGCCGTGGATATCCTTGCCTGCAAGCAGCTTGGCCAGGCGCGGGTAGCGCTCGTCGCTGTGCAGGTCGGTGGTGGGCACGGGGCGGTCATAGACGAAGCACTCGATGCAGGGACCCTCACCGACCTCCAGCTGCGTCCGCTCCAGCAGCTCCC
>JAKAOS010000126.1 GCA_021823165.1 Actinomycetes bacterium | reverse complement strand
GTCCGGCTACCACAGCCAGGATCGGATTCGCCACCTCAGGCGAACCTTCCGGCTTGGGAGTCACACCCCTTGCATAGCCTGGGCGCAATGGCACGCTCCGAGCGCAACACCTACCTCTGCCGAGACTGTGGCGCCGAGAGCCCAAAGTGGGCTGGTCGTTGCCCGAGTTGTGGAAGCTGGAACTCCCTCGCCGAGGAGGAAGCCCCCAAACGCCGAACAACAGCGACCGTGAATCGCTTGGTGGAGATCGATGCCGCCGGGGCGGCGGTGATCCCAACGGGTCTCGAAGAACTCGATCGGGTCCTTGGGGGAGGCTTTATGCGGGGATCGATAACGGTCCTCGGCGGAGAGCCTGGGATCGGGAAGTCAACACTGTTGCTCCAGGCACTCTCGGCGGTGGCCTCCCAGGGGACTGACGTGCTCTATGTCTCCGCAGAAGAGTCCGCTGCCCAGGTGCGCAGCAGGGCAAATCGCCTCCGGGAAATGCCAGCTTCGCTTTGGATCTGCAACGATTCAGACTGGGCGAAGGTGGAGGCAGCGGTCGCCGAGGTATCTCCCTCCTTTGTGGTGGTGGACTCCATCCAGACCGTCTCGGACGCCGAGGTCGGGGGCTCCGCCGGCAGCCTCGCCCAGGTCCGAAGCTGCGCCCAGCGGTGCGTGGAGTGGGCCAAGGGGCCGTCGGCCATGACGGTGATATTGGTGGGCCATGTGACAAAGGACGGTTCCTTGGCGGGGCCAAGGACCCTGGAGCACATGGTGGACACCGTCCTCAGCTTCGAAGAAGGCGAGCCTTTGGGGCTGCGCTCGCTGCGGGCCGTAAAGCACCGCTTCGGCAGGACCGGTGAACTGGGCCTGTTCGAAATGGGCAAGAAGGGATTGCGTTGCGTTGGGGACGCCACCTCGTTGTTCCTCGCCGATCGGAGAACCGGGCAGGCCGGTGACGTAATAACCCCGACCATGGACGGGCGCAGGGCGCTCATGGTGGAACTTCAGGCGCTCACTGCCAGAGCTGGAGAAGCGGGACCCCGTCGGAGTTGCCAGGGGACCGATTGCGGCAGGTTGTCGGCAATCCTCGCCGTCCTTGCCCGCCACGCCGGCGTGGGGCTCGGCTCCACAGACGTCTTCGTCTCGGCCGTAGGGGGTGCCAAAGCGACGGAACCCGCCTCAGACCTCGCCGTTGCGATGGCGGTAGTGTCCTCGCTCTCCGGCCTCCCCCTCCCAGAGGATCTGGTCGTCGTCGGCGAAATCGGCCTGGGAGGCGAGATCCGGCGGCCGCACCATCTGCCGGCGAGGCTCAGCGAGGCAAAGAGGGCCGGCTTTGGCCGGGCGGTAGTGCCGGCGTCGGCGGAGCTGTCCGGCACGGGAATGGATCTGCTGAGGGTGCCCGACGTCGCGTCCGCACTTTCGGCCTGTGGGATACTTCCCGCCCAGCGCCGAGTCCGGGCGTCTTGACCACGCCTTTCTGCGTTGGCCAACCCCAATCAGTTCCGCTGGTCTTTTTGTCCCTCTTGCACCAGTGAAAGGGCACGAGCGGGGCATCCGGCTACGGCACGGCTTGCACTTTTGAGCTCATCGGAACTCAACGGCTGGCTCTTGAGCACCTGGGCATAGCCCCAGTCATCCAAGTCGATCAGCTCCGGCGCCAAAAGACAACATATGCCGTGCCCCCGGCAGCGCTCGGGATCGACCAGCAGCACCTCTTTCAACGCCACGTTTGTTCGATCTGGGAGGGCAGGGGGAAGACCGAGTCCGAATGTGCCGCCCGGCAGGGGCGTCTTTGGGAATGGCTCCGGATGTCTGCCTCGAATACCTCGAGGCAGTGTCTCAGCAAAGACACCGCCCCGTCGGGGTGTGAGCATGCCCCCCTGCCCACGATGGAGGCGGCCTTGCGCTCCAGAGCCTTGAGCTCGCGCCGACCCGCTTCACCTTTGGCCAGGCGGGCAAGCGAGTTCGCAAGGTGATCCAGCCCGTAGCGGCAGGGACCGCACTGCCCGGCACTCTCCGAAGCAAGATAGGAAAGGATACCGCTGGTCTCCCTTACTCCACAGGCCCCGTTGGGAAACACGCCGACTAACCCGCAACCAAAGGAGAACCCGCCCTGGAGCAACGCATCGGGCCAGATGTGGCTGTCCCAGGCGGACCGGCCGTCAATCCATGCCCCGCCATAGCCGCCGACCAACAGGGCCTGGGGGGGAGAGGAGATACCTGCGACACCCAGCAGTTCGGAGGCCGGCACGGGCGCGACCAACTCGGCCACAAGCCCCGGGTGCTGCACGGCTCCCGCGAGGGTGACAAGAACCGATCCCGAAAAGCCCGGCGTGCCACATCGGCGGAACTCGTCGGGTCCCATCCGGTCAACCAGGGCCAGATGAGCCAGCGTTTCCACGTTGTGAATCGCAGTGGGGGCGCAGTTGACCCCGCAAATGGCGGCACGGGTCCCAAAGCGTGGCTTTGCCTCACCTCCCTCCAAGAAGCGGACGATGGCGCTGGATTCGCCCGCTACGTAGCGGGGAGGGGCCCACGCCACCGAGAAGTCGGGGTCGGCAATGGCGGCCTGTTTGCGCTCTGCCACAGCCGCGTCCAGCGCCCTGGCGCTGCGAAGGTCTCCCCGGTGAAGATAGAGGACCGCTTGACTCGCCCCCACCGCCCTGGCGGCTACTGCAGCCCCATCCAGCACGAGGTGCGGGCGCAGCCGGACCAGTGTGCGATCCTTTGCCGAAGCGGGTTCGCTCTCGGAGCAGTTGACGACAACGAGCGGCTTGCCCGCGCTCACTCGGACGGTATTGAGCTTTTGTGCCACGGGGAATCCCGCCCCGCCACGGCCCTTGAGGCCTGATGCCGCCACCACTTCAACCAGATCGGCACCCGCCAAAGCAGAGGGGGCGCCCAGGCGGCCAAGATGCGAGGACAGTCCCTCGGCCCCGGCCGATGCGGGAGGCCCCGCCAGGAGCCGGGCCCCGGCGTCGCCGGCCAAAAAGACGGCCCGAACCGAATCGGGGCTTTCGTAGCGAGCCTCCCCACTGGGACTCGGCAGAAGGTTCATGCGACCCTGGCCTGGATGTATCGGGTAACGCCCAGCATGACCACCGCCACCCCGACAACGCCATACAGCCAGCGCAATGCCACCGTGTCGGTCCCCGAAGAGACACCGTGCAGCCACGCGAAGACAAAGGTCGCCGCGGCCAGGCGGTGCAAGGGCAGCCATGATCTCCCGATCCGACCCGCCCCGGCGGCCGTGGCGCCCACGATGATTCCCAAATAGGCAGCTATGGTGCCAAGGGCGACGCCGAGGGGGCGATAGAGGGAACGGCCGGGTATCAGTGCCCCGATGAGACCCACTTTGGCATAGGGATCCAGCACGAGTGCCACCACGTGGGCTCCCACCAGAGCGGCACAAGCCAGGGCCAGGGCAGCGTGGGTCCTCAGGATCACCGCAGGGTGCAACACGCTGCGAGCCAACCGCCCTTCATGCCGATACCAGATGCCGAGGGCAACCAGAGCCGAAAGAGCGAGAAACGACGCCAGGCCCAAACCCCGCCCCAGGATCCAGGGAAGCATCCTGTCCCCTAGCGCAGGACCCAGGAGCACCAAAGCTACGTATCCAATCCCAAAGGACCCCAGCCCCAGGGCCAGGGGCCAGCCGACAGACACCCTGGAAGACCCGAGTCTTTCGGCTGACTTCATAGGGGCCTCCATGCGACATAGCGCTGCATTGCTCGAGAAATTGAAACCCTGCCCTCCGCATCGATCCAGGCGGCGGCGAGACCCTTGCGATTTACCAAGTGCTCGATCCCATCCCTGCCCTCCAAGAAGGCCACCTTGGACCACACCTCGGCGCGGGCGGGATCCCTGCCCACCACCGTCACCGAAACAAGGCCTTTGCCACCGGGCCTGCCGTCATGGGGATCGATCAGATGGTGTGCCTCTCCCCCGACGGCCGCCCACCGCCGCACCCGGGTCGAGGAGGTGGCAACGGCTCTGTCCCGTAGTCCCAACACCGCCACCGGCGAAGCACCACCAAAGGGGTTCTCAACCCCGATCATCCAGGGCCCGGAATCGGGAGCACTTCCGGCGCAGTAGCAGTCGCCTCCCGCCTCCATGAGAAAATCGCCCACGGTTTTCGAAATGATCGAACTGGCCCAACGCACGGCAAGACCCTTTCCTATGCCGCCCAGGTCCACCGGATGAGCCCCAATCCTCACCTGTGTGCTCCACCCCCGGAAACCCGGTTGCCATGGGCCCGCAAAGGCCGGCCGGGCCCTCAATACCCCGGTCTTTCGAGCATCTACGAAGCTGGAGTCGTAGCCGAGGCCGACAAGATCCCCCAATACTCGGGGGTCGAATCGGCCCCTCGTTGCGCGATGGGCGCTCTCGGCATCCACAAGTGTGTCATAACAGAGCCTCGGCACCGAAACCCACCCCTCCCCTGCGGCATTGGCCCGCATGAGAGGACTGGAGGGATCGAAGCGGGTGCAGGCGGATTCCATCTGGTGGCATAGACCGAAGGCTTGGGAAATTGCCGATTCTGCGGCCTGCACAGAAGCTGCGCCGTGGGCCTGGACCTTGATGGTGGTGGCCATGGCATGGGTCTCCATTGCCAGCAAGCCTTCCCCATGAGAACCACAATCGGCGGCCTCTGGCATCACCCCTAGGGGAGAGTCAAGCATTGCCGACTACCAAAGTCTCCAGACCCTCCTGCCTCAGGGCACACTGGATGCCCCCGTCACCCCATGGACAGAGGGGGCAGCAGCCGGAGACGGGAGTGGTGGCAAGGGGGAAACAGCCGTCGGGGAAGAGATGTTCGACGAGGTAGAGGAGATGGCCCTGTCGTCCCCGGCCACTTGCTCCTCTTCCCCCGAGAGCTCCTTTGAGTCATACGAGTACACCCGAAAGGTCTGGGCCCGGGCCGCAGCGGCCCTGGCGGAAGCGGAGTTCGGGTTGGGCACCCGTGCGGCAACCCAGGCCGTCGTGACGGAAGTGGTAAGGGCAACCATCGCCCCAACCGCGGCCGGGGGCGCCCAGCGCCGACGCCTTCGGCTCGATCCTCCTGGTGGGGATCCATCAAGTCTTTGGCTCCCCTCAGTGGTCACCGCCGCCTCCTCCGTCATCTCCTCCTGAAGCGGAACTTGCCCCTGTCACCGCGTTGACCGTGGGCGCCTTTTGAGACTGCTGGCGGGCGGCGAGAGCGGCTTGCTGGCTGGCAAGAGCCTTCTCCTGAGCCGCAATCTGGGCATCTGCCTCGCGCACCTTGGCCTGTTCGGCAGCCGCCTTGGCGCTCAGGTCGCTGCGGGCTTTATCAATTGCCTGGCGTAGCGATTTTTCCTGCTGAGCCAGCTTGTGCGCCTGTGCCGTGACAGACACGGCGGACGGTGAGGGCGCAGAGACAAGCTGCACCGGGCGGGGGGCTCTGGCGAGGGCCACCATGCCACCGGCCACTAAACCACTCCCACCCAGCAAAGCGATCAACCAGCGGGCCCCTGTAGCCACGGAGCTCTCCTTCTTCCCGTTGGCACTAATGCCTTCGAGTTCTTGATCGACATAATACCCCGTAGCTAAAGCACAAAATCATGAGAATGCTCTCATGTGATTAGTAAATGAATAAGGCTCCGAAAGCCGGCCCCATTAAACAAAGATTGGGGTGGCGGTTTGCCCGCCACCCCAATCTCCCCCCCTGCTGCTACTACTCCGAGCCCGCTCCTGCCAGCTCGACTGGAAGATGCTCGATGCCCTCCACTGCCCGGAACACCATCTCGCCATTTTCGACGTCGACAATGATGGTTTCACCCACCCGGAACTCCTTCCAAAGGATCCGCTCCGACAGTGGGTCCTCCACCAGCTGCTGGATAGCCCTCCGCAGGGGCCGGGCGCCGAGTGCCTTGTCGTATCCCCGGTCAGCCAACAGTTCCTTGGCCGCCGGGGTCAGCTCCAGAGCAAGGCCCTGGCTCTCGAGCTGCTCGCGGACACGACGGGTCATCAGGTCCACTATCTCGGTTATCTCCGCCTTGGTGAGTTCGTGGAAGACGATCACCTCATCAATGCGGTTCAAGAACTCGGGCCGGAAGTGGCCCTTGAGTGCTTCGTGGACCTTCTGCTTCATCTTCTCGTGAGTCACCGCCTCGGTGGTGCGGGCGAAGCCGAGAGCCGTCTTGCAACGATCCGCCGTGCCGAGGTTGCAGCTCATGATAAGCCCGGTGTCCCTGACGTCGACTGTCCTCCCCTGGTAGTTGGTGAACCGGCCGCCCGCCATGATCTGCAGCAACGCGTT
>JAKAOS010000125.1 GCA_021823165.1 Actinomycetes bacterium | reverse complement strand
TTATCGAGAGTGCCACTTGGTGGAAGGACGGCCCCGAGATCGAATCTGGGGAACTGCGCACCCAGGACATAGCAACCGAGGTGTTCTTTTTCCCCGCAGCCGCCCACACAGAGAAGAACGGCAGCTTCACCAATACCCAACGCATGCTGCAGTGGCACCACATGGCGGTGGAGCCTCCCGGGGATGCGCGAAGCGACCTCTGGTTCTACTACCACCTAGGCCGGCTCATCAAGGAGAAGCTTGCCGCTTCCACCGACGAGGCGGACCGGCCGCTGTTGGACCTCACCTGGGATTATCCGACCCAAGGGCCAGATGCCGAGCCATCGGCTGAAGCGATTCTTGCCGAGATCAACGGCCGGGACCAGGCAGGCAACCCGATCAGCTCCTACGAGCAGTTAGAGGCGGACGGCTCCACCACCTCTGGATGTTGGATCTACGCCGGGGTCTATGCAAATGGCGAGAACCAGGCCGCCCGCCGAAAGCCCGGCCAGGAGCAGGACTGGGTTGCCAGCCAATGGGGCTGGGCGTGGCCAGCGAATCGCCGCATCCTGTATAACCGCGCCTCGGCCGATCCCGAGGGAAAGCCGTGGAGCCAGGCCAAGGCGCTCGTCTGGTGGGACGAGGAGAAGTCCTCCTGGACGGGACACGACGTGGCGGACTTTGCTTCTGACAAGTCCCCCCATTATCGGCCACCGGACGGGGCGGAGGGCCCCGACGCCATATCTGGGGTGGATCCATTTGTAATGCAGTCAGACGGCAAGGGATGGCTGTATGTGCCGGTGGGGCTGATGGACGGGCCACTTCCCACGCACTACGAAGCCCAGGAGTCGCCCTGTCAAAACCTGCTCTACGCCCAGCAGCGCAACCCGGTCCGCAAGCTCTACTGGAGGAAGGAAAATCTCTACCACCCCTTCGGCCAGGAGGCGGGTTCGGAGCTTTTCCCCTACCTTGCCACCACCTACCGCCTCACCGAGCACCACACTGCGGGTGGGATGTCCCGATGGCTCCCTTATCTCTCGGAGTTGCAGCCCGAGATGTTCTGCGAGGTTTCCCCCCAGCTTGCTTCCGAGCGGGGATTGGACCACATGGGTTGGGCGACCATCGTGACGGCCCGCAACGTGATCGAAGCCAGGGTGCTGGTCACCGAGCGCATCCGTTCGCTGCGGGTGGGGGGGAAAGACATCCACCAGATCGGCCTCCCCTACCACTTCGGACCCAACGGGCTGGTGACGGGGGATGCCGCGAACGAGCTGGCGTCAATAGCGCTGGACCCCAATGTGTTGATCCAGGAGTCCAAGGTGTTCAGCGTGGACATCCGGCCCGGCCGGCGCCCCCGGGGGGCGGCGAGGCTGGCACTGGTGGAGCAGTATCGCCGCCGGGCAGGGATAACTGAGCATTCGGGGATTGGAGGGTGAGGCTGTGAAGCTGTTCGACCTGCCGTTGTTGGAGGGCGAGACCCCGGCCTCTGCCAGCGGGTATGAGGATCACCCAACACGGGTGGGGTTTTTCACCGATACCTCGATATGCATCGGGTGCAAGGCGTGTGAGGTGGCCTGCAAGGAGTGGAACCAGGTCCCAGAGGACGGCTTGGCCCTTACCGGGCACTCCTATGACAACACCGGCCATCTCGGTGGCAGCACCTGGCGGCATGTGGCATTCGTGGAGCAAAGAATGCCGACCCAAGCTCCAGGCGGGGATCCGGCCATCCCTACGGATAATGGTGGGCTTCGCTGGCTCATGGCATCCGACGTCTGCAAGCACTGCACGCATGCGGGATGCCTCGATGTTTGTCCCACCGGAGCCTTGTTCAGAACCGAGTTCGGGACCGTGGTGGTGCAGTCGGACATCTGCAATGGCTGCAAGTACTGCATCCCGGCCTGCCCCTTCGGGGTGATAGGCCAGCGCGAGGGGGACGGGCGGGCCTGGAAGTGCACCCTGTGCTACGACCGCCTGGCCGTCGGGGAGGAGCCGGCGTGCGCCAAGGCCTGCCCCACCGACTCGATCCAGTTTGGGGAACTCGACGAGTTGCGAGACCGGGCCCAGAGGCGTCTTGGGCAGATGCACGAGGCCGGGGTGTCCTCCGCCCGGCTGTATGGAGAGGACCCGGCAGACGGGGTCGGGGGAGCGGGGGCGTTCTTTTTGTTGTTGGACCGCCCCGAGGTCTACGGCCTGCCTCCCGATCCCCAGGTGACGACCAGGGACCTGCCCGACATCTGGCGCCACGTTGCCGCCGCGTCCGTGAGCCTGCTGGCCGCCTGCCTCGCCGTCTTTGCGGGGAGGCGGGCATGAAGCGGCAGGGCTTTGATGCCAAAGCGGCGGGCGGGGTGGATCACACCGGCGGGGATCCGGCATCCAATGGCTCTGTGGTGCCCGGGCCCCCTCACGGCTGGGGCCAGCAATCCGCTGCCTCCTACTACAACCAGCCGATCCTCAACCCACCGGCATGGAAGGTGCCCGACATCCCGGGATATTTGTTCCTGGGGGGGATGGCCGGATCCGCTTCTTTGTTGGCTGCGGGATCGGAGCTGACCTCCCGCCCCAGCCTCGCACGATGGTCGAGGTTGGCCTCGGCGGGTGCAATGGGGATGTCATTGGTGGCCCTGGTCAATGACCTGGGGCGCCCATCACGCTTTTTGAATATGCTCCGGACCTTCAAGCCGACCTCTCCCATGAGCGTGGGGTCGTGGATACTCTCGGCTTATGCCCCCGCTGCGATGCTGGGCGCCGTCACGGATTTCGTGGCCCTGCCACCCCCGATCCGTGCGGCCGCCACCGCAGGCACCGTGCTGTTGGGCCCTCCGCTCGCCACCTACACCGCGGCGCTTATCTCGAATACTGCGGTCCCGTCTTGGCACGCCGCATATCGGGAGCTGCCATTTCTCTTCGCCTCCTCGGGAGCGGCGGCCGCCGGGGGCCTGGGGATGGCTGCGGCGCCCCTATCGGAGAACTCTCCCGCCCGCAGGCTTGGGATCCTGGGTGCCGTAGGCGAGTTGGTATGCGAAGAGTTGATCTCCCGTCGCCTCGGCTTCCTTCATACCCCCTATCGGGAGGGCAGGGGCGGTGCCTACATGAAGGCATCCAAGGTACTTGCCGTAGCGGGATCGGCCCTGGCCCTTGTCGGGGCCGGCCGCAGCAGGGCCGCTGGGGTACTCAGTGGGATGTGTTTGGTCTCGGCCTCCCTGGCGACCCGCTGGGGGGTGTTCCACGCTGGCAAGCAGAGCGCGGAGGACCCTCGCTACACCGTCGAGCCGCAGCGGGCACGCCTCCAGGCACAGGGGAGAGACTGAGAATCCCCTCTCTCCAGTTCCCTACTTGTCCCGATGAGGAAAGCCGTCTAGCCCGCCAGGTTTGCTTCAGTTTAGGTTGAAGAGTCCGCAGGTTGTCTCAGCTCCACGGCGTAGTAGCGGGCGCCACGCTTGTTGCCCTCCTGTCGCAGGAGTCCTTGTGCGAGAAGTGACTTGATCGCCTGGTTCCACGATTCCTCTGCCACGCTGCTGGCATCTAGGAGTTCGGATTTGGACAGACCCTGCCCATCTGCCGCCCTCGCCGCTTTGAGAATCGCCGACTCGGTGCCGTGGCGGGACAGCCCGGCCTTGGTCGCAAGTTCGTAGGCCTCCGAGCGACCCCAGGAACTCGGGGTATCGTGGTCCCTCGCCTCCAGCCGCACCACGGCTACCGACTCGGTGCCGAGTTCCTGGCGGGCAATCTCTGCCACTCGTTCGTGGTGGGTGAAGAGCAACACCTGGGTGTGCTCTCCCAGCCTCGCCAGCGCCCCCAGTGCTGCAGCCGCCCTGGTGTCGTCGAAGTTGACCAGCACGTCGTCCAGCACCACGGGCACCGGGTTGGCTGCGGCATCCAGCTGGTGCTCCAGGGCGGCCAGCCGCAGGGCCAGATAGAGCTGGTCCCGGGTGCCGTCGCTCATGGCCTCTACAGAACAGGGATCCCCGCTGCGCCGGATCGCCACCAGGACCTGCCGGTCCCCTACCACCTCTGTCACAAGATCGGAAAAGGCCCCACCGGTTAGGTCCGCGAAGATCACCTTCGCCCGCTGAAGCAGTGGGCCCTCGTGGCTCTTGGCGTAGTCCGAGATGCTCTTTTCGAGAATCGAGAGCGCCACGGCAATCACTGCGTACTCCTGGGCGCCTTCTGATACTTGAGCGAGGTGTGCTTCGGCGTCCTGTTCCAGTTCGGCCGCATCCGCCTCGCCCCTCACCTCCCCGGCCGCGCTCCTTGCTCGTTCCAGCTCCACAACGGCCCTCTCCAGGCGCGCTCCGCATTCATCCGAGCGTGCCTCGGCATCGTGGAGTTGGGTCTCCAAATCTTCCGAGGCGGACAGGACCTGCGCCTCTATCTCCTCGATGCTCAAGGGGCTGGCCTGTTCCGCCAGGGTCTCCCGCACCTCTGCCAGCTGGTGGCGTAGTGCGGCAGCCTGCCTTGTCTGATTCAAAAGTGAGGCAAGGTCGTAGAGCGGGTCGTCGGCTTCGGCCATTTTCGCCTCGGCCCGCAGTTCTCTGAGTTTCCTCTCTGCCCCGGCGAAAGCTACCGCTGCGGCCTCGGCCTCCTGGTGGATACGTTGGGACTCTGTCTCCAGTTCGGAACGGGTTTGGCGGTCGGCCTGAGCCTTGGCGAGGAGGTCTTTCAGCTGGGCGACGGTGTCTGGCACCCCGGCTGAGGAGAGAGACATCAGGCCTTCGGCCGCCGCACGCGCCTTTGTCGCGTAATCATCGCAGTTGTTCTCCATGTCCCGCTGGCGCTGGTTTAGCTTTCTCAACTCCTCGGCCTTCTTGGCCGCCGAACGGTAATGGCCGGGAACGGTCCTGACGGCGGCGGGTTCGGCCGAGGGCGGCAGGGAAAAGGGAACAAGGGCTTCTTCCCAGCGTTGCCTCCACGCAGCGATTTCGTCCTCGATCTTGCGGAGCGCACCGTCCCGTCGGGGCTCTTCCCGCCTGGTTCGTTCCAAGAGTTCCGCTTTGGTACTCCGCTCCTGTTCTGTGTGGCGCAGGCTTGTCAACACGGCACGCGCATGGCTTGTCAACGGTCCGATTTCAGAGGGGCCTGCCGTGGCGCCCAGGGAACTGAGTGTCCCGGCGATGTCATGGACCAACTGCGCCGCTTCGCCCCGGACCTTGTTGGCCTCGGCCTCTTTTTTGCGCCAGGTTTGGATCGCATCCACCAGTGCGTTGTGCTTATCGATCCACTCGGACATCTCATCGGGAGACCCGGCGCTCACCCCTGCCTCGGTCCAGAGCCTCTCCCATGCTCCAAGGGCCGCCGCGTCCTTTTCCTCCAAGAGCTGCGAGGCGTCCTGCAGCCCCTGCAGGGCCTCCCGGGCCCGCTTGAGGTCGGCCCGGTACTTTGCAAGCGTTGCCAGTTCCTCGGCATGCAGGTAGCGCTGGTCGGCCAGCAAGTCCGCCTTTTCGATCGCTGCCGAAAAGGCCTCCTCCAGCCCCAGCCCGGCTGCCCAGGATTCGTCCACCGCCCGGCCAGCGAGGCGCTCTCGCAACAGCGCCCATCCCTGGTCCCGGTGGCGCCTGGCCTCCTTTAGCTGCTCATCCCCAGGTGCTGCCCCGCTCAACTGTTCGATGCTGGCTTGGATCTCCTCGATCCTGGCCCGAGCGTCTGATATCTGCCGATCGAGGTGTTCCCGGTCCTTGCGTTGCGATTCGCGCCGGAGGCGCTCCGCTTCGACCGCGGCCATACCGGGCAGGGCCAAAGAGACCACCTCGTCCAGGCTCATCTGGCCGAGTCCCAGCCGCAGGGCTGCTTCTTTGTGCTGCTGGGCCTCCACCGAGTGTGCCGCCTGCTCCCTATCGACAAGGGCCAAGGCTTCGGCCTTGTTGGTGGCCACTTCGATCGAGTGTTCCAACGCAACCAGCATGGCGGGATTCGGGTCCGGAGGCAGTTTGTCCAGCTCCGCTTCGGCCTCGGCGATAGCTTGTCTGGCCGAGCGGAGCTCTTCGGCCGCGATCTGGCGCCTGTTCTCCAACTCGGCATACTGGCCGATCAGTTGTTCGATCGCCGCCAGCTGTATGTCGGGAACGATCGCGCCATTCGCCTCGTTGGACCCGGCCAGGCGAAGTTCCTGTTCCATGATCTCTTTGGCCGCCTGGGCGTCGGCTTTGACGCCAGGGAGATCCTTCACGGCTCTCCGGTAATATTCGAGGCCCTCTATCAGAGCTCCGATGCCATCGGCTCGCTGGAGGACCACATCGTTGACATGGATCTCTTCGATCCTGGATATCAGCCGTTGTCGCTCGCTCAAAAGCCGCTCGTGGTTCGAGCGGAATTCCCTGAACGCCTCGGAGGCCGCCTCGGCCCGTTTCGCCCAGTCCTCTCCGGGCACCTGCCCGATGTGTTGTAACTCGGCTTCGAGATT
>JAKAOS010000013.1 GCA_021823165.1 Actinomycetes bacterium | reverse complement strand
CCGATCTGTGGTGGGGGTCTGGCCGTGGCGGACCAGCAGGGCCAGCGTGGGCCGGCGGGCTGAGCTTCGTGGCATGGGTCTCCTAGGGTAGTTGTCCGATGCCCGCCTCCTTCGACGCCGCCACCCGAGGGGATGAAGGACCAAGCAACCTGCCGCCCCGCCTTGCGGAGCTGCGCGCAGAGGTAGTCGCCTGTGCCGCCTGCCCAAGGCTGGTGGAATGGAGCCAGGAGGTTGCGGCCCATCCCAGGGCATCCTTTTCGGGCCAGCGCTATTGGGCCCGTCCGGTATTTGGTTTCGGTGATCCCGAGGCGGCCATAGGGGTGGTGGGTCTGGCACCGGCGGCCCACGGAGCAAACCGGACCGGACGGATGTTCACCGGCGACCGATCGGGGGAGTGGCTCTTCGGTGCTCTGTGGCGGGCCGGCCTTGCGAACCAGGCCTCCTCTTCAGGCCTCGGCGACGGCCTGGAGTTGGCTCACACCTGGGTCACCGCGGTGCTGCGCTGTGCACCCCCGCAGAACCGCCCCCTTCCCGCCGAGCGGGATGCCTGCCTGCCCTTTCTCCGCCGGGAGCTGGCTCTGCTCGGCAATCTTTCGGTGCTGGTGGCCCTGGGGGCCTTCGCGTATGAAAACCTGGGCCGGGCCTTGGCCGCAGGCAGGCTCCCCCGATTCGCACACGGAGCCGAGACGACGATGGCCGGGCCTGGGGGCAACAAGGAGATCGCGGTGCTCTGCTCCTACCACCCGAGCCAGCGCAACACCTTCACAAAGCTGCTCACCGAAAAGATGTTCGACTCGGTCTTTGCCAGGGCCAGGTCACTGGCCGGCATCTAGCCGTGGTGGTTGTGTGCAAGGTGATAGCGGCGGTGTCAACCGAGGCACTCCGAAAGCCACGATTCGATCCCGGCCCAGGCGGCGGCCGCCATCGCGGTGGGAAAGGAGCTGAAGCCGTGGGTGGACTCGGGATAGACGCGGAGATCCACGTCGTTCCCCGCCGCCGACAGCCGGGCCGCCATCTGGAGGCTGTCTTCCAACAAGACGTCCAGGGCACCCACGACGACCAGGGTGGGGGGCAGGCCCCGCAGGTCGGCATAGAGCGGGGAGATGTCGGGGATGCTCCGGTCGGCTACGTGGCCGGCATAGGCCTGGATAAACCATTCCTCTGCATAGGCGGCCCCACCTGGTGAGCGGCCACTCAGGTCATAGGCACCGAACTGCAAAACGGCTCCGAGGATTTGCCCGGCCAGGCCTCGGTCGGCCAGCCGCAAAAGCGTCGTCATGACGAGGTTCGCTCCTGCCGAGGCACCACCGATCAACAGGCGGTCCGTCCCGAACAGCGATGCCGACTCCTGCATCAGCCAAAGCGCTGCCACCTCGCAGTCCTCGGGCGCGGCGGGCCAGGGGTGCTCGGGTGCGAGGCGGTAGTCGACGCTCACCACGGCAATATTCAAAGAATCGGCCAGTGCCATGTTGCGGCGGTCGCTTCGGGAGGCGGAGTCCATGTAAAAGCCGCCACCGTGGATCTGGAGGTAGGCGGCGCGGGGTTGGCCCTGCAGGGGGACGATGACCCGGACCGGGACGTCACGGTTGCGGAGATGCGCGATTCGCTGCACGGCCCGGGCCTCTGCAGGCCTGGGACTCAAGTTGCGCCTGGCAGCCTCCAGGCCTTCGGGAGTGGAGAGATCGAACCCGTCCTGGTCCCTCGAGGCCGCCAGGGCTGCTGCGTTGAAGCCACGGCTCTCCTCGATAGCAGCGGCGGTGGCGTCCTCGAACAGATGCACCAGGCCGAACTTCAAGGTGCCGACCCTGGCCAAAGCGAAGGCGGGTGAGTCAAAAAAACTTCGGAGCCGTCCCGGGTCACGTCGGTAGCGATCAAGGGACCTGGCCTCAATTGCCTGGTACTAGGCGCTGGTGGTGGTGGCGGGAAGGCTCTGGCGACCCGGCTCTTGGTGGTCCGAATCGGGCCAACGCCTCCGGCTGGCCTTGGCGAGCTTGCGCAGCAGGCCCAGGGCGCCGGGGTCCTCCTCGATCGGCCTGGTCTGAATCACGCCCCCCTCCAGCATCGCGTCAAAAAGCTCCTCTCCCCGTTGCGTGCGCACCAGCACAAGGGTCCAGTCGCCAAAGGCCCCAATGCCTCCCGCCGAAATATCGGCGTGTTCGGCGGCAAAGTCGGGACACGATTTACAACCATCTCTGGTCCAGGCATGCGCTTCTTTTAGTGGGATTTCGTGGTACTCGCCAGAGTTATCCCAGATTTGAAGCCGGCCCTTTATGTTCATTTTGGCAATATTGGCCGGGGCCAGGCCGTAGCGGGCCTGGAGAAGTTCGGGAAAGATGCTGTCCTCGAAGGTCTTGGAACATAAAAGACCGATGTCGAGTGCGAATCGCCTGGCTGTCTTGCCGGCCTTGCGGGCCTTCATTATTGCCGGAGCCGACGCCATGCAGCCCATTCCCACCAGCCCCAGGCGTTCGAAGCCCTCCGATTGAGCCTGTTGATATGCCAAGACGTTAGCTGAATAGGTGTAACGGGACCCCGAGGAAGCCATGACCTCCTCCCGGTTACGGGCAAGGCCAGGCGTCGCTTTCCAGCTGGAGTCGCCGCCTCCGGTGTAGGAGACGAGGGCCGCATCGATCATGTCGTGTTCGAGGGCCCAGATGAGCGTTGCTGACACAAAACCGCCGTCCTGGCCGTCGGCGGCAAATTCTGGGTCGCTCGCACGTGCGAGGGCGACCTTCCTGACCACCCCCTCGACCTCTTCGTCGGACCTTGCGCGCCCGAACAAGAAGTTGTCTGCCTCCGGTTCCCAGTCCCGAAAGCGCGCACATGCCCTCGTGCACAGGGTGCAGCCCCGCTCCCCATGGGTGCAGTCCTCGGGCCCCCCATCGGCATCGAGGTGAAATGGCTTGTAACGCCCCTCGTCGTAGGAGAGGACGTCGTATGGGCACACAACCACGCAGGCGGCACACCCGGTGCACAACCCGGAGTCCACCACTTCACGGATCAGCTGTGCCCAGTGCGGCTTGGACGGCGGCATGGCGGCCATGCTATTGCCGAGGCCGCCATGGCCATCCGGCTATCGGGGGTGTTTAGCCGAGCGGCTCACACACCCGCTTCGGCTTCCCGCTCTACGCCTGACGCTGCTTCAGTCCACAAGATGCCGCCCATGGGAGACCCAGCTTGTGAAGGATGAGGCTCGAGGGACACCATCCGACTGTCCCGGCCATGACAAGGTTGGTCCCCACGAATGCGGTGACAAGGCGTGCCCGTGGCCGGGAACGGCCCGCCAGCAGGCTGCCCAACACCAAAGACCCGGCCAGCAACGAAACGGTCCTCTCCACCGTCCAGGGCCCCTTCGGGGGCGTAGCCGAATCCTGGTTCGTCTGCTCTGTGTTCATGGTGGCCTCCGTTTCACAGCCCTGGTTGGTTGCCATGGCTCTCGTCTTTCGCTGTGCTGAACGCTTCAGATGCCCAAGAGCTTCCGGCTTCCCCAAAAAGGCCTCCTGGCTTCCCCAATAGGCACAAGGAGATGACTCCGGGGCTCTGATGGGGTCCTTTGGCCGGCCGCAGCGCAGCCCGCGCTATGGCCTTTGGTCTGCCGGGGTAGTAGCGTCCAGGGTGTGCGAGTCGGGCAAACCGGGCCGAGATGTCCGGCGCCCCGCCGTACGGTAACAGTTGTGTGCGGGAGCTTGCCATGGCGGGCTGAGAGGGCCTCGGGGCCGACCGCGGAACCTGATCCGGATAATGCCGGCGGAGGGATGATATGACTAACGCGAACACAAGTGGTGCTGGGCGTCGGGTTCTGAAGGACGCCGACGAAGGGATAAAGGGTGTCCCCTTTATGGACATCGAGCTTCCCTCGGGCGCCGAACCGCCGCTCCGCCGGTACACAACGGAGGGCCCCGGCGCGCCCCCCGAAGAGGGCTTGGCGCCACTTCGGGCCGCATGGATCGCCGCTCGGGAAGACGTCGAGGAGATCGCCGGCCGCCCAATCCGCCCCGAGGACGACGGGATAGGGGGCCGTTCAAGGGCAACGTCTCGGCCCGGGACGCCCGAGGGCTTCCCGTCGGGATCTGCGCGCCCCAAGCTCAGGGCCCGCCCGAACAAGGTGGTTACCCAGCTCGCCTACGCCAGGGCGGGGAGGGTCACCCCCGAGATGCGCTTTGTGGCTGCCAGGGAGAATGTGAGCCCCGAGGTGGTGCGGGAGGCGGTGGCGGCGGGACGGGCCATCATCCCGGCGAATGTGAACCACCCCGAGTCCGAGCCGATGATCATCGGCCGGGAGTTCCTCGTCAAGGTGAATGCCAACATCGGTTCCTCCTCTGTGAGTTCCTCGGTGTTGGAAGAGGTCGAAAAACTCCAGTGGTCTTTGCGCTGGGGCGCCGACACGGTGATGGACCTCTCCACCGGAGCGGACCTGCACACCACCCGGGAATGGATCATCCGGAACTCCCCGGTCCCCATCGGGACCGTTCCCGTCTACCAGGCGCTGGAAAAGGCGGGCGGCGATCCAGAGGCTCTGAGCTGGGAGGCGTTTGCCGACACCCTCGTCGAACAGGCGGAACAGGGAGTCGATTACTTCACCCTGCATGCCGGTTTGCGCCTGGCCTATGTGCCGATGACTGCAAAGAGGGTCACCGGGATCGTCAGCCGCGGCGGGTCGATCATGGCGGCGTGGTGCCTGGCTCATCACGAGGAGAACTTCCTGTATTCCCACTTCGACGAGTTGTGCGAGATCCTCGCCGCCTACGACGTGTCGATCTCCCTCGGCGACGGCCTACGCCCCGGCAGTGTGGCGGACGCCAACGACGAAGCGCAGTTGGCGGAGTTGTCGACTCTGGGAGAGCTCACCCGGCGGGCCTGGGATCACGGCGTGCAGGTGATGGTGGAAGGCCCTGGGCACGTTCCGCTCGACAAGGTGGCCGAGAACGTCGACATCCAGCAGCAGTGGTGCGACGGAGCTCCCTTCTACACCCTGGGACCCCTGGTTACAGACATCGCCCCTGGATATGACCACATCACCTCGGCGATCGGGGCGGCCGTCATCGGGGCTGCCGGAACGGCGATGCTCTGTTACGTCACCCCCAAAGAGCACCTCGGGCTTCCGGACCGGGAGGACGTAAAGGAAGGACTCATCGCCTACCGCATAGCGGCGCACGCCTCCGACCTGGCCAAGGGACATCCCGGTGCCAGGGAGTGGGACGATGCTTTGTCACGCGCTCGCTTTGAGTTCAGGTGGGAGGACCAGTTCGCCCTTTCGGTCGATCCGGAGCGGGCCCGCTCCTTCCACGACGAGACCCTTCCCGCCCCGGCGGCCAAGACCGCCCACTTCTGCTCCATGTGCGGCCCGAAGTTCTGCTCCATGCAGCTTTCTGCCTCCATACGTGCCAAGGCAGTCGAGGCGGGGGATGCAGACGCTTTGGAAATGGAGTCGGTGCGGGTGGGCCTGCGCAACAAAGCCGAGGAGTACAAGGCCATGGCGGGAGGCGCTCAGGGGCCGATGGTCGAGGTTTGATGACCTCTGCCGGCCCGATGGCGGCAATGGTCTGGTAGGAAGCGGGCGTGGCGAAGGGATCGGTTGGCTACGACCTCTTGGTCATGGTGCACGTCGGCGTGGTCGTAGTGGGCTTTGCTTCGGTCTGCATGACGGGGTATATGGCCAATGCGGCCCGGAGGATCTGGGCGCGATCTGGAGACATGGCGCCCATGTCCGAGGCGATCCGGCGCTTTTTCTCCTCCGAAAGAGAGATTGCGGGCCGCATCCCCTACTTTGCTCCCCCTACGGGAGCGGCACTGGCGTTGGCGTCGGGGAATTCCCGGTGGCTCCATGCCGAGTGGGTGGTGGCGGCGGGGATTTGTTGGGTGGCGGCGGTAGTCGTCTCCGAGGCACTCTTGTGGCCGGCGACGGGATTTCTGCGCCGCTGTATCCAGGGTGACCAGGACCCCATGAGGTTTTCGAAGGAGGCGGGGGTGGCCTCGGGGGCGGCGGCCATGGCCGCTGCCCTCTACCTGTTGGCCTCCGTTGTGATGTTCCTCCAGCCTCGGCACATCTGGCCTTAGCCTACGAACGCCAGCCCCGACAGCACTGCCTCGGCAAGCATCCGGCGCCGTTGGGCCCGCCTATTGCTCGCGAAAACATCGCAAGAAGGCCCAAGCCCGCTCTCCGGGGCGGGCGAGGCTCCCGGGGTGTCACAGAGAGCGGGCGACGGGAATCGAACCCGCACCACCAGCTTGGAAGGCTGGAGCTCTACCATTGAGCTACGCCCGCGAGCGTTTGCTATGCGTCGGGGAGGGGGGATTCGAACCCCCGACCGCCTGCTCCCAAAGCAGGAGCGCTACCGCTGCGCCACTCCCCGGCTCAGGGCCTGGCCCCAATACCGTAGCAGGGGCTTCCCCTCACCCTACCCGGGGTCCCAGGTTCATTTCGCCTCGGTTCATCTCACCTCAGCCGATGGTGGCGACAGCCGATCCCCGGGTCGGTGACAGCTGCTCTCAGGCCTGTCTGTGGTAGCGGGCGATGGATAGAGGAGCAAAGACCACCGTGATGGCCGCGCACCAAGCCAGGGCCTTTATCACCGAACCGGTGGCTGCGGTGCCCTGCATGAGGGAGCGGGCAGCGTCTGTCACGAGGGTGACGGGGTTGTTTGCCGCAAAGACCCGGAGGGCGGCAGGCATCGAGGAGACCGGAACCAGGGCGGAACTGGCAAAGGTGATCGGCATCATCATGATGAACCCACCGGCGTTCACCGCTTCGGGACTTTTGAGCGAGAGCCCCACCAACGCCATGGGCCAGCAGACCGATACGCCGAAGAGGCCAGCCACGGCCAACCCGGCGATCACCCCGATGGGCCCGCCGTGGGCGCTGAAGCCGATGGCAAAGCCGAATGCCATGATGACCGCAATGCTCCAGCCCACCCTGGCAGCGTCGGCCAGGACCCTGCCGGCAATCACCGAGTAGCTGGGAATGGGCAGCGAGCGGAATCGGTCGATGACCCCTCGCTGGAAGTCGACGTTGAGCCCGAGCCCGGTCTGGAAACCGTTGAAGGCCAGGCTTTGCACCAGGATCCCGGGTAGGGCAAAGGAGAGGTAGCGCTGGGATGAGTGTGCAATGGCGCCACCGAAGACGTAGACGAAAAGCAATACGAACATCAGCGGCTGCAGTGTCATGCCGATGAGCTGCTCGGGGTCGGAGCGAACCTGAAGCAGGTTACGGCGGGCGATGACGGCGGTAGCCAACGCCCCGCCCTTGACACCCATCAGGCTTTGGCGCCTATCGAGGTGGTTCACTGGCCTCCTTTGGGGCTGTAATAGCCAAAAATGCCTCGTCCAGGCTTGGGAGGCGAAGTGAAAGTTCAGCCACTTCGATCTCGGCCGCTGCAAGTGCCGTTGCGGCACGGGCGAGATCCGCCTGGCTGGCCCCTCTAACCATGGCCAGCCCCTGTTGGGTATCCAACTGAACCGGATTGTCGGTGACTCGGCTCAAGGTGGCACCAAGGGCCTCCAGATCGCCCTGCTGGGCCGGTCGAGCCTCGATGACCTGGCGCCCGAGGCGGTGCTTGAGTTCCGTGGCGGTGCCGTTGGCCACCGCCCGGCCCTTGTTTATGACCACGATGCGGTCTGCGAGCCGGTCGGCCTCTTCGAGGTATTGAGTTGTGAGGACGATCGTGCTCCCCTGCTTGGCGAGGGAGGAGACGATCTGCCACAGCTCGAGCCTGCTCGCCGGGTCCAGGCCGGTGGTCGGTTCGTCGAGGTAGATAAAGGGAGGGTCTCCCACCAGGCTGGCGGCCAGGTCCAGGCGTCGACGCATCCCACCCGAATAGGACTTCACCGTTGACTGAGCCACATCCAAAAGAGCCATGACGCCGAGTAGTTCTTCCGCCCTGCTGCGCGCCAGGGAGCGGGAGAGCCCCCTCAACCTGCCAATCATGTAGAGGTTTTCCCATCCCGAAAGGAGCTCGTCCAGGGAGGCATACTGCCCGGCCATGCCGATGATCTCCCGCACCCTGGCGGGCGAGACTGTCACATCGTGCCCCCCGACTGTGGCCCGGCCGGCATCGGGCCGGGCAAGGGTGGCCAGTATTCGCACCGCGGTGGTCTTGCCGGCCCCGTTGGGGCCCAGGAGGCCAACCACCGATCCCTCGGCGACCTCCATGTCGAACCCGGAGAGCGCCTCGGTGGTGCCGAACTTCTTGAACAGGCCCTCCACGACAATTCCCGCCACCAAGCCCCTCCAAAGTGTTTGCCAATGCTGTTCCCGGCCGGACGATGACACCTTGGCAGCCACGGGATGGCCCCATTATTGCTTCATTGGGGTCGGCATGCCGAGGCATGGGTTGAAGCGCTGGCCGTTCTCTGTAGAGTAAGCAGCCTGTATGCGTGCAACCACCGAGGCGTTAGAGGGTAACAAGGTCAAGCTTTCAGTCGAGATCGACGAGAGCGAGTTCGACCTGGCAATGGAAGCGGCCTATCGGAAGATGGCGTCCCAAGTCCGTATGCCTGGGTTCCGCCCGGGGAAGGTTCCCCGCCGGGTGCTGGAGGCTCGGCTCGGGCGCACTGCCCTGCGGCTGGAAGCCATTCAGGACGCGCTTCCCGGCTACTACGAGGACGCGGTCAAACAGACGGCGATCGATGCCATAGACGCACCCCATATCGACATCACCTCGGGCCAGGAGTCTGGGGCGGTGGCCTTCGATGCCATAGTCGAGGTTCGCCCAAGTGTCGCAATCGCCGGCTACGAGGGCATTCAGGTGACCCTGGATGCGCCGGTGGTGACCGACGACGAGGTCGAGGCTCAGATCGACCGGATGCGGGGACAGCAGGCCACGATGAAGGCGGTCGAGAGGGCCGCAGCGACCGGAGATCATGTGAAGATCGATCTCACCGGATCCCGTGATGGCAAGGTGATGGCAGCTCTGTCCGCCTCCGATTTGGTCTACGAGGTAGGCAGCGGAGACCTGGTTGACGGGCTGGATGCAGCCATAGATGGCATGGAGCCGGGTGCAACTGCCACCTTCGAGGCGGCGGCGCCCGACGGGGAGGACGCCAGCTTCGAGGTCGTGGTCAAAGAGGTCAACGAGAAAGTGCTCCCCGATCTGACCGATGACTGGGCGTCGGAAGTGTCGGAGTTCTCCACCGTTGTGGAGTTGACCAACGCCATCCGTGAGAGCCTGGAGGCCACCAAGAAGGAGCGGGTCAAAGCCCAGCTCTACGAGGCCGCCCTCGATGCCCTGGTTGGCTTGGTCGAAGAGGAACCGCCACAGGCGATGGTGGAGTCCGAGGCGCGAAGCCGGGTAGCGGACCTGGAGCACCGGCTGTCACACCAGGGAATTTCCCTGCGGGACTACTTGCAGGCAACCGGCACCACCGAAGATGACCTGCTCGAACAGGCGCGAGAGGGCGCTCCGGCAGCTGCCAAGGCGGATCTGGCATTGCGCGCACTTGCGGACGCCGAGTCCATGGTGGTTTCGGAGGAGGACTTTGCCGCAGAGGTAGCTCGCATGGCCGAGGGTCTTGGTCAGCCACCCGAGGCCGTAAAGGCCGGCCTTGAGCGCAGCAACCGTGTGGCCGCTGTACTCTCTGAACTAAGGAAGTCCAAGGCCATGGAGTGGCTGGTGAGCAAAGTAAGTATCGTCGACGCGCAGGGCAATGCGGTTGGGCGTGAGTCATTGGGCCTCCAGGTCGGCGAGGGAAATGACGAAGCATCCGATCACGGCGAGGACGCCGGATGAGCGGTCCGGCGGCGGGTCCCAGGGGAGAGGGGTATCGGTGAGGGCCTACAACTACATGGTCCCTACGGTGATCGAGTCATCCAACCGGGGTGAGCGCGCCTATGACCTCTACTCGAGGCTGCTGCGGGAGCGGATCATCATCCTCGGCACGCCGGTGGACGACACCGTGGCGAACCTGATCTGTGCCCAGCTGCTCTTCTTGGAGGGTGAGGACCCCGAGAGGGAGATCAACCTCTACATAAACTCACCCGGTGGGGATGTCACCGCCCTGTTTGCCATCTATGACACCATGAAGTTCATCAAGGCCGAAAAGTCGACCTTCTGCTTCGGTCAGGCGGCCTCCGCCGCCGCCGTTCTGTTGGCTGCGGGCACCAAAGGCAAGCGCTATGCGCTTCCCCACGCCAGGATCCTTCTGCACCAGCCCTATGGGGGCGTGGGCGGTCAGGCAACCGACATCGAGCTGCAGGCCAAGGAGATTCTCCGCATGAGAGACACTCTGAACCACATGCTCGCTGCGGACACCGGTCAACCGGTCGAGAAGATTGCCAAGGACACCGACCGGGACTTCATCATGACCGCCGAGGAGGCCCGCGAGTACGGCCTCATCGACGAGGTGATCACCAGTCGCGACGCGGCGATGACGCCGGTGAGTGCCGGCTGAGCGATGAGCGGGCCTGAGCTGAGCCCAGGAGTCGGTTGCCTGCTCTACCTCGCGCGCACCGCCACGGTGGCAGGGTTCGGTTGCCATAGGCTGGCCCCAGCGGGGCTGGCGACGCAAAGGGGGGCTCGTGGCACGCAGTCTTGACGGGGGCGAACTGGTCAAGTGCAGTTTCTGTGGTCACTCCCAGAAGCAGGTCAAAAAGCTGATTGCGGGACCTGGGGTCTACATCTGCGACCAGTGCATCGAGTTGTGCAACGACATCATCGAAGAGGAGTTGGCCGAGACCGGTGAGCCCCGCTTCGACGATCTCCCCAAGCCCAAGGAGATCTTCGAGTTCCTGAACGACTACGTGATCGGCCAGGATTACGCGAAGAAGATTCTCTCGGTTGCGGTCTACAACCACTACAAGCGGGTGCAGGCGGGCAAGGTGCACGACTCCGAGGTGGAGTTGGCCAAGTCGAACATATTGCTGCTCGGCCCAACGGGATGCGGCAAGACCCTGCTTGCCCAGACCCTGGCCCGCATGCTGAACGTGCCTTTCGCCATAGCCGATGCGACGGCCCTCACCGAGGCCGGTTACGTGGGTGAGGATGTCGAAAACATCCTCTTGAAGCTCATTCAGGCGGCCGATTATGACGTGAAGAAGGCCGAGACGGGCATCATCTACGTCGACGAGATAGACAAGATCGCCCGCAAGAGCGAAAACCCCTCCATAACCAGGGATGTCTCGGGAGAGGGCGTCCAGCAGGCACTGCTCAAGATTTTGGAAGGGACCGTCGCATCGGTGCCTCCCCAGGGTGGGCGGAAGCATCCCCACCAGGAGTTCCTGCAGATCGACACCACCAACATCCTGTTCATCTGCGGCGGGGCGTTTGCCGGCATAGACCGGATAGTCGAGTCGAGATCAGGTCGGAGGAGCATGGGTTTCCGGGCCCACTTCGATGGCGGCGAGGTCCCACAGGTGGAGCTGAACCGCCACGTCCTGCCCGAGGACCTGCTCAAATACGGGCTCATTCCCGAGTTCGTCGGCCGCTTGCCGGTGATCGGCGCAGTCTCGAGTCTTGATAAGCAGGCTCTGGTGCGGATCCTGGAGCAGCCGAAGAATGCACTGGTGAAACAGTACAGGAGGGTGTTCGATCTCGACGGGGTGGAACTCGAGTTCACCCAGGACGCGCTGGAGGCCATAGCCGAACAGGCGCTCTTGCGGGGGACCGGCGCCCGTGGCCTGCGAGCAATCCTCGAAGAGGTGCTGTTGGATGTTATGTATGACATCCCAGGGCGCAGCGACGTGGGGCGATGCGTCGTGGACGCATCGGTGGTATTGGACAAAGTGGCTCCCACCCTGGTGGCCCGCACGGCCGCAGACAAGTCGGAGCGGCCCCGCCGGGCAGCATCCTGAGCCCGCCCGAGGGCCGTCGGGCCGCCCAGAGCCCGAGACTGGCAGAGGCGCTCGAGTGGCTGGAGTCGCACTCAAACCTCGAACATGCCTCCGACCGCCGGGTTCGGCCAACCCTTGGGCGCATGGCCGAACTCGTTCGTATGCTCGGGGACCCCCAGAAGTGCTTCCCGGTCATCCACATAACGGGCACCAACGGCAAGGGGTCGACCGCAGCGATGATCTCGGCCCTTCTGGCCCAGAGAGGGCTTGCGGTGGGCACTTATACGAGCCCGGACCTGGAAAATATCTGCGAGCGCATCATGCGCAACGGAGAGGCAATCCCAGAGGATGACCTCGCCGCCTCTCTCGAGGCCGTCGCAGCCGTGGAGGGCCTTGTGTCGGAGCGCCCCTGGCGCTTTGAGATCCTCACCGCCGCCGCCTACTCGTGGTTTTCCGAGGTGGCCGTCGACATCGCAGTCATAGAGGTCGGCTTGGGCGGGCTCTATGACGCAACGAATGTGGCGGATGCTTCGGTGGCGGTGGTGACCAACATCGGATTGGACCACATCGACGTGCTGGGTCCTTCCGTCGAGTCCATAGCCAAAGAGAAGTCCGGCATCGTCAAGCCCGGAAGCGTCTTGGTCCTTGGAGAGACCGAGGAGCCGGCACGCTCGGTTCTGTTGAGGGCACCGGCTTCAAGGGTGGTGGAGTTGGGCCGGGACATCGTGATCGAGCAGTCCACCGCCGCAGTGGGTGGGAGGTTGGTGGAGGTCCGCACCCCCCTCCAGCGCTATCCCTTTGTGCTCGTCCCCCTTTATGGCGCCCACCAGGCGGCGAATGCCGGCATTGCCATCGCCGCCGCGGAGGCCTTTTTCGAAGCCCCGCTGCCAATCGAGCTGGTGCGTGAGGCGATGTTGTCGGTGAAGGTCCCGGGCCGGATGGAGATTGTGGGTAGGGACCCCTTGGTGATCCTCGACGGGGCACACAACCCCGATGGGGCGCGTGCCGTTGGCAGGACCCTTGCAGAGGAGTTTTCGTCTTTTGCGCGGCGGGTGGTGGTGCTGGGGGTGCTCGGCGGCCATGACCCCGGCGAGATGCTGGACGCCCTGGGGACCTTTCAGGTCGCCGGCGTGGTCGCCGTGGAGCCGCCCTCTCCCCGAGCGATCTCGGCAGGCGAGGTGGAGGCCGCCGCCTCGGAGCGAAACCTGGCTTGCCGACGCGCCTCTGGGGTGCAACAGGCTTTGGAAGAAGCGATCGAGTGGGCGGGGGCGGAAGGCATGGTGTTGGTTACGGGATCGCTCTATCTGGTCGGAGCGGCCAGGAGCCTTCTGGTCGAGCCCCCCGCCGCAGCGGTGACGCCATCTAACACCAACGGAACCGCTAGCCTTGGCGCCGAATGACCAGGACGCTTCTCATCTGCAAGCCCGACGCGGTGGAGCGGGGCCTGGTCGGTGAGATCCTCGGCAGGCTGGAGCGCAAGGGCCTACGTATCGTGGCCGCCGAGCTTCGCCTGATCGACGCCGACCTAGCCCGCCGGCACTACCACGAGCACGCCGAAAAACCCTTTTTCGCTCCCCTGATCGAGTTCATAACCCGGTCCCCTTCTCTTGTCGCGGTGCTGGACGGCCCCCCGGGCACCTGGGCGATCCTCCGTTCCCTTATGGGCGCAACCGACCCAACCAAGGCGGCTCCGGGCACAATCCGGGGTGACCTGGCGATTGATTCGACCGAGAACCTGGTGCATGGGTCGGATTCCGAGGATTCTGCTGCCGCGGAGATCGCCCTGTTCTTCCCCGGCCCCGGCGCCTGAGGAAATGGGAAGTGAATCTGACTGCTTGGTGGCGCCATTTGGCGAGCCAAGCGGCCTGCTGAGGTGTCGGGCTCGGCGCATGGGGGCAAAATACTTGAAAGGGCTGCGTTGTTACAGCTCCGACATTGCTTTAGCCTCTTGGCAGCGGGTCTAGTGGGCTTGGGAGTAAAGGCGTTGGACGTCTCGATAGGGTGCCGGCACAAATGTCCCGGATGGCTCGGGGTCCCAAGGGCGCGGCCTCCAGTTGTGCTCGGTTGTCAAAGATGGGGGACAGGTGCCTGACTTTTCGAACTTCTTCTCCAATGACATGGCCGTTGACTTGGGCACGGCCAACACCTTGGTGTATGTGAGAGGTCGCGGGATAGTGCTCAACGAGCCGTCCGTGGTGGCCGTGAACATCCAGGACGGAAGGCCCCTGGCCGTGGGGACCGAAGCCAAGCGGATGATCGGCCGCACGCCGAACTACATCCAGGCCGTGCGTCCCCTGAAGGACGGAGTGATAGCGGACTTCGACATCTGCGAGAAGATGCTCCGCTACTTCATCCGCCGGGTCATGCCCCGCCGCCTTGCCAAGCCGCGCATGGTCATCTGTGTGCCCTCGGGGATTACGGCGGTGGAGCAGCGTGCGGTGCGTGAAGCTGCGGAGTTTGCCGGTGCGAGGAAACCCGCATTCATCATCCAAGAGCCCATGGCCGCGGCGATCGGGGCTGGCCTGCCGGTGCACGAGCCAACTGGGAACATGGTCGTGGACATCGGTGGTGGCACCACCGAGGTCGCGGTGATCTCCCTCGGCGGCATCGTTGTGAGCCAGTCGGTGCGCATTGGTGGAGACGAACTCGACCAGGCCATCATCAACTTCGTAAAGAAGGAGTACAGCCTGGCCCTGGGCGAGCGGACCGCCGAGGAGATAAAGATTGCCCTCGGCTCGGCTTGCCCACTGGAAGAGGAACTCTCTGCAGAGGTCAGGGGACGGGACTTGATCAGCGGCATGCCCAAGACGGTGGTCATGACCACCGAGGAGATCCGCCGTGCCATGGAAGAGCCGGTAGGGGCAATAGTCGATGCAGTAAAGGTGACCCTGGACAAGACCCCTCCTGAGTTGGCGGCCGACATCATGGAACAGGGGATCGTGCTCACGGGCGGGGGAGCACAACTCCACGGCCTGGACGCCAGGATCTCGGTGGAGACGGGCATGCCCATCGTGGTGGCCGACAATCCGCTGCAGTCGGTGGTCATTGGCTCCGGGCAGTGCCTCGAAGAGTTCGAGGCACTCCGTCACGTACTCATATCCCCAAGCACCTACTGAGGTGTCCTACTCCGACCGGTCCTCGAGGCCGAGACCCCGTTATGTGCTGGCTTTGCTTGCCCTGGCGGCCGTGAGCCTCATAACGCTTGGCTTCCAAGCGGGAGGTCGCAGGCAGGTGGCCGGTGCAAGAGGCTTCGCTCGCAACCTCGTCTCTCCCCTGGACGGGGTGGCCCGCAGCGTCTTCCGCCCGGTGGCCAACTTCGTGCGGGGTGGCCTCGCCTATTCGTCGCTACGGGACCAGAACGCCAAGCTGCGCAGCGAGGTTGCAAGGCTGCGGGCGATGGCTGCAGGGGCGGTCACGACCCAGGGTGAGTTGGCTCAACTGGCCAAACTGGAGCATCTCACCTTTGCCCAGAACCTCCCCAAGATTCCAGCCGAGGTCCTATCCGGCGGCCCTTCCAACTTCCAGCTCACCATCCAGCTGGACAAGGGTTCCTCCCAGGGAGTGAGAAGCGGCATGCCGGTGGTCGCGGGCGGCGGGTTCGTAGGGACGGTGATCCAGGTCTCCTCGAACCGCTCCACGGTTCTTTTGGCCACCGATCCCACTTCGGCTATCGGCGTGCGGGTGGGGAGCGCCAATGCCGCGCTCGGGGTTGCCGTGGGACAGGGAGCCAACAAGTCTTTGAACGTGCAGTACGTGAACCCAAACCAGCGGATCCTGCAGGGACAGGAAGCGGTCACCACCCAGGTGCAGGGCGGCACACTTCCTCCAGGCATCCCCGTCGGCACCGTCATTTCTGCCCACACCAGGGTGGGGGCTCTTCAGCAGAGCATCACCCTGCGCCCCTTTGTCGACTACTCGAGCCTGGCTTTTGTGAGCGTGTTGAAGTGGATTCCACCCAAGCCGTGATGGGGCCAAAGCGGATTGTGGACATAAGCATCCACAACACAGTGCAAGTCGACCCCGAGCCTTGATTCACTCCGAGAGCCTTGCTCGCATCCGCTTCCCGCTGGTGGTGGTGGTGGTGCTGGTGTTGCAGAACACCTTGGCCGCATCGGTTTCCATTGCAGGGGCTCATCCCGATCTCCTGTCCGATCTGGTGGTCGGGACCTGCCTGGGCCGTGGATCGCGCCGGGGAGCGGTGATTGGCTTCGCTATCGGGTGCGTTGCCGACCTGTTCGCCGCGACCCCCTTTGGCCTGTGGGCTTTGGTTGACCTAATCGTGGGCTATGGGTTGGGTAGTGTGTCCAAGGACCGATTGGACAACTCGCGGTGGTTCCTCCCGCTTGCAGGTGGGGCGGGAGCAGGCTTCGCGGTCGTGCTCTTCGCCCTGGCCGCAGCGGGGGTCGGTGTGAAAGGGGTGCTTGGTGTTCATTTGGCTGTCGTGGTGGCAGTGGTCGGTGCAACCTCGGTCGTCCTGGTCCCGCTGATGATGGGACTGGCCCGGTGGTCGCTCCCGCCCGAGCCGCAGGGCTATGCCGGAGCGTGGGGGAGGTGACTCCCCCCGGCGAATCGACCTTTCCCGTAGCGGCCCTGGCGACCCGGCTTGCCAGGGCCCCCAAGGTGCGACGGGTCGGCCTGGATCGCCGCTCGGCCCGATCGGGGGGAGATGGGCCCCATTTCGGGCTGCGCACGGCGGTGATGGGAATCACGGTGGCGACCTTGTTGGTCACCCTGGTGGTGCGGCTGTGGTATTTGCAGCTGATCCAAAAGCCCAGCGCCCAGGAGTTGGCAGTCACAAAGTCCACCCGCATCGTGACAACTCCCGCCCCCAGGGGGCTGATCCTGTCCCGAAACGGCAAGGTGCTGGCCGGCAGCAATACGACGATGGTGGTGGCGGTGACGCGCCAAAGCGCCCAGAGCCATCCCAAGATGATGGCGACTTTGGAAAAGCTGATCGGCGTGAGCAGCGGCCAGGTCCGTGCGGCGTTGGCCAACGTCCGCTACAGCCCCTATGCACCGGTGCCAATCGCAACCAACGTTTCCCAGGCGGCGGTCGTGACCTTGCGGGAACGCCAAGCGTCATTCCCGGGGGTCTCGGTCGAGTTGTTGAGCCAGCGCTCCTACCCCAACGGGCCCGTTGCTGCCCACATCCTTGGTTACACCGGCCCCATCAACGCCACCCAGCTTTCCCAGCTTGCCTCCAAGGGCTACCAGGCCGGAGACCAGATCGGGGACGCCGGAATGGAGTACAGCTTCGAAAAGTGGCTCCGCGGGGTGCCCTCGGCAACCAAAGTTGTCGTAGATGCGGCCGGCAACCCCATAGGGGTGGCGGGACGCAAGCCGGGCCAACCGGGGGACACGGTGGTCTCGACCATCGACCTCGGCCTGCAAAAGGCGGTGGACTCGGCGTTGGCGACCGAGATCAAGCGCCTGCATTCCCAGGGTTTCCCTGCGACCGGCGGCGCCAGCGTGGTCCTGGATCCCAACAATGGCCAGGTGCTGGCCATGGCGTCCTATCCGACCTACAACCCCAATCAGTGGGTGGGGGGCATCAGCCAGGCGAACTACTCGGCCCTCACCGCTCCGTCCAGTCACTACCCCCTCATCAACCGGGCGATCCAGGGCCTTTATACCCCGGGATCGACCTTCAAGCTGGCGACCGCCACGGCTGCGCTGCAGGATGGCCTCATCACCCCATCCAGCCTCATAGTCGACTCCAACCGCGCCTTTACGATTCCCGGGTGCAACCCTGGCGCCGGCAAGTGCAGCTTCTTTGACAACGCCGAGGCTCGGCCGGCGGGGCCGATCAACGTCGTGTATGCCCTTTCGGCCTCCAATGACGTGTTCTTCTACAACCTCGGCTACCAGTTCTGGATGGACTGGCTCAACAGCCACGCCTATGGACAGAACGCCATCCAGAACGTGGCCAACTCCTACGGCCTCGGGCTCCCAAACGGGACCGGGATCAACCTGCCCGGTGAGTTGGGCGGAGCGGTGGATAGTTTGCAGGTGAGACAGTTCAACCACAGCCACTATCCCGCAGCCTTCCCCAACAAGCCCGGGTGGTATGCGGGGGACAACATCGAGATGGCCTTCGGCCAGGGGGAGACCGAGGTGACTCCCCTTGAGCTGGCGACCGCCTACTCGACCTTCGCAAACGGCGGCACCCGCTATGTCCCACAGGTGGCCGCCGGGATCGTCAGTCCCGACGGCAAGTTGGTGAAGCGGTTCGCCCCCAAGGTTGCGGGGCATGTGGCCATTTCCCCGGCAAACCGGGCAGCGATGATGGCGGGCTTCAAGGGGGCTGTCACCCAGCCGTGGGGCACCGCCTACTACACCTTCCAAGGCTTTCCGTTCAACCAGATGAGCGTGGCCGGCAAGACCGGGACCGCCAGCATGGGGCCGGGAAAGAAGCCGAACTCCCTTTTCGTCGCGATGGCACCCGCCAGCCATCCCCGTTACGTCATCGCCACCGCGATCAGCCAGGCCGGCTACGGCGCAACGGGAGCCGCCGTGGCAACCAGGCAGATTCTCCAGTACCTGATCGCACACCCCGTCCCCCAGGTACACCTACCCTGATCTGCGCTATGCCGGGGAGCCGGGCGTGGCTACAATGGGGGCAAATGACACCCCGGGAACTGCGCCAAGCCGCGAATGTGGCGTCTATGGCCGATTTGGCTTCGGGTGCCAGCTCCCAGGACACGGAGTCTTCCCGAGGCCTCGCCCTGCAGCCATTGGCGGTCCTGGCAGTAATGGCTCTGGTTTTCCAGAGCCGCCTGGCCCATTTGCGCCCGCCCGCTTTACGCCTGGCCCTTGGCACCCTAAGCCTCGGCGGCCCCCAGGGAACCGGTGGTGTCGTATGCGACCAAGGATTCAGTGCCCGCCCCCGACTTCTTTTGGTCCGGGCGGGATGGCGCGTGGGAACGTGCCGTTTTAGAAGGGATTTGATTGATGCCCGACGCAAACCCCCGGGCCGGCGACGAGGACGCCACCATTACCTCACAAGCGCCTCCGCTCCCCGCTGCAGACTCACCAGCCCCTCCTCCGGTTGGAGTTCCAGAATCTGGGACCGGCAATGCCAAGGGGGAGGTTCCCGCCGGGGCCGACCAGGAGCGCCCCAAGCAGCAGGGGCGTAGGTCCCGACGCCAGCGCGGCCAGGGTTCTGTTCCAAACGGAGCCAAGGACGCGCCCGGAGAGCCCAAAGCAGCACCGACGGCCGGCCACGGAGTGCCCGGTCGGCTCGTGCGCGGACTGCGCAAAAAGCCTGATCCCTCCCAGCCAACCCCCGCCATCGGCGACACCCGTCCCGCTCCCCCCGAGCCGGACCGGCGTCGCCGGAGGGGTTCCAGGGGAGCCTCTATGGCTCCCGTCGAGGCGGCCCTGCCCGTAGCTGCTGCCACCGACACCGACCCCCCGGGGGCCCCGGGGCGCAGCCGTTCTCCGAGACGCCTTGGCCGCTACCTGATGTGTGTCCAGGTGCGCCCCCAGGCCACCCAGATAGCCGTCCTGGAGGGGCGCCAGCTGGTGGAACACTGGGTCTCCAGGCCACAGTCGGACTCCAATGAGATGGTCGGCAACATCTACATGGGCAGGGTGCAAAACGTGCTCCCCGGCATGGAGGCCGCCTTTGTGGACATAGGGACGCCGAAGAACGCCGTCCTCTACCGGGGAGACGTGTCCCCCGCCGCATTGGAGGAGGAGCCGGAACTGGAAGGGGAGGCGCCTTCCCGCCCCCGTCCTGCCAGGCGAATAGAGGAGCTACTGCGCCCGGGCCAGCGGATCCTATGCCAGGTCACCAAGAACCCCATCGGTGCCAAGGGTGCCCGCCTGACCCAGGCGGTCTCACTCCCGGGCCGCTTCTGTGTACTTGTTCCCGATGGTCAGGCCGCAGGCATCTCCAAGCGGTTGCCCGAGGACGAGCGCAAGCGCCTCCGGGGGATAGTGGAGGAGATCCGGCCCGACGGGCAGGGGGTAATAGTGCGCACCGCGGCCCAGGGTTTGCCCGGCGAGGAGATCGCGGCCGACATCCGGCGGCTGCAGCACACCTGGGGAGAGGTCCAGGCCCTGGCGGCAAGGGTGCATGCCCCGGCCCTCCTTTACACCGAGCCACCCCTGGCGGTGCGGATAATAAGGGAGGAACTCAACGCCAACTACCGGTCCGTCGTCATCGATGACCCGGCACTTCATCGGGACATATCGGGGTATGTGAGGGCCATCAGCCCGGCATTGGCCGACAGGGTTGAGTACTACGAACCCCACACAAACCCGCTCTCCCTTTTCGACCGCTACCACGTGCACGAGCAACTTCACAAAGCGCTCGATCGCAAGGTATGGCTGCCCTCGGGCGGCTCGCTCATCATCGAACGCACCGAGGCGCTCACGGTCATCGACGTGAATACCGGCCGCAACGTCGGCTCCTCCTCGCTCGAGGAGACGGTATTCAACAACAACCTGGAGGCCGCCGAGGAGATCGCCCGGCAGCTGCGCCTGAGGGACATCGGTGGGATCATCGTGATCGACTTCATCGACATGGAGATCCGGGAGAACCGCGAACGCGTTGCGGCCGCTCTGCGTAACGCATTGGCACGGGACAAGACCAGGACCCAGGTCTTTGAGATTTCGGAACTGGGCCTTGTCGAGATGACCCGGAAGAGGGTTTCGGAGGGATTGGTGGAGGCGTTGTCGACTACCTGCTCGGTCTGTGGGGGGCGGGGCATCGTCTTGGACGACGCGACGCTGTCGGGCCTGTAGTATTGCCAGTCCATGTATGCGGTGATTCAAACGGGCGGAAAGCAGCGCAAGGTCGAACCTGGCCAGCGTCTGAAGGTTGAACTGACGGCCGCTGCCGTTGGCAATGAGCTGCGGTTCACGCCGCTGCTCTTGGTGGATGGCTCGGAGGTGAAAAGCGGGCGAGCGCTTGATGGAGCGGTCGTCTCGGCGGTGGTCGTGAGCGAGACCAAGGGCCCCAAGATCGTGGGCTTCACCTACAAGCCCAAGACCAACAACCGGAGGCGCTGGGGCCATCGCCAGCGCTATCACGAGATCGAAGTGACAGGCATCGACACCGGCGCGGCCGGCTAGGAGACGGGATGTCCAAGACCAAAGGTGGCGGCTCTACTCGCAACGGCCGCGATTCCAACGCCCAGCGCCTGGGCGCCAAGGCATTCGACGGGCACGTGGTGAGGGCCGGGGCGATCCTGGTCCGCCAGCGGGGCACCCACTTTCACCCCGGCCAGAACGTCGGGAGGGGTGGCGACGACACGTTGTTCGCCAAGGCGGACGGCACCGTGAAGTACGCCAGCCGCAAAGGGCGCAGGCTTGTCGACGTACTCCCCGAGGCTCAAGCCACAGCTTCCTGATCCGGCGTGTCGGGTTTCGTCGACGAAGCCCAGCTTCACGCCAAAGCCGGCGATGGCGGGGCCGGGGCGGTGTCGTTTCGCCGGGAGGCCCATGTTTCCCGGGGCGGTCCCGACGGAGGTGACGGCGGCAGGGGTGGCGACGTCTGGCTCGTTGCCTCCACGGCCCGGTCGTCTCTGCTTGGCTTTGCCGACCACCCTCACCGCCGGGCAGAGGATGGCGGCCACGGCAGGGGCAAGAACAAACATGGTGCCACCGGTGCCGACCTCCTGGTGGAGGTGCCGGTCGGAACCGTCGTCAAGTCCAAGGCGGGGGAGATCCTGGCCGACCTTGCGGCCCCGGGATCGCGCTGGTTGGCGGCCGAGGGGGGCAGGCCCGGCCGGGGCAACGCCAACTTCCTGTCCAACCGCCGCCGCGCCCCTGGTTTTGCGGAACAGGGCGAGGTGGGCGAGGAGCACTGGTATGACCTGGAGCTGCGGCTCGTAGCGGACGCCGCATTGGTGGGGTTCCCAAATGTCGGCAAGAGCACCCTCATCGCCACGGTGTCTGCGGCGCGCCCGAAGATCGCCGATTACCCCTTTACCACCTTGGTGCCCAACCTCGGGGTGGTGCGGATGCCGGCGGGGGCGGGAGAGTTCGTGCTGGCGGACGTGCCCGGTTTGATCGAGGGAGCCGCCTCGGGAAAGGGCCTTGGGCACCGATTCCTGCGACATGTCGAGCGTGCGAGGGTCCTGGTGGTCATGGTGGACCTTGCAGAGTTTGCACCGGCCGATCCCCAGCGCCAGCATGACATCCTTATCTCCGAACTCGCCTCCTACAACCCCTCCCTGGCAGAGCGGCCCAGGGTGGTCGTCGGTTCCCGATCGGACATGGCACCGGCTGCCAAGGACTCCTGGGATGCCCCATCGGTGTCCGCCACGACGGGGGAGGGGATTACAGAGCTGCTCTGGGCAATCTTTGCCGAGGTGCAAAAGGCCCGCTCCGAGGAGGCCCGATCCCCGGCCGAGGAGGTGATCCTCCACCGCCCAATCGCCCGGGAGGTCGAGGTTTACAGAGAGCCCGATGGCTCTTGGCGGGTGGGGGGCCGCGATGCCATCCGGGCCGTTGCACTGTCGGATCTGAACGACCCCGATGCGGTGGTAGTGGCCCAGAGTCGGCTCCGACGTCTTGGAGTGGACAGGGCACTATCCCGGGGTGGGGCTCGGCCCGGCGACGTGGTCAGCATCGGGGACCTAAGTTTTACCTGGGAACCGGATTGACCGGGAGGGCCCTGTGAGCGCGGTGGTGGTGAAAGTCGGCAGCTCCTCGCTCACAGCGCCGTCGGGCCGGATAGAGGAGCAAGCCATAGTCGCTTTGGCCTCCCAGGTGGCGGCGGTGACGGCGACCGGGCGGAGGGTGGTCATCGTCTCATCGGGAGCCATCTCGGCCGGCCTGGCACCGTTGTCCATAGAACGGCCCAGCGATACCACGACGCTGCAGGCTCTGGCGGCCGTGGGCCAGCATCGGCTCATGAGCGCATGGGACCGGGCGCTGGCCAAAGAGGGCCTCATCGGGGGCCAGGTGCTTCTCTCCTCCTTCGATTTCGGCGATCGCAGGCAGTACCTGCACGGCAAGAGGACTCTGGGGAGGCTTCTCGAGTTGGGCGTGGTGCCGGTTGTGAACGAAAACGACACGGTGGCCGATGACGAGATCCGCTTTGGGGACAACGACCGGCTCGCTGCCCTTTTGTGTCCCATGGTTTCGGCGACGGACCTGATCCTGCTCACCGACACCCCCGGTTTGCTCTCGGCCGATCCCAGGATCACCCCGGAGGCGTCGTTGATCGAGGAGGTCGAGGAGGCCGATCACCAGAGAGTCGCCGCACTTGCGGGGGGCCCGGGAAGCGCAAGGGGGAGCGGCGGCATGGCGTCCAAGGTGGCGGCGGCGAGGATGGCGGCGTGGTCGGGTGCACGGGCTGTCATTGCCTATGCCGGCCGTCCGGGAGTCATATCAGATGCACTGGATGGTGCCGCAGGGGTGGGGACGGTCTTTCATCCCCGTCACGACAGGCTCCCGGCCAGAAAGCTGTGGATCGCCTTTGCCCTCGACGTCCAGGGGACGCTCAGGGTGGACGCCGGTGCAGAGGTTGCGGTCCGGCGGAATGGGAGCTCATTGCTCCATGCCGGGATCACAGCGGTTGAGGGGTCATTCGCCCCCCAGGATGCGGTGGAAATTTGGGGACCGAGTGGCCGTTTGGCAAAGGGACTGGCCCGCCAGGGCTCGGCAGAATTGGCAGTCACCCTCGCCCGTCGTAGAGAGGGCCTGGCGGTGGATCTCGACCCTGTGGTAGTTCACCGGGACGACCTGGTGCTGCTGTCCTGATCCCCAGGCGACCCCGCCGCAACCACAGGTGTCCGAACCGGGGCCGAAAATGGTGCAAAAGCTGGCCGGCCGCCCTTGGCCCTGGGGACCCAAGCGGCCTTTACGGCAAAGTGGGGCCATTTGAGCGGCGGCCGGATTGGAGCCCCCGAAGCGGGCCACTGCCCGCCCGGTTGGGGAGGATTGCTTTACCCTCAAGTTGAACCTTGCATCAAGACTCGCCGCATCCCGATGCCGTGGCGCGACGGTGGGTCCTGAGGAGGGTTTGCAGGCAGGCTTCTTTGGCTCCGGAGCACGGAGTGCATCTGTGACACCAGGCCATCACCGGAGTTGGGCCGATCGGCGAGCAGCACCGGGTGGGGCTGTCAACTGCTGTGGCCGGGCAGCTGACCAAAAGGCATTCAGTGCAGCTGCCCGGCAGTCACTGGCTGTTGTTTGCCAACTACCGCCGCACCGGGGTGCTCCAGGGAAGGCGGTCAGGTAGTTTTTATGCCATGGCAGGCGACAGCGAGCACGGTGGCGCGGCCGGCATCGACCCGGTGCAGGCCATCGTGGACCGGGCGGTGGCAGCGGCAGGGGCATTGCGCCGGGCGTCCCCTGGCCAGAGGGACCGGGCCCTGGCTTGCTGCGCGGACCGGATCCGGGCGGGGTCTGCCGAGATACTCCAGGCCAATGCGGCCGATCTTGTCGCTGCCCGCGAGGCGGGCATAGGTGCGGCCCTGGAGGACCGGCTCAGGCTCACCCCCGCCAGGGTGGAGGCCATGGCGGCTTCGCTGGAGGAGCTGTCGAGGACTCCGGAGGTGGTCGGAGCCGTCCTGGAGGGTTGGAGGCGCCCGAATGGGCTTTCTGTCCGGCGGGTGAGGGTGCCATTGGGGGTGGTTGCCGTGGTCTACGAGGCACGCCCCAACGTGACTGCGGAGGCCGCGGGCATTGCTCTGCGCAGCGCCAATGCGATTGTCCTGCGGGGCTCCTCCTCTGCGTCACGGTCCAACTCCGCCATAGCTGCAGCCCTCGGCCGGGCCCTGGAGGACGTGGGCCTGCCCTCGCAGTGCGTGAGCCTGGTGGGTGGAGCGGGTCATGGTCGGGTGGTGGAACTGCTGCATACCAAGGGGGTCGACTGTTTGATCCCACGGGGTGGTCCTGCCCTTCTGGACCTGGTGCGCACCGAGGCAGTCATGCCCGTGGTCGTGGACGGGTCTGGGAACTGCCACATCTTCGTAGATGCCAATGCGGACCTGGATCTGGCCGCCTCGGTGGTAGTCAATGCCAAGTGCTCCCGGCCCGGGGTCTGCAATGCCGCCGAAAAGCTGCTCGTCCACAGCGACATTGCCAGCAAGTTTTTGCCAATCGTCCAGGATGCCCTGGTCGGGGTGGAGCTGAGGGCCGATCCCAGGGCAGCGGGCTACCTGGTCTCTGCGATCCCCGCCGAGGAGGAGGACTGGGGGAGGGAGTATCTCGATCTGATCATGGCGGTAAAGGTGGTGGACGATGTGGATGAGGCAATTGCCCACATAGCCAAATTCGGAAGCGGTCACTCCGAAGCCGTGTTGAGCCAGGATGTTTCGGTGATCAACCGCTTCGTCTCCGAAGTCGATGCAGCCGCCGTTGTGGTCAACACCTCCACCCGTTTCATCGATGGCTCGGAGCTGGGCTTCGGGGGTGAGATCGGCATCAGCACCCAGAAGCTGCACGTGCGGGGTCCCATGGGGCCCGACGCATTGACCTGCATCAAGTTGGTGGTGGAGGGTGAGGGGCAGGTGAGGGGGTAGTGGAACACTTTGCCTCCCCCCAGGACGTCGCGGTGCGTCTCCGGGGCCAGGGCTATATCCCAGATCCGCCCACCGCAGACGTGGTGTTCCTGGCGGACCGGCTCTCCAAGCCGGTGTTGGCAGAGGGTCCCGCCGGGACCGGCAAGACCGAGTTGGCCAAGTCCACCGCCGCCGCGGTTGGGGCGAGGCTTATCCGGCTGCAGTGCTACGAGGGCCTGGAGGAATCCAAGGCCATCTACGAGTGGAACTACCGCAAGCAACTTCTCCGGCTGCAGGCTCAGTCCGCCCTGGAGGGAGCGGGATCCAAGGCGGGCTCCTGGGCGGAGTTGGAGGCCGACCTGTTCTCCGAAGAGTTCCTGTTGGCACGCCCGTTGCTGGAGGCGATCCGGGCCGCCGACCCCGTCGTGCTCCTGATCGACGAGGTGGACCGCCTCGAGGTGGAGACCGAGGCGCTGCTTTTGGAGGTCCTCTCGGACTACCAGGTCTCGATACCCGAGATGGGGACGCTGCACGCCACCCAGGTGCCCTTGGTGTTTTTGACCTCCAATGGCACCAGGGAACTGTCCGAGGCCTTGAAGCGCCGCTGCCTCTACTGCTACATCGACTACCCAGAGCCCGCCAGAGAGCGGGAGATCGTCTTTTCCAAGGTGCCCGGAATCGGCGAACGCCTGGCCAGCCAGGTGGTGGAAATCGTCTCGATGCTGCGCACGATGCCAATGAAGAAGCACCCTTCGATATCAGAGACCCTGGACTGGGCCAGGGCGTTGCAGCTGATGGGCGCGGAGGAGGCTGCCACCTCGGCGGTGTTGCAAACCCTGCCGGTGGTGCTCAAGCACAAGTCTGATATCGCGGCGGCGGCCGTTGCCATCTCCGGACGGGAGAAGGTGCCCCAGGATGCGGACCGGCCAAGGTGACTTCTTTGGCCGCCTGGAGCGTTTTGTAGCCGCGCTCAGGGAGGTCGGCATAGAGATCTCCATCGGGGAGCATCTCGATGCCCTGGCGGGGACCGAGGCGATGGGGCTGGAGCGGAGGGAGGGCCTGAGAAGCGCGCTCGGCGCCACTTTGATAAAGGATCATTGGGCGCGCCCAGTCTTTGACTCGCTCTTTGAGGCCTACTTCCCCCTTGCGCCACCGGTGCGGGGGATCGACACCCAGGCGGACGAGGCTTCGGGCCCGGGTGGTGGCGGGGATCTTGACATGGCATCGCTGGCAAGTTCCCTTGTGGAGCAGTATGCGGGTTTCGACGCCCAACGGCCCGTAGGCGTCTCCTACTACCTCTATCGCACGATGCATGCGGCGCGCACCGGGGGCGTGTTGGAAGAACTGATGGCCTCGGCGCAGAATACGGAGGGAGGGGACCCCGAGGCGATAGTGAATCTGCGCCGACTCCGGCGAGACCTGCGTGCCGAGGAACTCGAGGCCGCCCTGGAATCCGAGCTGTTGAGAAGGATGGTCGCCGAACGGGGCCCCGAGCATGCCGCCGCCCAGTTGCGCAGGCGGCTTCCCAAGGACGTGGATTTGTCCCGGGCCAGTTGGGGAGAACTGGACGAGCTGCGCTCGGTCCTGGTGCCGCTTTCTACGCGCCTGGCTTCCCGCCTTGCCCACAAGCGCCACCGCCACAGGGGAAGCCTTGACATAAGGGCGACCCTGCGGCGCTCTTTGGCCTACGGCGGGGTGCCCATAGACGCCCGTTTCCGCAGCCGCCGGGCGGTCAAGCCGGAGCTGTGGGTGCTGGCCGACGTCTCGGGCTCGGTGTCGGGATTCGCCCGGTTCACCCTGCAGCTCCTGTATGCCCTGAGCTCGCAGTTCTCCAAGACCAGGGCATTTGTGTTCGTGGACCTGATAGACGAGGTCAGCCACATCTTGGCAACAAACATGCCCTTCGAGGACGCCATTGGCGCCGTGGGCGCCGATGCCAGGGTCGTGGGGCCCGCAGGCCATTCGGACTACGGATCGGTCTTCGAAGCCTTCTGGCACCGATGGGGTCCCGAGATCGGGAGGCGTTCGACGGTGGTAGTCCTGGGCGACGCCCGTGGCAACTACCACTCCCCCCGCGCCGGGGCGCTCCGGGCCGTCTCCAATGCCGCAGGCCGGCTGTTGTGGCTCAATCCCGAGCCCGCCAACTACTGGGGCAGCGGGGACTCTCTGGTCTCCGTCTACGCCCCCTACTGCGACAAGATGTTTGAATGCCGCAACCTCCGCCAGTTGGAGGCCTTTGTGGACCGACTCGCCTAGGAGACCGCCACCCCACGGCCCCGTTGCGGCTAGCGTCGGGGTGTGGCCAAGATCCCGACGTCAACGGTTGCAGGTTCCTCGCTTATAGGCGGCTACGTCGTGGCCAGGGTGACCAAGGTGAGGCCGCTGGGTGGCGCAGTGCTGGCTGTCGGCGGGCTGTGGTGTGCCCGGCGTTGGTGGCGCCAGAGTGGGCCGGTCACCGCGCTGTTGCTCACCGCCCTCTACCTCGCCGGTTTCGGGGGCTCCCATCCCCTGGCCAAGCGGATTGGGGCCTGGCCCTCGGTGCTCTCCGTGGCCTCTTTGTCCGGCCTGGCATCCTGGGTGTTCTCCGACCGCCACCGCCGATAGTCCTCATCTGCGCTGCCGGGCTGTAGCCCCGGGCCTGTGGCCAGCCGGATGGTTCGCATATGGCTGGATCGGGAAGGTCCTTCGCGTCACGCTTCCAGACTCATGAGGAGGTGCCTATGAAGGCAGTCGTCTACCGATCTGAGCGCAACGTGGCCGTCGAGGAGGTCCCAGAGCCCCGGGTCCAAGATCCCAGAGATGCCATAGTCCGCGTGACTACCACCAACATCTGCGGTTCGGATCTGCACATGTTTGAGGGCCGGACCTCGGTTGAACGGGGAAAGATTCTTGGCCACGAGGTGATGGGAATCGTCGAGGAGACAGGCTCCGCAGTGGAGCGCATAGGGATAGGGGACCGGGTGTCGGTGCCGTTCAACGTCTCATGCGGAACCTGCCGCAACTGCGTTGCGGGATGGAGTTCATTCTGCCTGCGGACCAACCCCGGAGCCGGGGTGCAGGGAGCGGCCTATGGCTATGCAGAGATGGGCCCCTATGACGGGGGCCAGGCCGAGTACCTGAGGGTTCCCTTTGCCGACTTCAATCTTTTGCACCTGCCCGCAGGCAGGGACTTCGAGGCGGACTTTGCCCTGCTTTCGGACATCTTCCCCACGGCCTGGCACGGCTGTGCCATGGCGGGTGTTTCCCCCGGGGACGATGTGGCGGTCTTCGGTGCGGGCCCCGTCGGCCTACTCGCCGCCTACGGGGCGATGCTCCAGGGTGCCAGCAGGGTGTTCGTGGCGGACAAGGAGCCGGATCGGCTGAGGCTTGCCAAGAGTGCCGGGGCGATTCCGGTGGACATCTCGGTCGCCGATCCCGTTGAAGCCATTGTCTCCTCCACCAAAGGCCGTGGGGTTGACTGTGGAATAGAAGCGGTTGGCTATCAGGCTCACGACTCCTCCGGCCAGGAGCATCCCGAACTGGTGCTGGACAACCTGGTTCAGGTGGTCCGTCCCACGGGTGCCATTGGTGTCCTGGGCGTCTATGTGCCCGAGGATCCCGGCGCTGGCACCGAGCAGGCCCGGCACGGCCGGATCGGCTTCGACTTCGGCACGGCTTTTTCCAAGGGTCTTCGGATAGGCACGGGGCAGGCTCCTGTGGCCCGCTACAACCGCCAGCTGAGGGACCTGATCGTGGCTGAGAGAGCCAAGCCGTCCTTCATCATCTCCCACGAGATGGACCTGTCCGAGGCCCCCGAAGCCTACGAGCGCTTCGACCGGCGGGAGGACGGATGGACCAAGGTGGTGCTCCACCCTGGGGTCTGAGGATCATCTGGCCAACATCACCGATAAGTCCTTCGAGAGACTGACGGCATAGGACGACGGCACCGACATTGCCTCCCCACAAGGTCGGGGAGGCAAGGTCGGGGAGGCGATGAGATCG
>JAKAOS010000124.1 GCA_021823165.1 Actinomycetes bacterium | reverse complement strand
CTTTCAGACTGTCGTGAACCAGCTCGGCGGGTTGAACATGTACTTCCCCAACCCCGTCAAGGACCAGTACTCAGGTCTCAACGTGCCCACCGCTGGTTGCCACCACCTGAACGGCTTTCAGGCTCTGTCGGTCGTGCGTGCCCGTCACCTCTACTACTTCGCCAACGGCCAGTGGAACTACGACGGCATGGGGGATCTCTCCCGTATCAAGCGAGACCACGAGTTCCTCCGGGTGCTCGCAGCAACGGTGAAGGCCAAGGGGGTCAATCCCCTCAAAATCAACTCGGTCCTAACCGCCATAGTCCCCGACCTCAAGGTCGACTCCAAACTCTCCTACAACCACATACTGGGCCTTGGCTTGGCCTTCTCCTCGATCAACCCGGCCCAGATCCCATCCAACACCCTTCCTGTTTACGTGGACAACCAGTCCCTCTACTTCAACAACTACGACCAGGGCCAGGTCGTCTACCCAGAACAGCCCCAGGACGCCAAACTGTTCAACAGCGTGCTTGGCACCCATGCGCCGTCTTTGCCCAAGGGCGTGACGGTCCAGGTCCTGAATGGGAGCGGCATCTATCACCAGGCCGCCGATGTGGCATCTCAACTGCAATCCCTTGGCATGTCGGTCACCGGAACCGGCAACGGCCCCAACACGGCGAGCTTTGCCGAGACCGTCATCTACTACTCACCGGGACACCTAAATGACGCCAAGGCCCTGCAGGCCAAGCTGACGGGCAACGTCGTCATGGGCGAGGCGAAGCTGCCCAAAGGAACCGATCTTCAGGTGGTCACCGGGAATCTCCTCTCGGTCAACACGCCAACGAGCGCTTCGGGCGGGGCCCCCCAACCCCCTTCCTTTGCATCCAATCTCGCCGTGAACAGCACACCACCGCACAGCGCGCTGGCCCCCTGGGATCCCACTGCCTGCCCTTCGGGATCCCAGGTCACCCCCATCGGGGGCTAAGGGCCAAGCGACGGCATCAGTCGAGGTTCTTTCCAGATTGCCGGGGCCTGCCAGCCATAGGGAAAGACTCCACCTGGGCCACAGGACCCCCGAAGACCTTCGATGCCGTGCCCAGGCCTGCTGCGATGGTTGCCACGACCAAAGCAGCGATCGGAACGGCCAGATCCGGTGATCGGAACGGCATGGGTGCTGAGCAGAGGCGGAGGGGATAAAGGGCCAGCCTCGTGGCCGACGCCACTTTTAGCGGTGGGGGTCGGCTTTTATCGATAGGGCCTCAGCGTTTGGCCGGCGTCGCATCCGCCTGGCTCCTGGCCGAAGCCAGCCGGTCCCGGGCTTCGCTGGCGCCCCCACTACCAGGGTGCGCAACGCTTTTCCGTGAATGAAGCCCGCGCCCGTGCCGTCCGTGGTGACGGCGTGGCCAAAATGCCGTGTAGAGGGAGATCCCCGCCGCCATCACCAACGCCGGAACGAGCCCATTTCCGTGGCTGAACACCAGCGGATACAGCACAAAGCCAGAAAGAATTGCCGTCCAAGCCCAGAGTATTAGGACCGAACGGCGATGGCCATGGCCCATCTGCATGAGCCGGTGATGGAGATGTGCCTTGTCCGCCGTCGCCACTCCCGAACGGCGTGCGGTCCTGCGGACTACCGCCAAGAACGTGTCTGTCATTGGAACGCCCAGGATGAAAAGGGGAATGACAAGCGGCACAAAGAAAAAGTAGGTGTGACCGCTGACGTCTGGGGTCCTGCCCCCGACAACGGATGTGGAGGCCGCCATCAACAGCCCCAGGGTAAGGGCGCCGGCATCTCCCATAAAAATCTTTGCCGGATGAAAGTTGTGGGGCAGAAACCCTATACAGGCCCCGGCGGTGATGGCTGCGACCAAAGGACCCATGGAATCAGCAGACAACAGGCCAAGATGCTGCAACATAACGCTATAGAGTGCAAATGAGCCTGCTGCTATAGCTACAATTCCAGCCGCTAGACCGTCCAGCCCATCTATAAGATTGATGGCATTTGCTATCCCCACCACCCAAAGCGCGGTCAACAGCGGGGTGACGGACGGCGATAGGACAAAGATCTGGTTAACAAGGGGTATTTTCACCGAATACATGGTGTCCCCTGCGTAGTAAAGGACGGTAGCCGCCAGGACCTGTCCCGCCACCTTTGCCGGAGGGGACACCTCTCGCAGGTCGTCCACCATCCCCACCGCAAATATCAATACCGCCGCCAGCATTACGCCAAGTGGCCCCGAGGAGTTGGCGAAGATGCCGTGCAACTGGGGAATTCGCCAAGCGAGGGTCATCGAGATCAAAAAGGCCAGCAGCATTGCCGCCCCGCCGAGGGTGGGGGTCGGCCGATCGTGCACCTTCCGGGCGTCTGGGACCACCACTGCACCTTTGGCCAGGGCCACCCTCCGCACCACAAAGGTGGCCCCATAGGTGATGAGGGCGGATAGCAGACCAAGGCCCACCAGGAGCGCGCTGTGGCTCACTGGCAAGTCCCGCCACAGCTAAGTTCTGCCCGGCTCGTGGCACAGCAGGCGGGCCAGGAAGGCCAATGAGTGTCATCTTGGCAAAGACTCACCGGGCACCACCTTTCCGACTTTGCCGGGACCCGGGCCCGGGGGACGGCCAACCCGGCCAGGCTAGACGAGTCACTGGGAGCCTTCGTGGATGGCATCGTGCAGCAGCTTTGGATTCAACGGTCCTTCACGCAAGACTGCCAGGGAATGTCCGCTCCATGTAACAACGGTGGAGGGCGCTCCGTCGCGGATACCGCCGTCTATGACCAAAGACACGTAGCCGTCAAGGCTCTGGATCGCCTCGGCTGCGCTATGGGCGGGGGGATGGCCGTGGATGTTGGCACTGGTGGTAATGAGCGGCCCCACCTCATCACAGAGCTGGCGCAACGCATCCTGCGCGGGACAGCGCAGCCCCACGGTCGATTCGTCCCCACCCAGGCTCACCCCCAATCCAACCCTGCGTGAAAACACGATGGTCAGCGGACCCGGCCAAAAGCGCCTCGCCAGCACCCCCAGCGGGCCATCAAGCCCCTCGGCAAGCAAAGCTGCCTGGCCCGTGTCGGATACGAGCACGGCGAGGGCGGTCTGGCCAGGGCGCCGTTTTGCCTCGAAAATCTGTGCCGGCCCGGTCGGGTTGGAAAGGGCGGCGGCGACGCCATAGACGGTGTCGGTAGGCAGGGCGACGAGGCCACCATTACCCAAGACGCGCGCAGCCTCCTGCACCCAGGTACCCTCTTCGTCCATTGCAATCAGTGCGGCCGGCACCCGAGGCCCCCTCTTGTTGGTATCCGAAGGCGTCAGGGATTCCATCTTGCCACGAGCACTCTCTGGCGACCCGCCAGGTCGCACGCGATATGGGCTTCCGAAGCCCCCGCCTCGACCGCCAGCGCCTGGCTTTCCCGACCCCGTGAATCTGCAACCTCTACAACCAAGACTCCCGGCCGGGCAAGCCACGACGGGCACTCAGCCACTATCGCCTCCAACGGCTCCAGGCCCGACACGCCGCCAGCTAGGGCTTCATGGGGCTCCCAGTCGGCCACCTCCGCTCCGAGGCACTCCATCTCTGCAGCCGACACATAAGGCGGATTCGACATGACAAGATCCAACCGCCCCCGGAGGAACTCGGGCAGGCCACCGAACCAGGACCCCGCCAGCAACGTAACCCGATCCGCCAGGGAATCCTGGGCTCGGATGTTGCGGGATGCCCACCGACGTGCCTGCTCGGAGCGTTCAACGGCCCATACCTTTGCTCGCACCTCGGCCGCGGCAACGGCCAGAGCCATGGCTCCCGACCCAGTGCCAAGATCCGCCACCAAAAGCGGAGCCGCCGGGCGGCCCAGGGTCGCCAGCTGAGCCAGGACCTCCTCCACCACAACCTCGGTCTCGGGCCTTGGCACAAGCACACCGGGGCCAACTTTGAGTTCCAAGCCACAAAAGGAACTCCGGCCCAAGACATAACTAAGGGGCTCACCCGAGCAGCGGCGGGCAAGCACCGATGCAAGCTTCTGGAGCCGCTCGGGGTCGGCAACGTCGTCGATGCCGGTCCACCAAGCCGCTGAGTCCCGCTCCGCGCTGGCCCGGGCCAGCCAGATCGCCTCGTGGCGCCTGGCCCCGCCGAGGGAGCGCTCGAGGGCCTCCTGGGCACAGGCGAGGGCCTGTCTCCAGCTAAGCGGCCCGCGAGTCAGGCATTCCGGAGCCCCACTCACCTTGCCTGTTGGAGTTCAGCGGCTCGTTCGGCAGCCAGCAAAGCGTCGGAAAGCTCCTCCAGCTCTCCTCCCAAAATCCTGTCCAGCTTGTGCAGGGTAACTTTCACCCGGTGGTCGGTGACCCTGTTCTCTTTGAAGTTGTAGGTACGGATCTTCTCCGACCGCCCACCACCGCCAACCTGGGCACGGCGGGCAGCGGAAGCCTCGGCCGCCTGCCGCTCCTGCTCCGCCGCCAACAGCCGTGCACGCAGCACCGCAAGCGCCTTGGCCTTGTTCTGAAGCTGGCTCTTCTCGTCCTGCATGGCTACCACGGTGCCGGTTGGAAGGTGGGTAATCCGCACCGCAGAGTCGGTGGTGTTGACCGATTGGCCACCTGGGCCGGTGGCGCGGTAGACGTCGATCTTCAACTCCGAGGGGTCTATGTTCACCTCGACCTCGTCGGCTTCTGGGAGCACCACCACGGTCGCAGAAGAGGTATGCACCCTCCCCTGGGACTCGGTCACCGGCACTCTCTGCACCCGATGGGTGCCGGCCTCATGTTTCATCCGCCGCCAGACGCCTTCACCGCGCAACACAAAGGCGACCTCGTCGTAGCCGCCCATCTCCGAAGCGGTTGCCTCCAGTAACTCAACCTTCCAACCCAGCCGTTCAGCAAACCTCGTGTACATGCCGAAGAGATCCTTGGCAAACAGGTTCGCCTCCTCACCGCCCTCTGCACCCCGGATCTCGACGATGACATCCCTCCCGTCGTTGGGGTCGGGAGGCAAGAGAAGTTCCTCCAAGCGCTCAAGGGCCACCCTGGCTCGCTCGCGGGCCGACGACAGCTCCGCACCCATGATCTCCCGCTCGGAATCCTCCAGATCGGCCATCAACTCCTCGGCAGCTTCCAGGTCGTCTGCCGCACGATCCAGTTCGCCCGCCGCAGCAAAGATCTCCTCTAGTTGCTTGTGCCGGCGAGAGACCTTGCGAAGGCGTGATCGGTCGGAGTGAATCGCCGGATCCATGAGTTGGCCGACCAGTTCCTCGTACTCGGCTTTGAGTCCCCCAACGCGAAAGGCCCCCTGGCCGCCACCGCCGTTCGATTCGCTCACCTGGGTGCGCCCATCGCCACGGCCGGGCTCAGTTCCCTCCAGGAACGCTTCAGCTGGCGCAGTTCCACAGGACCCCGGAGGCGGGCCACGCTCTCTTTGAGCACCGGGACGTCGTCCCCCTCGGGGAGGACAAAGACCAGCTGCGCCTTTGAGTCGACCTCTTTTGCCGCCAAAGCCGCCCTAATGGGGGCCTCGACATCCACGCCGACGGAGAATGCATAAAGCACAGGCCCCTCGGCCATTGCCAGGGCCGGGCATCGCTCCCCCAGCCGGACGGGGAGCAACGGATGCTCGACTGGCCGCAGGGACCGCTCTCCCACCATCTCTGGATGCTCCACCACAACGGCACGCAGCCAGCGTTCCAAACAGAGCTGATTGGCGGGGTGAGAAGCCACGTTGGCCCGCCGGTGCCTGGCGATCGTCTTTACCACCTCAAAAAGCGCCGACATCGGGGGCGGTCCCCCATGAAGCTCCTGGCGAGCGGAACGATCATGCTTTCCGACACCTATCGCAAGGTAGGGGGGGGTGTCGTTCCCGTCCTGGACCACCCGGGCCACCTCCAGGCCGAGGACCTCGGCTACCAGCGTGCCGTCCCTGTGACAGACGACGGCACCCGTTTCCGAGATCGCCTGGGTGATCACCTCCTCGGTCTCCTCCGAGATGGCAATGGCCTCCCATTTGCCGCCCGCGTCCTTACTACCGCCTGGCTCGCCGGGCTCCAGTTCCCTGCCCCGAACCGACCAGACGAAAGGGGGCACCGAGAAGAGGGAGGCCATCTCCAAAGCGCGAGCCATGCCGCCTTCGGAGATGACATGCAACTCGAAAGCCTGCGTATCACGACTTGGCAGGCCTCGTTCGGCATTCAACCCAACAGCCATCGCCGCGCCGAAGTTCTCATGCGCCGGAGGATCGAGGTAAATCCAGCAGCGCTCTTGGTTGGACATGACCATGCCACCCTGAAAGGGACGGGGAACAACGCCCCCGGCTGCCTCGCCCCAACGCGAACGCACCAGCGCCCCCAACTTCGCCGCAGCCAAAGAGGCCCGCCTGTCGGCCCCCAGGGCCGAAGGAGATGGCTCCGCAGAGGTCACCGACTGATTATTGCTAGCGGACCCGCTGGGCGCTCTTGCCGTAACGACGCTGGAAGCGCTCGACGCGGCCCCCGGTGTCCACCAGCTTCTGCTTGCCGGTGTAGAAGGGGTGGCACTCGCTGCACAACTCGACGTGCAGCTCTGGCTTGGTGGACCGGGTGAGGAAGGTGTTGCCACAGGAGCAGACGACCTTTGCCTCACCGTAGGAGGGGTGG
>JAKAOS010000123.1 GCA_021823165.1 Actinomycetes bacterium | reverse complement strand
GCCGGGCGGGACCCTCGGTGCTTCGGGCGGCAAAACGGAAGAGCGAGCGGTGATGGGCCGCCGACATCCGCCAGGGGTGCGACCTGGTGGACAGGCCCTGGATATGGGTCGCCGTGCCGGAGGGTTCATATCGCACCGACCAACCGGCCCGGGCCGCCCGCCAACAAAGATCCACGTCCTCGGCATACATGAAATAGGACTCGTCGAAGCCTCCAAGGGACTCCCAGGCGTCGGTGCGGGCCATGAAACACGCTCCCGATACCCAGTCCACCCTGGCCGGCTTCGAATGATCCCAGTCCGCCATGGTGTAGGCGGCGGTCCATGGGTTGGAGGGCCAAACCAGGCCCACAAAGGCATGCCCAATGGCCTGGCCGATCCCGGGAAAACGGCGTGCGGAGGGATAGATCTCGCCATGTTCGTCCAGGATCACCGGCCCCACGATGGCCGTGCTGGGATCGGAATCGAGCACATCCAATAGGGCTTTGGCCGCTCCGCGGTGCAAAGCCACGTCCGCGTTGGCACACAACAAGTACTCCGAGCTGACCTGGCTGGCACCAAGGTTGACCCCGGCTCCATATCCCAGGTTGCGACCACTCCAGAGCACCGTTACATAAGAGACGAGGTCCCCCAGCGAAACGGTGGCGGAGGCTCTGGGGGAGTTGTCCACCACCACAATCTCTTCGATGCCCTCATCCAGGCAACTGGCTACACACTGACGGAGGGCTTCACCGCTGTCGTAGTCGACGATGACCGCGGCCAACCGGTGGTCAAACGACCCCGCCATCAACCAGCCAACTCGGCGACGAGCTTCGCAAGCGACTCCTCCCACGCCGGAGCCAGTCGTTCTCCGGCGGCTTGGAGGGCTGTATTGGCAAGCGTCGAGCGGATGGGACGGGGAGCCGGTCGGGCCGGGGAGAGTTCGGAGGTTGGAATGGGGCGGACCCGATCGGGATCGGCACCGGCCGCCTCGAAGACCGCCCGGGCGAAGCCGAACCAGGAGGTCTCTCCCTGGTTGGTCACGTGCCAGATCCCTCCCCGGCGGTCGAGCGCCAGGCGCCAGATCATCTGAGCCAGGTCGGCCGTGAAGGTGGGCGAACCGAACTGGTCATCCACCACCGGCACCTGAGCATCTGAGGCCGCCAGGCGGAGCATGGTCGAAACGAAGTTCGCCCCGTGGCGACCACATACCCAAGAGGTGCGCACGATGGTGTCCGAGGGGGACATCTCCAGTTCCCCTCCCAGCTTGGAACGCCCGTAGACCGAGATGGGGTTGGGGAGGTCCCACTCCACATAGGGCCGCCCCGCCGCACCGTCGAATACGTAGTCCGAGGAGATATAGACGACATGTGCATGGCTTTGGCGGGACGCCTCGGCAATGTTGCGGGTGCCAAAGGAGTTCGTTGCAAACGCCCTCTGCGGATCGGACTCACACATGTCGACGGCGGTCCAGGCGGCTGCGTGGATCACGACGTCGGGCGAAAGGCCTTTGATGGCGGCAAACACCTGATCGCGGTCGGAGACATCCAGATCGTCTTTGGAGGCCGCTATTACCTCGTGGCGCGAGCCTTCCAAGAGCGCCACAAACTCCTGGCCCAACTGGCCGCCGGCCCCGGTGACCAAGAATCTCGTCATGGCCTGGGTTGCAGCAGCGTCACTTCCCCGCCGCTCCGGCGGACCATGCCTCCTCCTGCACCGGAGCACGGGACAAAAGCGGCTCCCACCACTGCGGGTTCTCCGCATACCACCGCACGGTTTCCGCCAGGCCCTTTTCGAAGGAGATGCGCGGCGCCCAGCCGAGCCGGCTACGCAACCTGGAGGAGTCCAGCAGGTAACGGCGGTCGTGCCCCGGGCGGTCTGCGACGATCTTTTTCAAACTGGATGGCTTCCCAAGGGCCTCGAGGACCATGTCGGCAATCTGTTCGATGCTGGCCTCGGTCCCACTGCCCACGTGGTAGGTCTGGCCGAGTTCGCCGTTGGACAGGACCATATCGATGGCCCTGCAGTGGTCCTCCACATGCAGCCACTCCCTACGGTTCTGGGTGGAGGCATAAAGCGGGAGGGGACGGTCCTCCATGGCCCGGGTCACAAAAACCGGGATCACCTTTTCGGGGAACTGGAAGGGGCCGTAGTTGTTCGAGCAGTTGGTGATGGTGACCGGCAGGCCAAAGGTCTCCCAGTATGAGCGGACTGCGTGGTCGGCCCCCGCCTTCGACGCGTTGTAGGGGGTCCTGGGGCGGTAGGGGGAGTCCTCGGTGAAGGCCTCCTCCGAGTCCAGGTCCAGATCCCCATAGACCTCGCACGTCGATACGTGGTGGAATCTGCCTACCGAAGCCCTTCGGGCCGCTTCCAGGAGGCTCTGGGTGCCCAGCACGTTGGTCCGGAAAAAGCGGGCCGGGTCCACCACTGCCAGGCTGTTGTGGCTTTCGGCCGCAAAGTGCACGACCGTATCTATGCCCTGTGCCGCCATTGTCTCCTCGGCGGTGTCCTGGTCACAGATGTCCGCGTGCACAAAGGTGATCCGGTCCTCGACGGCGGCGAGCGAGGAGCGCTCACCGGCGTAAGTCAGAGCGTCATAGACGACCACGTGGTCCTCGGGGTGCTCGTTGCACCAGTACCTGACGAAGTTGGACCCGATGAAACCGGCTCCGCCGGTGACAAGTAGCCGCATCGCCCCAACCCTAATGCCTCTATGGCTCGGGGCTGAGCGTCTCTTCGGGGCCAAAGAGATGGCCCTGGGCAAAATCGACACCGAGGGCCGCCAGGGATTCGAGTTCCCCCGGTGTCTCGACCCCCTCGGCTATCACGTGGCAGCCCTCGCCTTTTGCAAAAGAGACAACTGCGCCCACCATCGCCCTCCTGGCCGGGTCGGTGTTCAGGCCCCAGACCCAGTCCCGGTCCAGCTTCACATACTCCGGCCGCAACTCCGATATGGTGCGCATGCTTGAATAACCGACCCCCGTGTCGTCCAGGGCAATGGCAAACCCAGCCGCTCGCACCATGTCACCAAGAGATGCCAGGTCACCAACGGATACAAGATCGCCAACAGATGAAAGATCGCCACCGAGTGCCTTGTCGCTCAGATCGATGACTATCGGCCGGGTCGCCTGGTGCAGCACGTCGAGCACGGAAGCCGATGCAAGCGTCGAGGGCGAGAGGTTGACCGATATCCATCCCGGCAGGCCAAGCCCGGCTTCCGATGCGACCACACGCCCTGCGAGATCGCACTCCACCTCCTCCAGCACCCCACCCATGGCCGACTGGGCCAAAAAGGACTCGATCGGCATGCCATCTGCCGGCCTCGATAAGCCCTCGTAGCCAACCGGTTCGCCGCTTTGCACCCCCACGATCCGTTGAAAAGACACTGACACCCCACCACCGTGCAAGCGCTCGAGGACCGCCCTGCCCAGCGCCGCTCGCTGGTCGGAGGCCTCGAGGCCGGGTTGGAGGAGCCCCCCGATCACGGCGCCCAGCTCCAAAGCAGCCGCCCGCCGCATATGGGCCGCCACCACGGCGGGCCCGCCCGCCTCGACCTCGAACCGGAGGGCCCCGAAGTGCCGGCCCGGTGGGCCCAGAGAAACCAGGATGTCCTCGGAGCCACCGGTATGTTCCACCTGCACCGACAAGGGAGGGCTTTTTTCCAGACGGGCCTCGAGCTGGGCCGCGAGCGGCGGGGGAAGCGGCCTCCCCACCACGGTGGAACGTGGGCAGGTGCCGTCGTCGGCCAGGGGGATCACGATGCCGGGGGCAGGAAGGTGGTAGATGGTGACGCGACGAAGCCCCTCCAGCGAGGAGAGGACCCGGCACATGGCTCGTGCCGAGTTGGTCGGCGCCGCCTCACCGCCCTGGGCCACCAAGTCATCGGTCAGCCTTTGCCGCTCCTCTCGCGCGGAGTAAAACGCGGCCTGCCATGGCGCCCTGGAGCGCAACTGGGCCTTTACGCGCTGGACCAACTCCTCCACATCAACCGGCTTCACCAGGTAGTCATTGGCCCCCGCACCCATGCCCTCCGCCTGCTTTGACGCATCGGCCGATCCGGTCACCATGATCACCGGCACGCCCGCAGTGGATGGCTCGGCCCGCATGCGCCGGATGACGTCTATCCCGCTCACCTTGGGGATGTTGCCATCCATCAACACCACCGAGAATCGCTCGCCTGCAACCATGGCGAGAGCCACTTCCCCGTCGGCCGCCACAGAGACCGCAAAGCCGGCCAGCTCCAATACCCTTGTGAAAAGCACCTGTAAAAGGGAGTCGTCCTCCACAACCAATACGGACTCCCGGGGATTGCTCACGGCGCGGCCCGCCTGAAACAACCCATTGCCGAGTCCACCAGATCCACGAAGCGCTCTGGGTCTATGGGCTTGGCGAGGCCCGGGTGACCAGCTTCGCCTTCCCCCAAGGGACCAGGGGCGCCCCCTATCACAACCATGGATCCCTCCGCCGCCAACGAAGCCGACAGCAGGCGTTTGGCAAGCTCCTCTCCGCTGGAATCGGGGAGATGGGATTCGATTACAACCAGGTCGGGTCGGTGCGAGCGGGCCAGGTCCATTGCCGTGGCCGCACGCCCGGCCACGAGTAGGCGGATCCCCGGGCGACGCTCCAGGGCGGCCTCTACATTGGCCACGGCAATCGGGTTCGCGGCCGCATAAAGCACCGTCCCGCGGCATTCTGCCCACTCCGTGGGGCTCAGGCCCTCTGCATTCGAGGGCCGATCCATCCTCCCCTCCTTGCCATGCCCGCCGGAGGGCTCCGAAGCATGCCGAGATCCCGACGCTTTCGCCGAGATGCCCCCCTCGGTCGGGGCCATGCACCGCACAAGGGCCAAAGTGAAGACGGATCCCTTTCCCACGAGGCTTTTCACCGCCAGGGTCCCACCCATTGCCTCGGCCAGCCTTTGCGACAACGGCAGGCCCAGTCCATGCCCCTCGGTCGTGCTCGCCTCGGCGCCCGCCCTCTCGAAGGGCAAAAAGATCTCCTCCAGGCGTTCCGGCGCGATGCCAGGGCCGTCATCGATTACATCGATGTGGACCCAGTCGCCCTCGGCTGGATATGCCCTCACCAATACCCTCACGCCCGGGCGGCCGTATTTGATGGCGTTGGCAACCAGGTTCAACAGGATCTCCACCAACCTGCGGCGGTCTGCCCGCACCCATAGGGCCGAGGAGAGGGACTCCACCGAAACCTCGGCATTCACCTCCGCTGCCACCGCCTGCAGCATTTCGACCACAAATGCCACTGCTTCATAACATTCGACGGCCTCGAACTCCAGCGCGAGGTTGCCTGCCTCGACGCGGCTGATGTCGAGGATCTCGTTTACCAGAGCAAGCAGGTGCCGGCCCGCTTTGATGATCTGATCGACCGAGGATGACTGGCTGGGAGCCAGGCCCTCCATCTGCAAAAGCTGGGAAAATCCCAAAATGGCATTGAGCGGAGTGCGCAGCTCATGGCTCATGCGAGACAGGAAGTTGCTTTTGGCCTCGTTTGCGCTTTCGGCGGCCAAACGTGCCTGCTCCCAGCCCTCCTCCAGCCTCACTCGCTCGGTGATATCACGCAATACCACCACGACTCCCTGGCGGGAATGCTTGGCATCTGCCATGCCCTGGCCGTGGATCTCCACCAAGACCCAACCGCCCCGGGCGTGCAGGAGCCTTGCCCGCACCGTAACCCTTGCATGCACCTCGCCGGCCACGGCCCCTACCGTGACCGCCACGGTCGCCGAGTCCTCGGGATGAATGTGGTCCCACACCAAGGTGCCGACCCACTCGGAGGGATCCTGGCCGCAGAGCACGGAGAGTGCCCTGCTGGCATAGAGCACCTGGCCGTCCTGTCCCAGCATCATCATCGGATCGGGGGAGGCTGCAAAAATGGCGGCCAGAGCGGCTTCCCTCTCGGCCAGCAGCTCCCCCGCCCGCCGCAGGGCCATCCCCAGGTGATCCAACTCATCCGAGCCCACCGGCATCGACTCAAGTTCCGCCCCGAGAGCCAGGGCGTTGGCGTCGAGTTCGAGTGCTCCCACCCGCTTGGCGAAACCCCGGGCCGATGTGATCGCCACCACTGCGGTGCCTACCCCACCCACCACGGCGAGTGCGATGGCGCCCAGGGAGACCAGGTCGAGCATCTCGCGGCTGCCGTAGCGGGCGGCCCTGGCCACTACGACCACCGCCAGTGCCATGGCCGCGATGGTCGATAACGGCAGCACCGAACCAACCGCCGCCTTCCATGCAAAGGTGGCATCCCGCCACCACTTGGCGAACGGCCCGCCTCCGCTCTGGCCGGTGCCCCCGGCACCCATGGCTAAGGCAACTCGACTTTCGACTGGTCGCCCAACATGAGCCTGAGCGCCCGCGGCATCCCCGGAGTGCGGCCGACGGTGACCTTCTTGCCTATGAGGGAGTCCACGAGCCGACCGGCATCCTCGATCACAGTCTCGGCCATCACGATCGAATGCTCGATTTCGGACCGGCGAATTTTACAGGTGTGATAGATGGAGGTGAATGGGCCGATGAAGCTGTCCTCGACTACGGTCCCCTCCCCTATGATCGCCGGCCCACGCACCACGGATCGGACGACCTTCGCCCCGGCCTCGACCACCACCCGCCCCTCGAGGCGCGACTGCTGGTCGACGACTCCTTTGACCGAGGGCTCGATGTCCTCCAGCACCATACGGTTACCCTCCAAGAGGGCCTCGCGCTGGCCAAGGTCCTTCCAGTAGCCCTGGACAACCTCGCTGCGGACCGCCCGCCCGTGGTCGATCAGCCACTGGATGGCGTCGGTTATCTCCAGTTCCCCTCGATCCGAGGGACCAATGGATGCCACCGCCTCATGCACCGACGCCCTGAAGAGATAGACACCGACAAGCGCGAGGTTCGAAGGCGGATGGAGCGGCTTTTCGACGAGACGAACCACCTCTCCGGAAGGGCCGACCTCGGCTACGCCGAAGCGATGCGGGTCGGGCACCTCTGCAAGAAGGATCTGGCAATCCGGAGCGGCGCGGCCCTCTTGGTTGGCTCGTGCACACTGCTGCTCGAAGGAGTGCACAAAGCCAGATC
>JAKAOS010000122.1 GCA_021823165.1 Actinomycetes bacterium | reverse complement strand
GCAGGTCGAATCGGTGCTCGACATGTATGAAGCGGCTTCAACGTAGGCATCCAGGAGGAGTCGGGGAATGCCTGTCTTGGGATCGGGGGCAGCCCTGTTGAGTAGTCCCAACCATGCCTGGGCCCTCTGGTTGGCCTGGTAGTCCCACCGCAGCGCGCTCCCGGCGTAGCTCTGAGCTCCAGTGTAGGCCTGAAGCTGCTGTTGGTTCGAGTTGAGCTGGTTTCGAAGGGCTGCCACCTGGCGAGTAAGCGCCACGAGTTGGGTCTTGGATGCGGCGAGATGTGCGCGGGCGGCGGCCAGGGCATCATGGAGAGCCAACCGGGCAACCTGCAGCGCGTTTGCGGGGCTGCCCGGGACGGCCACAGCCTCCAACCCCTTGCCGAGACTGCTCCCCGATGCGGAGTCCGAGAGGGAGATTGCCGTCTTCAGATTCGCCACCTCTGAGCCGTAGACCGCGACCAGATGCTGGGCTTGTGCCACCTGGGCCGAGGCCATCTGAAGCTGGGTGGTGAGCTGGCGTTCTTTGACCTGCCCCGAGGAGATTGCGCTCGCCAGGGCCGCGGAAGCTGCTTGGGCCGCAACCAGGGCAGAGGAGTCCTGGGATGCCTGGTTATTGGCCGGCCCGAGGTATGCACCTGGGTTGGCCGGCGCGAAGATGGCGCCGGCTGGCGGCGGGGGAGTTCCTGGGAGCTGCGCGGGCGGTGCCGGCGGCCACTGCGGCATCTGTGCAACAGGAGGAGCCGTGATTCCCGGCGCATCCCATGTGCCGAGGGGGGCCGACACTGGACCGGTTGCCGTCGCCCCCTGGGCGCTAAGGGCAAGGCTTGAGCCAGCCTGGCTGCTGGCGGCGGCAAAAGCAGAGCGGGTTGTCCCCGCGGCGGCCCAGGCGGCTGAGCTCGGTGTGATTGCATAGGCGGCACATGCGGCCACGAGCACCGGCGAGGCAAACCTTTTGGTGGATCGGGCGAGACGCCCCGGAGCTCTGCGGGGCATCCAGAGTTGGCGGACTTGGTTCACTGCGTAGCTATCGGCAGGCAATGCCGGCCGGCTTAGCCCGATCCTTTGGAGCGCCCTGGGTTATGCGCGGCGCCTTTGTGCCGCCCCGAGATCCCGCCCGGCAATCCCCCCGCCGCCGGCACCGGAGTGAAGTTCGATGCCGTGCACGTGAGCCTCTATCGAGCCCACCAGGGCGTCAAGGTCACCGCTGGAAAGATGCTCGACCATCTGGCGGTGTTCGGCAAGGATCGCTGGACGCAAATCGGGGTCCCGTTCGAAGATCACCGAGGCTATGCGTAACAGCCGATCCCGGAGCGAGCGGTACCACTCCGAGACGATCTGATTCCCAGCTGCATCCACCAAGACGGTGTGAAACCTTCTGTCCAGATCGCTCAGTTCCACTGAGCTGGCATTTGGCACCCGCTCCAGAGCCATGGAAAGCAGCTGGTTCATTTCCGCTGCGGCTCGTTCGTGGGCCTTGGTGCTGATCACCTTTTCTGCGGCAAAGCGCTCGACGGTCATCCTGGCCTCCAACGCGTCGAACATCTCCTGGGCCGACACCGGCACGACCAGGGCACCCCGCTTGGGGTAGAGGCGGAGTAGGCCCTCGGCGGAGAGCCTCAGGAAGGCCTCCCGCACCGGGGTGCGCGACATCCCAAGCTCTGCTGCCACTTCCCCCTCGCTGAGCAGCTGGCCTTCCTCGAAGGAGCCATGCAGGAGCTTCCGTTTGGTCCAGCCGTAAGCCTTCTCGCTAGCTGTCATCCCGCCGCGCAAGCGATTCTCCCCGAAAACCAGATTTGAACCCATCAATAGCATAAGAATGCCACCGAAGCGGTCCGGTCCATCCCACGGTCACAATGCAGGCCGCGCGTCACCGTCAGTGTACGATATGTGTGCAACATAGATACAAGTTGCATACACCAGAGCACAGTTCAGAAGGGCACGATGTCAATCGTTCGGCAACGCCAAGGCAAAGAGGGAATGCTGGCATGGGCCGTCTGGGCCCTTGGTGCCAGTGGCTACCTGGTTGCCGTGTTTCACCGCATGAGCCTCTCGGTGTCCGGGATTGCAGCCCAGAGACACCTCCACATGGGCGCCTTCGGCCTCGCCTCCCTGGGGGCAATCGAACTCGCTCTTTACGTTGTCATGCAGGTTCCCTCGGGCATGGGTGCCGATCGCTTCGGTCCCCGGAAGATGCTTGCCAGCGGGCTGCTGCTCATGGGGCTGGGTTCGTCCCTCTTCGCCGTGGCTCCTGATTTGGGGGTTGCCCTGGTCGGTCGGGCGCTCATAGGAATTGGCGACGCATTTATGTTCGTAAATGTCCTGACGTTGGCACGGAGTTGGTTCGCGGGGCCTCGTTTTGCAGTAGTCGTGGCGTTGACCGCGGTTGCCGGGGCGGTTGGCCAGTTCCTTGCGACGACCCCCTTCGCCATGTTGCTGGGCGCCGTTGGTTGGCTGGGCGCCTACGCCGCAGCCGCGGCTGTGACCGTAGCCCTTGGTATGGCGGTTTTCCTGGTGCTGAAGGAAACGCCAAGTGGGCCCCGACCGCCGGTGCATTCCGGGGAAAGGCCCCGGGTGCTGCAGGCAATGGCCCAATCATGGGCCCAGCCAGGGACACGGCTTGCTTTTTGGTCGCACTTCGTTCTGGTGGGCACCTTTGTGGCCTTCAGCGGCCTCTGGGGTGTTCCCTATCTCCGCCAGGTGATCCACCTGAGCGCCGGGCAGGCCGGTAGCGCGGTTGGGGCAATTGTGGTGGCGGCGCTGATACTCAATCCCCTGGTTGGCCGTTACATATCCAGCCACCCCGATAAGCGACCGGTGTTCCTGGTGGGCTCCGGAATAGCCAGCACCGCGCTGTGGGTCATTTGTGCGACTGTTGCCCCCCAGTACTTCGGTCTGCCCGTACTGGCGCTCGTGGTGTTGCTGGCTGGCTTCGCCAACGCCGCCGCCGTCGGCAGCTTCGATGTGGTGCGGACCTCCAATCCCGACGAACGAGCCGGCACTGCCACGGGTCTGGTGAACATGGCAGGTTTCATGTTCGGCGTGGCCGCGGAGGTGGGGGTGGGGTGGATGCTGTCGTGGCTCCATTCGCTCGGCTACAGCACCTTCTCCTCCTATAGCGCCGGCTTTGGGATGGTTGCACTGCTGGCGGCCGTGGGCGTGTGGCAAATGATCCGGTCGGTGAGGCGGATCAATCAGATGCAGGCTCCGGTGGGCCCCGCAGTCGCCCTGAGGCGGCTCGAGCCAGATCCCGCCGAGTTCGCCGATGCGTATTCGGTCAGGCGATCGGCCTGAGACCCCGTCGCCGAGGGGACGGGGGTCTCAAGGCTTGCCCGGGAGCAGGTGCTGTTTGACTGATACGCCCCCGCACTGCTCACCGCCGGTTTCACATCGGCCAGGTTCGGGCAGAGTTACGGTGTTTTGGTCGCGCCCGGACACAGGGCGCTGTTCAGATAACTCCGGGAATCAAAATCCCTAAAGATCGTGGCGACGGATTTGCCCAAGCGCAGCGGCCACAAGCCAGAGCTATCTTGGCGCGGAGGCCTTGATCTCCGGCCACTCAATCGCAGGAAAGACTCAATCGCAGGAAAGGACGAGATGCCAGTGCAAAACGGATCCTTAGAGGCAAGTGGGGTATTCAACCTCGGTGCGGCGGGCGAGGTCCATCGCCTCGGATACGGAGCTATGCGCATAACCGGCCAGGGCGTTTGGGGTTACCCAGCCGACCAGGAGAATGCAGTCGCAGTGCTTCGCAGGGCCGTCGAAGCGGGCACGGACTTCATCGACACCGCAGACTCCTATGGACCCTATGTCTCTGAAGAGTTGATTCACAGGGCCCTCCACCCTTATCCCAACGGACTCGTTATTGCCACAAAGGCAGGTTTGGTCCGGACCGGGCCGGGCGAGTGGCATCCCGTTGGCCGCCCCGAGTACCTGCGACAGGAATGCGAGATGAGCCTGCGCCGCCTGGGGGTCGAGCAAATAGCGCTTTTCCAGCTTCATCGAATCGACCCTCTGGTTCCCGCCGACGAGCAGTTCGGGGTCTTGGCCGATCTCCAACGTGAGGGAAAGATCGCAGAGATCGGTCTTTCTGAGGTAGGGGTGGAGGAGATAGAAGCCGCCCGGAAGGTCGTGAGGGTCGCGACGGTCCAGAACCGTTACAACCTGTCTGACCGGGAATGGGAGAGTGTCCTGGATCACTGCGAGACAGAGGGCATCGGCTTTATCCCCTGGTTCCCCATTGCCACTGGAGACCTTGCCAAGCCCGGCGGCATCGTGGGTGAGATTGCAAGCCAAGCGGGCATCACTCCGGCCCAGGTCGCCCTGGCCTGGCTGCTCCGGCGTTCCCCAGTGATGCTCCCCATCCCCGGCACTGCGAGCCTGGAGCACCTGGAAGAGAACATGGCGGCGGCATCTGTGGAGTTGTCTCAAACAGACTTCGAAGCTCTTTCGAAGCTCTAGGCGGCCCGGGGCTGGATCGGGGAACAACAGACATGCCGGTGCCGCGGTGCAGTAGCGGTGGCGACGGCCTGGATCTGGGAGGACGACATGGCTTTGGAGTCGTATAACCCCACTACCGGGGAGCTGGTGGAGAGGTTTGACGAGCACAGCGATGAGGAGGTCGATCGCCGACTTTCCCTAGCAGAAGCGGCTTTCAGGTCGCATCGCAGAACTCCGTTCCCCGACCGCCAGGGACTGGCCGAATCTTTGGCGGCAACCTTGGAAGCCCGGGCTGACGACTTGGCGGCGACTATGACCAATGAGATGGGAAAGCCGCTTTCCCAGGCAAAGGCCGAGGTCGCCAAGTGCGCCCGTGCTCTGCGTTTCTATGCAGCCAATGCCGAGAGCATGCTCAGGGAAACTCCCACAGACGCCTCGGCGGTCGGGGCGGGAAGGGCCTATACGCGCTGGGAACCCTTGGGCCCGGTTCTGGCGGTGATGCCGTGGAACTTCCCCCTGTGGCAGGTAATCAGGTTCGCCGCACCCGCCGTGATGGCCGGCAATGTCTGTCTGGTCAAACACGCGTCCAACGTGTCCCGCACGGCTCTTGCATTGGAGGCCGCGTTTGCAGAGGCGGGCTTCCCACCAGGCGTTTTCCAGGTCTTGCTAATCGGTTCGAAAAGGGTCGAAGCAGTACTCAGGGATCCCAGGGTGGCGGCCGTGACCCTTACCGGAAGCACTCCTGCGGGTGCGGCGGTCGCATCGGTGGCCGGGGCGGTCATAAAGCCGGCCGTGTTGGAACTTGGCGGCAGTGATCCTTTCATCGTTATGGCATCGGCCGACTTGGACCGGGCGGCCGATGTGGCGGTCGCGTCCCGTTGCCAGAACAACGGGCAGAGTTGTATCGCCGCCAAGCGCTTTATTGTCCACCGAGACGTGCTGGCGGATTTTACCGAGCGCTTTGTGGCAAGGATGAAGTCCCTTGTGGTCGGGGATCCCATGAAGGACGGAACCGACGTTGGCCCCCTTGCAACCGCCCAGGTGCTGGCGGACGTCGAGGACTACGTCGCCGACGCGGTATCCAAGGGTGCCAGGGTGCTCTTGGGTGGCAAAAGGCCTTTGGATCCGGGATGGTTCTACGCTCCCACCGTGTTGGAGGGAGTGACAAAAGAGGCAAAGATGTTTGCCGAGGAGGTATTCGGTCCGGTAGCCCAGGTCCATTGCGCCGACGACATCGACCAGGCGGCGGCTTTGGCCAACGCCACCCCTTTCGGCCTCGGTTCGAACGTCTGGACCGCCGATCCAGCCGAGGCTGAGTACCTCATAGGGGAACTGCGGGCGGGTTCGGTGTTCGTGAATGGGATGACTGCTTCGTATCCCCAGCTCCCATTCGGGGGCGTCAAGTCCTCCGGGTTCGGCCGGGAACTCGCCGCCGTCGGTCCCCAGGAGTTCTGCAACCTGAAGACGGTGTGGGTCGGCGAGACGGGATCCTGATTTCCCCGAGCCATCCGGACCGGCACTCCTTTAGCATCTAAGGGGGCAAAGGAGGAAGTTGGGACTTTCGATCGGGATAGTCGGGCTGCCTAACGTGGGCAAGTCGACACTGTTCAACGCGGTCACCGGCAATGAAGTACTGGCGGCCAACTACCCATTTGCGACCATTGACCCAAACGTCGGGGTTGTTGGAGTCCCCGACGCGCGGCTGGGTCGGCTTGCAGAGCTCTACCAAAGCGAGAAGGTAGTTCCCTCCACGGTCACCTTTGTTGACATCGCCGGGATTGTCGCGGGTGCTTCGACGGGGGAGGGCCTCGGGAACAAGTTCCTTGCGGCCATCAGGGAGACCAACGCCATATGCCAGGTGGTGAGGGTGTTCGAGGACCCCGACGTGGTGCATGTCTCGGGCCGGGTGGACCCCTTGGACGACATCTCCACGGTCAACACGGAGTTGGTGCTGGCCGACCTCCAGACGGTCGACAACCGCCTCATTCGTCTCGTCAAAGAGGCTCGGGTCCGTCCGAACCTGGAGCCTGTCCTCAAGGCCACCCAGGCTGCCCGGGAAGTACTCGACTCCGGGCGGCCGCTGTATGCCGCCGCCGCAGCTGGTGAGGTGGAGCTTTCCGCCCTCGGAGACCTGCATCTTCTGAGCGCGAAGCCCATGATCTACCTCTTCAACGTGGATGAAAGCCACATCGGCGATAGAGCTCTGCGGGAAAAGCTCGAGCAGTCCGTGCTACCCGCCCGGTCGGTGGTTCTCTGCGCCCAAATCGAGGCGGAACTTGCGGCTTTGGAACCGGAGGAGGCCGCCGAACTCCTGGCCGGCTACGGCCAGGAGGAACCGGGGCTGCATCAACTGGTGAGGGTGGGGTTTGCGACGCTTGGTCTGCAGAGTTTCTTGACCGCAGGCCCTAAGGAGGCGCGTGCCTGGACCATTCGCCAGGGTGCGACGGCGCCGGAGGCCGCGGGGACCATCCACTCCGACTTCCAGCGGGGTTTTATAAAGGCCGAGGTCGTGACCTACGACGATCTGATGGCCATGGGATCCCTGCCCGCAGCGCGTGCTGCTGGAAAAGTCCGGATCGAGGGCAAGGACTACGTGATGTGTGACGGCGACGTGGTGGAGTTCCGCCACAGTTAGAGCCAAGCGTTGCCGGAGAATCGTGGCTCGCAAGCGTGTCGGGTGGGATTGCACCTGGGTACCCCTGTGTGGCACT
>JAKAOS010000012.1 GCA_021823165.1 Actinomycetes bacterium | reverse complement strand
CAAAAGCACCGAGGGGAGCAGCGAAAAGGGATGTGCGCGTGAGCTCAGCACGATGTCCTCGTCGTCGTAGAGGTTCCTTCGCCGCGACACGGCTTCATCGTAGAGTGCTGCGGACACCAACGGAAGCCAGCCCTTCAGGCAAGCTTTGCAGCGATGCTGCCGGCGCTGCGAAGCGCAGAACCGTCGGCACCCTCGGTCGAATACCGAACCGCAGGGCTGCGCACCGCCTCGGCCAACAGGTCCTCGAGCAACTGGCCGAAGTCGAGGGCGGGCTTCACCCACAGGTACTTGGCCAAAGACCCCGGCACGGTGTTCAACTCGTTCAGATACAGCTCACCGGACTCTCCGGCCAAAAAGTCCACCCGAGCCACCCCCCTGATCCCTGCGAGGGGCACCAGGGAACGGGCAATCTCCAAGACCTGCTGCGCGGTGGCAGGGGGGATCTCCGCCGGCAGTTCCCGTGGGGCGGAGACCATCCCCTCGCCGCCTACGTATTTGTCCGCATAGGAGAGGATCTTGGCCCCCCCGGAGGAGCGCAGGGGTTTCTCGATGGCCGAAAGCTCCACCTGGGGCCAGGTCCGCACCGCCACGTTCAGGTCGAACAGGTCGTTCCTCCAGGGTTCCACGACCGCTCCCCGGCGGAGGTGCCGGCTGGATCTCGCCAGCGCCTTGGCACTCTGCAGATCCTCGACCACCTCGATGCCGATAGAGGAGCCCCCGAAGCGGGGCTTTACGATGTAGGGGCCGTCGAATCCCGCCTTGGCCTCCTCGGTGAGGAGGAAGCGAGGAAGCACCGGCAGGCCTGCCGAGGCGGCCAGGGACCCGAAGGCCAGCTTGTCCATCCCCACTGCGGCACCTGCGGCGGTAGGGCCGGAGTAGGAGAGGCCGGCCAGGTCGAAGGCTCCCTGCAGGGTGCCGTCCTCGCCCGGGCCTCCGTGCATGCAGACCACGATCGCTTCGAGGTTGATCGGCTTGGGGCGTCCGAGTCGTCCACCGCGGGCCGCAAAACCCACCCCCGGCAGGGCCACCAGGGAAAGCTCCACCGCCCCCTTGGGCAGCCCCGAGGCGAAGCTGGCGGCTTCCTCCCCCGGGGGGACCTCGAACCACTCACCTGTGCGCGTCCAGTAAAGGGCGTGCACCTCCCGTCCGGCACGCTGCAACGCCTGGGCCGCCTGAAGACCGGTCAGGACGCTCACGTCGTGTTCGGGAGAAGGCCCTCCGAATGCAACCCCTACTGCTGCCACCGCCACCTACCCTCCCACTCCACCCTGCATTCCGCATTGCCGCTGCCAAGCCCCGACACTATGGCCGAGGCCGGTCCACCGCTACCAACGATCCGGGGCCCAGCCACCCGTTTTCACAGATGATCCATCAACGCCCATGGCCCATTAGGGGAAATGATCTGGGAGGTCGTTCTCGTAGAGGACCGCATCCCCCTCGCCCAGGTGCTCCCTCACCCACTCCACGGCCTTGGGGCGGCTAGAGACCAAGATGACCTCCATCTTGGCACCCTCCTCTGTCGCTCGGCGGGCCCCCTGTGCAAGTGCCCTTTTGTTGGTGAGCCCCACGATCACGAGATGCGTTGCCACCCCAGCGGCGTAGCGGCCAAGCGCCTCGTTCTCTGCGGCCTGGCGAGGTCCCAACTCCACCATCCCGGGCGTGACCAGCACTTTGCGGCCATCGGGGCTCCCCGACTCCGACAGTGCCGCCAGTGCCAGGCGAGCACCAGCGGGGTTGGAGTTGTAGGTGTCATCCAAGACCACCACCCCGGCGGGACTAACCTGGCGCTCCAAGCGGTGAGCTGCGGTCGGCAGGGTGGGGATCAAAGAGACGATCTGGTCCCAATCGACCCCAAGCTCCAAAGCCGTTGCTACCGCACATGCAATGTTCGAAGGAGCTCCCGAGGGGCACTCCAGGTCGGCTTTGAACACCTCTTGGTGATGCGGTGCCCCGACTGGCGGCCGAGCCTCGATCAAGAGCCTGTCGCCAGAACGCATGGCAATGACGCTGGCAGATGGGTCGGGACGGTCTGAACATCGCCAGACCCGCTTGCCGGTGGCCTCCAAAGACTCGGTCATCTTCACCAGGGCAGGATGGCTCTGGGACACAACCGCCACCTCTGCCGAGTTGGGCAGCTCCGATTTGGCCTGAGCGGTGGCCTCTTCGGAGCCAAATCGCTCCAGATGCACCGGTCCCAGGGCGGTCACCACGCCAATGGTCGGCCTCATCCACTCACAAAGAGCCGCTATCTCCCCCCTGCGGTAGGCGCCCATCTCCGCCACCAAAAGCTCTGTCCCGCCCAACAGATGCTCATTGACCGTGCGCGCAAGGCCGAGGGCGTTGTTGAAGCTGGCGGGGCTGGCGAGCACCGAATACTTCTTCGCGCACAAGTGGGCCACATAGCCCTTGGTGGTGGTCTTGCCATAGGAGCCGGTAATGCCGACCACCTGCGGGGAGAGCCTTTTGAGCTTGGCTGCGGCCTTGTCCACCCACCCTGCGGCCGCCTTTGACTCAATGGGGCTCGAAAGCCCCAGAGCCAGGTCCATGAGCAACGGGACGCCAATCGCTCCGACCGCCCCGGCAATGGCTCCCACCGGAGCCAACACGGTGCCGGCCCACGCCGCCAGGGAGAACCAAACCACCTGCTCGGCTGCCCAGATCCCGGCAAGCACCCGCAGGCGGCGGGTCCAGGCCAGAGGCTTGGTCCGCCCCGCCAGGCCCAACCCGATCGGCCCGGCCGCCACCACCGCAGCGGTAGCCAGCGCAGCGGGAGGCCACAGGGCAGAACCAAGCACACCACCAACGCCTATTGCCGACAGCACCCGGTTTCCCGGTGTGGTGGAAAGCCACCACCGCACAGCGAAGCGTCCACAGGAGCGAGACTCGTAATGCTCCCTCTGTGCGACCCGCAGCCAACGAAGGCCGGCGGGCACGCTGGATGCCGCCGCCGCGCACACGACGCCAACGGGGAGAAGGTTCACCGCCGCTCCTCGCCCTGCATGCGGAGCCTTGCCCGCTCCAACGCCCTGGCCAGGGCATCTGGTGCCTCCAGGGGCACCATGTGTCCGATCCCTTCGAGGATCTCCAACCTGGCGCCCTGGACCATCGCCGCCGCCCGCTCTGCGACATCTGGGGGAACGGCATCGTCTCTGTCTCCCCAAACCATCTCCACGGGACAGCGCAGTGCTGTCAGTGCTTCGGCATAGTTCTCGTTCACGACCCGAACGAAGGTAGGGCGCATCACCCCTTCGGCCCGGCGGTAGTCGGCAGACCCATACCTGCTCCGGGCGCGCTCCATTGCCTTGTCCCCGACCAAACCGAGCCTGTGGGCACGCCGCAGCAACCGGAAGGCGGGAGGGGATTTGGGCCTGGGGCCCCTTCTTGCCAGGAGCGGAACACCGGTCAGGACCAGCGCCCCGACAACCTCGGGATGCTCGACGGCGAGGTGCAGTGACACCCGCCCACCGAAGGAGTGACCGAGCAGTACCAGGGGCCCACCCGCAGCGGCAGCCAGCTCCGCCAGGGCGGGAAGGACGGCCTCGGCATACTCAGGTGTGCCCCAAGGCACCCCAGGCGGGCCGGAGGCCCCAAAGCCGGGGAGATCCAGTGCCACCACGTCGATGCCCGAGGTGGCGGCCAATGCCTCAAAGTCGCTGCGGTCTCGTCCCCAGCCGTGCAGCGCCACCGCCCAGGGAACCCCATTTCCAAAACGGACGCCGAAGACGTCGCCGGCGAAGGACCTCAGCAATGCCGCACCAACCCGGCCTTCGACAATGACCCTCCCTTATCCCAGACAGACTTGTCACCATAGCGAACCGCCGTTGCACGCCACGATTGGCGGGCTGGCGCCGCAGTGCTCCGGCTCTCGGCATACCCGCGTTATGTTCTCACCATGCAGGTGCCAATCCAGGCCGGCGGGCATTCGGCGGAAAGGCTGCTGGAAGGGCTCTCGCCGAGCCAGCGGGAGGCCGTAATCTCCGAGGCCCAGCCGCTTTGCATCCTGGCCGCCGCCGGATCTGGCAAGACAACGATCCTCGCCCGGCGCATTGCCTGGCGGGCCGCCACCCAGACCGCGGCGGCAAATCACATCCTGGCACTCACCTTCACCAGGAAAGCAGCGGGGGAACTGCGCTCCCGGGTTGCCAAACTCGGCATCAGGGACCGGGTCGACACCTCGACGTTCCACTCGGCCGCCTTCTCGAGCCTCCGGCTCTACTGGGACGACAGGGGGACCCGCCGCCCCGCAATAGCCCGGGATCCGACCCGGCTACTGGCAAGCCATCGCAGCTCTGGGACAGACCGCGGGCTGCTGGCCGCCGTGGCAGCCGAGATCGCATGGGCAAAGGCCCGCCTGGTCGGCCCAAGAGACTACGAGGCGGCCGCAAGAGCGGCCGTCAGGACCCCGCCAATATCGCCTGCGGCCGTGGCTCAGCGGTATGCGGAGTATGAGAAGGAAAAGCGCAGGCGCCACGTGGTCGACGTGGGAGACCTGGTCATCCTGGCCGCCGCTGCCATCGAACAAGATCCGTCCTTTGCAGCAGCGCAGCGCTGGATGCACCGCCACCTCTTCGTCGACGAAGCCCAGGACATGAACCCCGCCCAGTGGCGGTTGCTGCGGGCATGGCTGGGAGAAGGTAGCGACCTCTGCCTCGTCGGTGATCCCCTCCAGGCCATCTACGGCTGGAACGGCTCGGACCCCGAAGCGCTCGAAAGCTTCGCCTCCTCCCTTCCTGCAGGCCACGTCATCGAGGCCACCGACAACTGGCGGTCCGCTCCCGAGGTGATAAGGGCGGCGGCTTCCCTTGCCCCACCCGGCTCACGCACGGTTCCCGTCGCCCGGCGCAGCTTTTCGGGGACCGTGCAGCTGGAGTCACATCAAAGCGAGCAACACGAGGCGGCTTGGCTGGCACTCCGGCTCCGCAGGCTGCACGCCGAGGGGCATCCCTGGCGGGAGATGGCCGTGCTGGCCCGCACCAACGCCCAGCTGGGCATAGTGGCAAGAGCGCTGTCTGCGGGAGAGGTCCCCTGGAGGCGGGAGCGGGCACGGGAGGGCATCGGGCGAGCCGGAGGCCAGGCCGTATGGGCCCTGGCATCCCAGGAGACCCAGGGCGGCCAGGGGTGGGTGGGCGACCTGTTGGCCGACGCCGCTGGTCGCGGCGCCTCCCCCGTAGAGTTGGCGAACCTGGAATACCTGGCCGGTGAGTACCGGGACCTTTCCCCCAACGAGGGCCCCGCAGGACTTTTGGCCTGGATCGGGGAGGATTCGGCATCCGGCCAGGAGGCGGTGAGCCTGCTCAGCTTCCACCGTTCCAAGGGCCTGGAGTGGAACTGCGTGTTCTTGATCGGCCTCCAGGACAACATGGTTCCCTTCGGGGGCAACCGCGCCGCGGACCCCGAGGAGGAGAGACGCCTGCTCTATGTGGCAATGACGCGGGCCAGGATGCAGATGATCTGGAGCTGGATCGCATCGCCCGAGGGAGCGAAAAAGGCGGCCCGGCGCCGGAAGCTTTCCCGGCTGATAGACCCCTCATTGGCTTCTGTAGAACAAGCCCCCACCCCGCCCCTGGAGGCCATGGCCCACCTGGAACGAGTCCGCTTGCAGCTCAATGCTGCCTCGGCCAAACAGGACCCGGCGGGAGATCCTCGGGACGGGCGGGACAACCTGAACCATGACGCTTGACGAACGCCTCCCCGGGCGCGAAGAATGCGTAATGAGAAGCGACTTCATGCCCAGCGAAGACGGATGGCCCTACCCCGATCAGGACGGTTCGTGGTTCACGACCGTCGATTCTGACGACGGTGGCATTGACGACGACGTCGTATCGCTGCATGAGCGATCCAATCACATCCTCGACCATCTCACGCCAATTGAAGCCCTGGTGGTGAGGGCGAGGTATGGGATCGGGGAACCGGTCCGCACCATCAAGCAGATCCGGGACGAAAGCGGCTACACCCATGCCCAACTCCGGGAGGCAATGGGCAGCGGTCTTGCCAAACTGCGCTCCGAGATGCGCTAGGGCTGCCGCCTACAGTTCCACGTCGACCAGTACCGGCGCATGGTCGGAGGGCTGTTTCTGACGACGGGCAAAGCGGTCGATCAGGGCAAACCCCGCTTTGTCCGCCACATCGGTGCTCAAGAGCACCAGGTCTATCCGCATCCCCTCGTGCTTGTGGAAGCGGCCCGCCCTGTAATCCCACCAACTGTAGAGGCGGTCCTCGGGGTGCAACTGGCGGAATGCATCGACCATGCCCAGGCTCACAATGGATTCCAGCGCCTCCCGCTCGGGAACGCTCACGTGGGTTGAGCCCACCAACTGGGCCGGGTCCCAAACATCTTTGTCCTCCGGAGCAACGTTGAAGTCGCCACAGACGGCCAACGGAGCCGAACCGGCGGCCCGTTGTGCCGCCACCTCCCGACCCAGCGCCCTCAGCCACCCAAGCTTGATCTCGTAGTGTTCGCTTTCGAGGCTCCGGCCATTGGGGACGTAGACCGAAACGACGTCCATCGGCCCACAGCGAGCGATGAGGAATCGCCCTTCTGCAAGCTCTGGGCTCGGCTCGGAGAAGTCGGACCTGGCCTGATCGAGGCCGACTTTGGAAAGGATCGCAACCCCGTTCCAACGTCCTGGCCCATTGTGGGCAGATTCGTAACCAAGCGCGGCAAATCGCTCGTGGGGGAAGGCGCCATCGGACAGCTTGGTCTCCTGTAGGCACAGGACATCGGGGCTTGCATAGGAGAGCCACTCCTCAACGTGACCAAGGCGCACCCCGAGCGAGTTCACATTCCAGGTAGCTATACGCACGTGGCACCGCCCAGGATGCCCACAGCCCTCTTAGGCATCACGCGTCCACCACGACGAAAAACAGGTCAACCTCACATGCGGCTGCCCCTCCGACCGTCGCCACCCCGTGGCCCCTGCCCGCCCTCGCCGACATGCGGTTTAAAGAAATCTCCAGATCCAAAGTCTCCCCGGGTAGGACCTGACGGCGGAAGCGGGCACTGTTGACCCCACCAAACAGCGGAAGCTTCCCTCTGAGCCGGTCATCGGCAAGGGCCGCATACGCGCCCAACTGAGCGAGGGACTCCACCATCAACACCCCGGGCAGCGTGGGCCGACCGGGGAAGTGGCCCGCAAAAAATGGCTCATCGGGAGAGGGGGTCCAATACCCCGTCGCCCCCACCCCCGGCTCGCACGCGGTCACCTCATCGACAAAGAGGAACGGGGGACGATGGGGCAATAACTCCGTCGGCTGCACGAGCCACGACCTTACAGACCGCCATGGGTCTCGGCCGACATGGCCCAGGAGCCGACAGGAGATTGTTTTGGGGCCTGGGCCGGTGGCTAAATGGCCCCAACCTGAAGGCTCCGGGGCCGCTCAGTCCTGACCGGTGGCAACGACCGGCTCTGGTTCTGCCGGCTGTTCCGGCTGGGCCTTTTTGACGGTCCTTTTCCGGGTGCGCTTTTTGGGTTCAGCAACGCCCTGTTCGTCCGAGGCTCCATCGGTGGGTGCCACAACGGGCTCATCGGCAGCTGCAGCAGCCGCGGTGGGCTCCCCTGTGGCCGCGGACGAAGCCGCAGACGCAGCCGCAGCCTTTGTCGACCGGCGCCTCCTTGGGGCCGGGGCGGATGCCTGGGCCTGTTGTGGTTGAGGCTCTGGCACCTGGGTGGCAGTGGCGACGGCCGGCTCTGGTTCTGCCGGCTCTGGTTCTGCCGGCTCTGGTTCTGCCGGCTCTGGTTCTGCCGGCTGGTCCGGCTGGGCCTTTTTGACGGGCCTTTTCCGGGTTCGCTTTTTGGGCTCAGCAACGCCCTGTTCGTCCGAGGCTCCATCGGTGGGTGCCACAACGGGCTCATCGGCAACTGCAGCAGCCGCGGTGGGCTCCCCTGTGGCCGCAGACGAAGCCGCAGACGCAGCCTTGGTCGACCGGCGCCTCCTTGGGGCCGGGGCGGATGCCTGGGCCTGTTGTGGTTGAGGCTCTGGCACCTGGGTGGCAGTGGCGACGACCGGCTCTGGTTCTGTCGGCTCTTGTGATGTCGGCTGTTCCGGCTGGGCCTTTTTGACGGTCCTTTTCCGGGTGCGCTTTTTGGGTTCGGGAACGCCCTGTTCGTCGGTCTCTTCCACCTCGGCGTCAACCGTTTCTTTGAGCGGCTGACCGCTCACCCTTGCCATGTCGGGAAGGGCCAACTCGATGCCCCTGCGCTGGGGGTCCAGGGCCTGGAGAACAAAGATCCGCTTTTCGCCCTTGGAGAGCATGTCCCGGGCCCGCCGGGGCGGGGGGTCCGCCATTGCCGAAAGCGGCACGTAGCAGCGGGCCCCATCCACCTGGACAAATGCTCCATGGGAGGTGAACGCCTCCACCTCCCCCTCGACAGAGGATCCAAGGGGGTGATTGGCGATGAAGGTGACAAATGGAAGGGGATCGTTCACGGTGTGGGGGGGAGGAGGCGAGCCGGCCCGCTTCTTCCTGGGCACTGGAGCCGGACTGGAGGCGACCTCGTCGGTGGCCTCCTCGATGGCGTGCAAGACGTCCTCGCTCGCCCTCTGGCCTGGATGTGCCGGCCTTGCCGGGGCACCGTTGGGGACCGCTTCAGCCTTCGGAGCCTCCTTGATCGGGGAGGGAGGTGGCGCCTTGGGTATCGGCATGGGCTGAGAAGCTTCCTTCGAACCGATCCGTACCCTGGAACGGCGGGCTTCTCTTACCGCCTCTCGGCTCTTGGGGCCACGGACCGGATTCCGGGGCGTGAAGATCCATCCGACTCCCGGAACGGGTTTTCCACCGATGAGGCGGTCCTTGTCGAAGAGCCACTCGTGCTCGCCGTGAAACTCCTGGAACGAATCGTTGGACAAAACGGTTGCCCCGATGCGTTCCGCGATCATCAGCAGAAAGGCATCGCCTCTCCCGATCGCCCCCGCAGGAGGGGATACCACCTCCCCGGCGGCCTCGGCCTCCTCGAAGACCTCCCGCTCGGACTCATCGATCCTGTGGCCGAACGAAGCGTCGACGACCACCGTTACCTCGGCATCTGGGAACTCCCTGCGGAACTCCCTCACCGCCTCGTCCAACTGGGCGAGGCTCGGGATCGAACGCCCCTCCGTAGCTATGTTGGACCCGTCCACTACGACGTGCCTGAAATACATTCTGTCCTGTCAACCGTCCGGTAGGAGCCCCGCGCCAGAGGCGTCGGCGGCTCAGTCTCGGGCGAAGGCTCTCCTTAAGAGGTCTTCCGCCTCGAGGAGGTGTAATGCTGCACTGCCGCTCGCGGGGCTTCCCGACGGAGCTCGGCTCACGTGCCACACGGGGTAGGCATTGCCCGCAATGCGATGCAACCTGGAGCGTGCATATGACCAGGCCCCCATGTTTTCCGGCTCTTCTTGCAGCCACACCACTTCCTCGAGGTGCGGGTAACCCCCAAGCACCTCCGCAATCTCTCTCTCAGGCCAAGGGTAGAGCTGTTCGACCCTCACCACGGCCGTTCCAGCCAGGGAAGATCCCTCCTTCGCCAGTTGGTCCCGCCGCGACATTGCATCGTAGGCGACCTTCCCGGTGCAGAGTAGGACCCGGCTCACTTCTTTCGGCTTGGCATTGTAATCATCGAGAACGCAGTGAAACCGACCGGATGAGATGTTCTCGACGTGGCTCTGGGCCACCCTGGCCCGCAGGAGCGACTTCGGGGTGAGGATGACAAGCGGCCGTTTCAACTTCCGGCGGATCTGGGAACGCAGGAGATGAAAGTACTGAGCGGCGGTGGTGGGAACCGCAACTGCGATGTTCTCCCCCGCCGCCAACTGCAAGAACCGCTCCATCCGGGCCGAGGAGTGATCGGGGCCCTGGCCCTCACCGCCGTGCGGAAGAAGCATCACAAGACCCGAAGACTGGCCCCATTTGTCCCCAGCGGAGACCACGAACTCGTCGATGGTGATCTGAGCACCGTTTGCAAAGTCCCCGAACTGCGCCTCCCAGGCGACCAGTGCATCGGGTCGTTCGACGGAGTAGCCGTACTCGAAGCCGACGGCCCCATACTCCGACAGCGATGAGTCATAGATCCAGAACTTCCCACCCGGTGGTGATTCCCCAGTGGCGGGGCTGGGCGCCGAGGGAAGCGAGTCGCGGACCGGCCCGGCCGAAGGCTCACCGGAGCCGTTCCCCGACTCCGGCGACGGCTCGGCTATCCCGACAAGCCCGGCCCGGCCCAACTGCGAGAGCGGAACCCACTCCTCACCGGTCTCGTAGTCGACCAGGACGGCATGGCGGTGGCTGAAGGTGCCCCGGCGGGTGTCCTGGCCCGCCACCCTCACATCCACGCCCTCGCTCAAAAGCGAGGCAAAGGCCAACGCCTCGGCCAACGCCCAGTCGACCTCTCCCTTTTTCCACGCCTCGGCCCGGTGCTGGAAGTAGCGGCGGAGCTTGGGATGGACCGAGAAGCCCTCCGGCGCACCGTGGAGATGGGCAGCCAGGACGTCGAGGCGTGAACGATCCACCCCGGTCTCAGGAGCGTCCCGTTCTGCCGCAGGGGGCGGCGGGGGCGGCAGCTCCTTGGGGGGGGATGCGCTAGAGCGGGTCTGCTCCAGGGCATTTGACAACTTGGCCGAGAAGTCCTCGAGCGCCCGCTCCGCCTCCTCCAGGGTGAGGTCCCCCCTGGCTATCAGGGCTTCGGTGTAGAGCTTGCGGACGCTGCGCTTGCGCTCGATCCGCTTGTACATCTGGGGCTGGGTGTAGCTGGGTTCGTCGGTCTCGTTGTGGCCAAAGCGCCGGTAGCAGAACATGTCTATGACGACGTCTTTGTGGAAGGTCTCCCTGAAGCGCAGGGCCAGCCGGGCGACCCGGGCGCAGGCCTCGGGGTCGTCCCCATTCACATGGAATATCGGGGCCTGGACCATCTTTGCCACGTCGGTCGGATACACCGAGGACCGGGCTGCCTCGGGAGCGGTCGTGAAACCGAGTTGGTTGTTGATGACCAGGTGCACCGTGCCTCCGGTGCGATATCCGCGAAGCGCCGAAAGGTTGAGTGTCTCGGCCACCACCCCCTGGCCGGCAAAGGCCGCGTCACCGTGCACCAGGACGGACAACACCGGATAGGTGCCGACGGCTCCGTGGCGGTCCTGGCGGGCACGGGTCATCCCCTGGACCACGGGGTCCACCGCCTCCAGGTGCGAGGGGTTCGAGGCCAGGGTCACCCGAAGCCGCCGGCCCCAAGCGGACACGAACTCCCCGTCCGCCCCCTTGTGGTATTTGACGTCCCCGGACCCCTGGACGCTGTCGGGGTCGAGGTCCCCTTCGAACTCTTTGAAGATGTCCCCATAGGACATGCCGACGATGTTGGCCAACACATTCAGGCGTCCCCGGTGGGCCATGCCCAATACGGCCTCTTCGATCCCCGAATCGGCGGCTTCGTCCAGCATCGCCCCAAGAACCACGATGGCAGACTCGGCTCCTTCGAGGCCGAAGCGCTTTTGGCCGATGTAGCGGCTGTGCAGGAAGCGCTCGAAGGCCTCCGCCGCATTGAGCCGCTCCAGGATCCGCGCCTGTTCGTCCTTGCTGGCGTCGATGGGCACCCCCTCGACCTGGCGCTGGATCCACTGCTTTTGCACCGAGTCCTGGATGTGCATGTACTCCACACCCACAGTGCGGCAGTAGGCGTCGCGCAGCACCGCTATCACCTCGGCCAACCGGAGGCTGTCGTGCCCGGCGAGACCGTCAGTCAAGAACTGGCGGTCCAGGTCCCAGATGGTGAAGCCGTAACGGGAGGGGTCCAGGTCCTGGTACATGTGGGGCGGGCGCAGGCCCAGGGGATCGAGGTCGGCTATCAGGTGACCCCGCACCCGATACATGTTGACCAGGGCCTGCAGGTGGGACTGCTTGAGCAACGCCGTGCGGCGGTCGTCTACAGGATTTGTGTCCTGGCTCCAGCGGTAGGGGACGTAGGGGATCTGCAAGGAGGCAAACACGCGGTCGAAAAAGCCGTCCGAACCGGTTATCGCCTCATAAAGCTTTGCCAGGAACTGGCCCGACTCCGCACCCTGGATGACTCGGTGGTCATAGGTCGAGGAGACCGTTACGACCTTGGAGACCCCCATGTCGGCCAGCCGGGCCGGGTCCGCCGCCTGATACTCAACCGGCCAGTCGATCGCCCCGACCGCCACGATTGCCCCCTGGTTCTCCATCAGCCTGGGGACCGACTGGACCGTGCCCAGGGTGCCGGGGTTGGTTAGGGTGACAGTCACCCCGGCGAAGTCATCGGGGAGAAGCTTGTTGGTCCGGGCCCTTCGCACCAGGTCCTCATAGGCCAGCACAAAGGTCCTGAAGTCCAAGGTGTCCGCCTCTTGGATGCAGGGAACCACCAGAGCTCTCGTGCCGTCGGATCGCTCGAGGTCCACCGCCAGGCCCAAACCCACCTGGGCGTGGCGGATCACACCGGGGTGCCCCAAGCCATCCGCATTCGGCACGAAGCTGGCGTTCAAAGCGGGGACCTCGGCAAGCGCCCGCACCACTGCATAGGCGAGGAGGTGGGTGTAGCTGACCTTGCCGCCCCTGGTCCTGGCCAGATGGTTGTTGATGACCGATCGGTTGACCTCTAACAACTTGGCGGGCATCGGCCGCACGCTCGTGGCGGTCGGAACGGCCAGGCTCGCCTCCATGTTCGACACAAGGCGCCGTCCCGCCGGCGGTAGCAGCTCGGCGCCCTTCACCCAGCCGCCCTCAGACTGCCGCAGGCCTCCGTGGTCCGTCGGGCTGGGAGGGAGGTGGCGAGCCTCGCCCTTGGGCTTGTTCGGCTCTGGTTGGCGGGCTTCTTTGGTGGCCTGGCCCGAGCGCTGTGCGGCACGAAGGGCTTCGACGCTTCCGCTCAGTGGTCGGAGTTCGCCGATGTTGAGCTCCCTGTCGGCAAAGAACTCCTGCCAACTCTTGCTCACAGAGTCCGGGTTCTGCCTGTACTTTTCGTACATGTCGTCGACCAACCAAGCGTTGGGGCCGAACGCGCCCGCATAGCGCTCACTTGGTGACATCGCTGCCATTGTATCGCCAAGGTGAAATGGTGCTTGCGACAAAAAGCCCCACGATCTTGTACTTCCCGGCATACTTCGGCGCAGATGGCGGCCATCTCCCCACGATGGAACCGCTTGAGCGGGCCATAGGGGACCTGCCATCTGGGCCATTACGGCCATCCCGGCGCGCCCTTGAGGTTTTCCGGTAGCGTCGACTGAATGCCGGCCCAGTTCATCTATACGATGCAGAACCTCTCCCGGTTCTATCCCCCCGACAGAGAAGTCCTCCGGGGCATCAACCTCTCCTTCTACCCTGGGGCGAAGATCGGGGTCATTGGCTCCAACGGCTCGGGCAAGTCCACCCTGCTGGCCATCATGGCCGGGCTCGACGATGACTACCAGGGATCCACACGGCTCACCCCGGGCTTTTCGGTCGGCTATCTATCCCAGAACCCTCACCTGGACCCGGACAAAGACGTCCGCTCAGTCATCCAGGAGGGAGTTGGCGAAGCCCACTCTTTGCTCCAAGAGTTCGAGGAACTGGGTGCCAGGCTTGGAGAGATGGGCCCAGAGGAGATGGAGCAGGCTCTCATCCGGTATGGGGAGGTGCAGGACCGCATCGAGGCGATCGGGGCCTGGGAGATCGAGCGGCAACTGGAGGTGGCATCGGACGCACTCCGCCTGCCGCCTGCCGATGCCATGGTCGGCCAACTCTCCGGTGGCGAACGGCGGCGGGTGGCTTTGTGCAGGTTGCTGCTATCGACTCCGGACCTGTTGTTGTTGGACGAGCCGACCAACCACCTAGACGCCGAGTCGGTTGCCTGGCTCGAACGGTTCTTGCAGGAGTACGCAGGGACCGTCGTTGCCATCACCCACGACCGCTATTTCCTGGACAACGTCGCCCAGTGGATCTTGGAGATCGACCGGGGGGCCGGCATCCCGTGGGAGGGCAACTACTCCTCCTGGCTGGACCAGAAACGAGCCCGGCTCGCCGCCCAGGCGAAGGCCGATGCGGCCCGGATGGCGACCTTGGCCAGGGAACTCGAATGGGCCAGGATGACCCCCAAGGCCCGCCAGGCAAAGGGCAAGGCCCGGCTCCGCTCCTACGAACAACTCCTTGCCGAGGCGGCCCAAACAAGCCGGCCCACCGACAGGTTGGAGATCTCCATACCCCCCGGCGATCGCCTGGGAGACGTGGTGGTGGAGGCGAGGAACATCTCCAAGGGCCGGGGCGACCGGCTTTTGTTCGAGAACCTCTCCTTCAGCCTGGCACCCGGAGCGATCGTGGGGGTCATCGGCGGCAACGGCGCAGGCAAGACCACACTTTTGGCCATGATCAACGGCTCTGAGAGCCCCGACTCGGGCACCTTGGAGATCGGTAAGACGGTCCGGATCGGATATGCAGAACAGGGCCGATCCGAACTTCAACCAAACGCCACGGTCTACGACCAGGTGAGCGGGGGCCAGGACACCATCCAGGTCGGTGGGCGGGAGTTGCACGCCCGAGCATGGCTATCGGCCTTTGGCTTCAGGGGAGCAGACCAGCAAAAACTCATAAGCCAGCTCTCCGGCGGCGAGTCGAACCGTGCCCAGCTGGCCACCGTGCTGCGATCGGGCGCGAATCTTCTGCTCTTGGACGAACCGACAAATGACCTGGATGTGGACACCATGAGGGCGTTGGAGGATGCCCTTGAGGCTTTCCCGGGTTGCGCCGTGGTGGTGAGCCACGACCGCTGGTTCTTGGACCGGGTCGCCACCCACATCCTGGCCTTCGAGGGGGACTCCGAAGCCCGCTTCATGGAGGGCAACTTCTCCGACTACGAGGCGGACCGGCGACGCAGGCTCGGGGCGGAGGCCGACCGGCCACACCGGATGCGCTACAAGCCACTGGCCCGGCGTTAGTTGAGAGCGCTCAACTGAGCGCGCTCGGGTGCCGATTCCTAGAGGGTGACCAAGACCACAACGCAGAGCAGGGCAGTGCTGCGAAACGTCGAGCCGGGATCTTCGGCCTCCTGCACTGGCTGCGACAAACCCATCAAGTTCAGCGCCAAGAATCCCCAGCGGCAAGTCATTGCAAATGTCTACGTCGATGGCGTCTGGAACCGAGTCGAGCAGTTCCACGCCGTCTGCTACGACGAAGCGGAGCACCCCTTCGGCGAACCGCGCTGATCAAATAGCTGGGCCTACCAAATGGCTGGGCCCATCAAATGGCTGGGCCTACCAAATGGCTGGGCCCATCAAAGAGCTGGGCCCATCGAATACTGGGCTCATCAAAGCAGTCCAGCAGCCATCCGTAAGCACTAAACGGGACAAAATGGCTTGCCCGGGCCCGGGAAAAACAAAAACTCTTGGCATCGCAGCAATCGGCTGGCATGCTCGGTTGCAACTACCGTCGGTGCAAAGAAACCTACGGCTTCAGGGGGGGCAACATGGCAGAGACCATTGAAGCACTTTTCGACGAGGATCGCCGTTTCGCCCCACCTGCGGAGTTCGCGGCGAACGCTTTGGTGCAAGACGACTCGGTTTCCAAAGCGTCCCATGAGGATCCCCTTGGGTGGTGGGAGGCCCAGGCTTCCTCCCTGGTGTGGCGAAAGAAGTGGGACAGCGTCCTGGACTGGTCCGGGGCACCCTTTGCCCGGTGGTTCGACGGCGGCAAGCTGAATGTGACCGAGTCCTGTTTGGACCGGCACCTGGCGGACTCCGGCGACCAGATCGCCTACCACTGGGAAGGCGAGCCCGGGGACCGCAAGGACATCACCTATGCAGAGCTTTATGCCGAGGTGTGTCGCCTGGCCAACGCCCTGGCGGGCCTGGGGGTGGAAAAGGGAGACCGGGTCGCCATCTACATGGGAATGGTGCCCGAACTACCGGCTGCTTTGTTGGCCTGTGCCAGGCTCGGGGCGGTGCACTCGGTCGTCTTTGGGGGATTTTCCTCCGAGGCCCTCGCCGACCGGATCAACGACGCTCAGGCCAAGGCGGTAATCACATGCGACGGCGCCTGGAGAGGCGGCAAGATCGTGCCGCTCAAGGACATGGTCGACGCGGCTCTGGAACACACCTCGAGTGTGACATCAACCCTGGTAGTCCGCCGGTGCGGCCAACAGGTTTCGATGTCGGAGGGCCGTGACCACTGGTATGACGAGCTGGTGACACAACAGGCCCCCGAGCGCGAGGCCACAGAGTGCGATGCCGAGGACCCCCTCTACATCCTCTACACCTCCGGCACCACCGCCAAGCCCAAGGGGATAGTGCACACCTGCGGCGGCTACCTGCTCGGGGTGTCCGTCACCCACCGCCTCGCCTTTGACATCCACGACGACGACATCTACTGGTGCACCGCGGACATCGGCTGGGTCACCGGCCACAGCTACGCCGTCTACGGCCCCCTTGCCAACGGAGTAACAAGCGTCCTTTACGAAGGCGGCCCCCAGTATCCGGCCGAGGACCGCTTCTGGGAAATCGTGGAACGCTACAAGGTGACCAAGTTCTATACCGCCCCCACGGCGATCCGCTCATTTATGAAGTGGGGCGACCACCACCCGGCCAAGCACGACCTGACCAGCCTGAAGCTCATAGCCACCGTCGGCGAGCCCATCAACCCCGAGGCATGGATGTGGTATAGGGAGGTAATCGGCGGTGGGCGCTGCCCGGTGGTGGACACCTGGTGGCAGACCGAGACCGGCCAGCTGATGATTGCGCCCCTCCCGGGGGTGACCGAGACCAAGCCCGGCAGCGCGACCAAGCCACTACCGGGTGCCTTTGCCGATGTGGTCGACGAGTCGGGCCAAAGCGTGCCGCTCGGTCACGGTGGCTACCTGGTGCTCACCCGCCCCTGGCCCGCCATGGCCCGCACCCTCTACGGCGACCCCGACCGCTATGTGGAGACCTACTGGGCGCGCTTTTCCAAACCCGAAGAGGACACCTGGGTCTACTTTGCCGGGGATGGCGCCAAACGAGACCTGGATGGCTACTACTGGCTCCTGGGCCGGGTGGACGACGTGATGAACGTCTCGGGGCACCGGATTTCCACCCTGGAAGTAGAGTCCGCCCTGGTTGACCACCCCTTGGTGGCCGAGGCGGCCGTGGTCGGCCGGAAGGACGACCGCACCGGCCAGGCCATTGCGGCATTCGTGACACTGCGGGGTGGGACCACCGGCGATGGGGCCCTACTCACCGAACTACGGGATCACGTGGCCAAGCGCATCGGAAAGATTGCCAGGCCCGCTTCGTTGGTATTCACCGACGAGTTGCCCAAGACTCGTTCCGGCAAGATCATGCGCCGCCTATTGCGGGACATCTCCGAGGAACGCCAGCTCGGGGACGTCACCACCCTCGCCAACGCCGAGGTGGTCCAGGAGATCGCAGACAAAGCGGCCGAACGGCGCAACTCAGAGGACTGAGTCAGCCACATAGAGCACCGGACAACTCCTCGGTAACCTCGTTTGCCAGCAACCTGCCGCCAAGATTGAGATGAAGCCTGCCCGCCTCCTGGACCACCAGCTCCGAAAGGCGGGCAGGTACCGGGCGGCCCGGGTCCCATGGGATCCCCTCCCGTGTCCTGATCGCGCCCATGAGGGCTTCCAGGCAGCGCTGGGTGGGATCCAGGAACTCCTCCGCGGCCATCGGATCCCGGCCCTGGGAGACCGCCTCGATGTATCGCTCGGGGGTGCGTAGGTTCCACCACCTCCGCTCCCCCGCCCGGGAGTGGGCGGCACAGCCGAAACCCCGGTAGTCCCCGCCCTTCCAGAACGAGAGATTGTGACGGCAGTGGGCATCTGGGATTGCCCAGTTGGACACCTCATACCAACTGAGTCCCGAACCTGCGAGGATCTCTTCGGTGGCCTCGTAGAGTTCAGCCTGCAAGTCGTTGTCGGGATGACGGGCGAGGTCGGCCTGGAGAGGCGTCCCCGGCTCCACCATCAGCGAGTAGCAACTGAGATGCGGAGGGTCCAACTCGAGGATGGTCCCCAGCGTTGTTTCCCAACTTTGCATGGTCTCCGCCCTGGCGCCGAAGACGAGGTCTGCACTCCAGGTATCAAACCCGGCCCCGGCAACCGCCCAGGCGGCCTCGAGGGACTGGGCGGCATCCTGGTGCCGACCCAAAGATGCGAGCACCGTTGGATCCAGGGACTGAACTCCGATGCTGAGCCGGGTGACGCCCGCCTCTCTCCACCTCGCCAGGGAGGCTTGGTTCACATCCTCAGGATTCGCCTCCATGGTGACCTCAGCCCCCTCCCGCAAACCCAGGGAGCCAAGCACCGATTGGATCGCCTCAGGCGCCAGCCGAGAGGGGGTGCCGCCACCGAAGAACACCGAGGAGGCCGGCTCCATCGCCGAGTCAACCGCTGTGGCTATCTCCTCGCGCAGGGCCGCAACGTAGGCCCCCATCAGCGAATCCCGGTCAGTCCAGGTGGCAAAGGCGCAATAGTCGCACCGGATGGAGCAGAACGGGACGTGTATGTATACCGCAGTTCCCTCCACAGCCTGGTGCCCCATGCGGCGAGCCTAACTATGCAGCAGCAGACCCAACTCGTCGAGCCGCTTGCTCATGTCCTCGGCGCTGAGCTCGAAAAGACATGCGATGGCTCGGACATCCTCTGAACGTATGGTCATCATCCGTCCGTTGAAATCCTGGCGTTGCACCTGGATCATGCCGAGATAGCGGTGCAGCAGATCCCTCTCGGGGCCGTTGACCTTGCCAAGTTGGGAAAGATCGATGGTTAGCTTGCCCATCCCTTCCCAGGGGCCCGATGCGCGGGAAGACTCTGGATGGGAGTTGCCGTTGGTGGCCGAGCCATTGCTCTCCCGGGGCAGGAGCTGGTCAACCGGGACTCCGTAGAGGTCCGCCAGACGCTGCAGGCGGGGCACCGATATGGTCCTCTCGCCCCGCTCATATGCTCCAAGCACCGACGCTTTGAACTCGTGTTCGGACCGGGCTTCCACCGCCTGAAGCGAAAGCCGCATCTGCCGTCTTACGGCCCGCAGCCGTGATCCCACCTTTGCTGCGTATGCCCTCTCCTGTTCCTCTTCGTTCACTGTGTCCTCAGTCCTGTCGGGGCGTCTCTCGGCGATAACCTTACTATCACCGCAGGTGACTGGGGAGAACAATTCCCGCTCTCAGCGCACAAAGAAGTGCCCCTGCCACCACGGCAGCGGTTTCGGAGCGCAATGTGTGTTCTCCCAGGCGAACGGCCCCTTTTGTCAGCTCCTTCTCTCCAGGGCTCCATCCTCCCTCTGGACCTACCACTAACAATGGTAAATCAGTGCTCATAATACCACCGTCTGCGTCTGCACAAACGACAGGCTCAGTGCGCGCCAGCAGGGAAAACTCCCTGGGCTCATCTATCTTTGGCAGCCAATCCAATCTGGCCTGACAAAAAGCCGATTTCGAGACAGCCGATAGGCGTTCATGGAGAGACTTCCCGGCCTCTTTCGGGCGCTTTACCACACGTTCGGTAATGACGGGGACGATCCTGTCCACACCGAGTTCGGTCAGCTTCTGCACCACCCAGGCGTTGCGGTCACCTTTGAGGAGCGAGAACCCGACCGCAACTGCAGGCGTGGGCCTCGGGACCGTAACCGCTTCCTCGACCGGTTCCAGGCGGTTGGCGGAGGACAGGACGCAAAGGCGGCGGGTCCCAAGCCCATCGGCGGCCATGACAGCCTCTCCCGGGCGCAGCCTCAGCACCTTCAGCAGGTGATGTGCCTCGGGGCCGTCGAGGGCCGGATCGTGGATGTCCTCCACGATCGTCTGTGCTACGACACGGCCGGCAGCGGCTGGGATCAGCGCAACCGGGAGCGGATCCGGCCCAGTATGCCGCCCTCCCCGGCGGGGGCCACCTGCTCTCCGCGCTCCTCGGCCAACTGGCGCAGGAGCAGCTCCTGGGCCTCGTTCAGCCCCGTGGGAGTCTGAACGGCCAGTTCCACCAGGAGATCTCCCCTGCCCCTCCCCTGCAGATGGGGAACTCCCCTGCCCCGCAGGCGCGTCACGGTCCCGGGTTGTGTGCCCGGAGCAACCGCGATGGACTCCTCGCCCTCCAGCGTGACCACGGACAAAGTGGCCCCAAGGGCGGCCTGGGTCATCGAGACTGACTGGGTGGCAACCAGGTCATAGCCAGAACGGCGGAGCACGGAATGGGGCTTCACCCGCAGATGCACATAAAGGTCCCCCGCCGGGCCACCCCTGGGGCCCGCTTGACCACGACCGGGAAGCCGGAGGGTTGACCCGTCATCCACGCCGGCGGGAACATCCACCCTCAGGCTGTGTTCCCGTATCCGGCGGCCCTCTCCGCGGCACTCGGGGCATGGCGATGAGATCTTCTGTCCCGCTCCCCCGCAGTCCGAACACGCCGAGACCGAGACCATCTGGCCAAGGATCGACTGGCGAATGCGGCGGACCTCGCCGCTGCCACCACAGGTTGGACAGGAGGAGGGATGGGTGCCCGGACGCGCACCGCTCCCCTCGCAGGCGTCGCAGATCATCGCAAGCTTGACCGACAGGTCCCTGGCCGCCCCGAAAACCGCCTCTTCGAACTCGAGGACCAGGGTTGCTTCGGCGTCTGCACCCCGAACGGGGCCGCTGCGCTGGCCCTGGGAAAAGCCTCCCTGGCCGAAAAAGGCCTCGAATATGTCGCCAAAGCCGCCGGCTGCGGCAAAGGGATCGGACTGGCCGGACCCGGCCCCCCGGGCACCATCAGGCCCGAACATGTCATAACGGCGACGCCGCTCGGGGTCCCGGAGGGTCTCATAGGCGAGGACCACCTCTTTGAAGCGCTCCTCGGTTTCCTTGTCCCCTCCGTTGGCATCGGGGTGCAGTTCCCGGGCCAGGCGCCTGTAGGAGCGCTTGATCTCGTCGTCGGTGGCGTTGGGGGAAACGCCCAAGATCTGGTAGTAGTCAGTAGCTGTCATATCTCAGGCCTCCGCCAGGTGCCGTCCCAGTCGCTGGCTCACAACTCCCACCGCCGCCAGCGCCTTCGGGTAGTTCATCCGCGTGGGACCCAGTACTCCTATGGTCCCTATCGTCTCGCCCTCGGCCCGGTAGGGGGCGACAATTACGGCACATTCGGAAAGCGATGCGATGCCGTGCTCCTTGCCTATGGCCACCTCAAGACCCCTGCTCATGAGATCCTGCAGTAGGCCGACCACCATGTAGCTCTGCTCCAGTATGCCGAGCACACCGCGGAGGGTCTGCATCGCATCGAAGGCTTCGGCCATCCGGGAGACCCCGCCCACGAAAACCCGGTCGTGGGATGCCTCACCACCCTGGCTTAGGCTTGCCGCAGCCGCAGCGGCAATACCGTCCACCACAACGTTCCCCGTGGCCGGAACCGGGGGCCGCTCGGAGAGCGCCCTGTTTCTATAACAGCGGTTGAGGTGTGCAGAGACATCGGCCAGCACCTCCTCGGTGGCGTCATCGGCCAGCTCTATGGTCCGCTTTTCGACCGTGGCCTCCGATAACACCGCCAGCACCAAAGCCACCCGTGGGCTCAACCCGACCACCTGGATGGAACGCACCGTCGCCAGTTCCATCGCAGGGGAGACCACCACCGCCGCAAGGTTGGTGAGTTCTGCCAACAGATTGGAGGTGCTCTCCAACAGGGTCTCCAGGCCCCCCTGGGCCTTGGAGAAGAACTCCCTGACCGTCAGCTGCTCATCTGGTCCCAGACTGCCCCGGCCCCGCAGAGCGTCCACGAAGTGGCGATAGCCCTTCTCCGTCGGCACCCGGCCTGCGCTTGTGTGAGGCTGGGTGAGATACCCCTCCCGCTCCAACGCCGCCATCTCGTGTCGCACCGTGGCAGCAGATACCGACACGTCTGCAGAATGCACCACGTGCGCCGAGCCGACCGGCTGGGCGGTGCGCACGTACTCTGTCACCACCGCTTCCAATATGGCGGCTTTGCGTTCATCGAGCACGATCTCACCTCCCATGCCAAGCCCCTGAGCACCACCACTTTACCGACCGGGAGACCACGGCATCGCTGCACAGAGGGAGCGGGGCCGTTGGGCGGGGCAAGGGGGCCGGGACGGTAACCTCGGCCCACAAAGCCGCCCCGGCGGCCCGGTCCAACCCACTTGGTTGACCTGGCCTTCCCGGAATACCCAAAAGGAGAACAAGGGTGGCCGGAGCCTTCCTAATTTTCCTGCGAGAGGGCATAGAGGCCAGCATGATCGTCTCGATCCTCCTCGCCTACCTGGATCGCCTGGGCGAACGGGACCGCTTCGCCGACGTTCTCTGGGGCGTGGCGGCGGCTTTGATTCTTTCACTCGGGCTCGGCGTAGCCGCATATGTAACGGTCCACAACTATGCCGGTTCCTACTTCCAGACGGTTTTTGAGACCGCCACATTTTTGCTGGCGGCGGCGATCATGACCTATATGACCTTCTGGATGCGCCGCCATGCCCGGGGGATGTCGAAAGAGCTGCGGGAACGCACCCGGTCGGCGCTGAGCGGCGGAGAGCGGAAGGGGCTATTCCTCCTGGCCTTCCAGGCCGTGGGCCGTGAGGGGGTCGAGACGGTTGTCTTCACCCTTGCCTTTGCCTTCTCCACCGGTGCCACCGCCGTGCTTTCGGGAGCGGCCTTCGGCCTTGTCGTGGCACTCGCCCTCTCCGTCGCCATCTACCGCCTCGGCAAGCGGATCAACATCGGCTTGTTCTTCAAGGTCGTGGGGGCCCTACTCATGGTCTTCGCCGCCGCCCTTTTGGCAGACGCGGTCCAGAACCTCCAGCAGCTGGGCTGGGTGCCGGTGCTCGATCACCCATTGTGGAACAGTTCTGCCGCCCTTTCCGACAACAGCATGCTCGGGGACGTGGCGCACTCCTTCCTCGGCTACACCGCGCAGCCCACGCCGCTTCAGGCAGTGGTCTGGGTCGCCTATCTGGCAATAGCCGTCAGTGCCTTTTTGGGGCTCTTCGGCCGATTGCGGACACGGCCCACCGCAGGCGGTCAGGACTCCAGGCGCAAAGCCGAGATGAAGGCCTCCTGAGGGACCTCCACGCGGCCGATCGCCTTCATCCGCTTCTTTCCCTCCTTTTGCCGCTCCAGTAGTTTGCGCTTGCGGCTCACATCGCCGCCGTAGCATTTGGCCAGGACGTCTTTGCGCTTCGCTTTGACCGTTTCCCGCGCGACCACCCGGCCGCCTATCGCCGCCTGGATGGGGACATCGAACAGCTGGCGGGGAATGAGTTCTCTCAGCCGCTCGGTCATTCGCCTGCCGTATTCGTAGGACTTGGAGCGGTGAACGATCATCGAAAAGGCGTCCACCGCCACGTTGTTGAGCAGGATGTCCACCTTCACGAGGTCCGACACCTCGTAACCAGCGGGCTCGTAGTCCAGGGAGGCATACCCCTTGGTGCGCGACTTGAGCTGATCGAAAAAGTCGATCACCACCTCGGCAAGGGGAATCCGATAGGCAAGCTCCAAGCGCTCGGGGGACAGGTACTCCATCTTGGTCATCTCACCCCTGCGGCTCTGGCAGAGGTCCATGACGGCTCCGGTGTACTCAGAGGGCGTGAGCACCGACACCGACAGATAGGGCTCCTCGACCTGTTCCAGGCGCCCCGTGGGGAAAACCGACGGGTTGTCGACGCTTATCACCTCCCCGTCGCCCACATGAGCCAGGTAACAGACGCTGGGCGCCGTCGCGATGAGCGACAGCCCGAACTCCCGCTCCAGGCGTTCCCGGACAATCTCCATGTGCAAAAGACCGAGAAAACCACAGCGGAAACCGAAGCCCAAAGCACCCGAGGTCTCGGGCTCATAGGTGAAGCTGGCGTCATTCAGGCGGAGTTTCTCCAAAGACTCTCGCAGGTCGGAATACTCGTCTCCGTCTATGGGATAGAGGCCGCAAAAGACCATGGGCTTGGGATCCCTGTAGCCGGAGAGGGGCGTGGTGGCGGGGCGGTCCGAGCCGGTCACGGTCTCCCCCGACCGCGCCTCTCCCACGTTTTTGATCCCCGCAATCAGGTATCCCACCTCGCCCGGGCCGAGCTTGGCCACGGCCGTCGGCACCGGGGTCCGCACCCCGATCTCCTCGACGTCGTGGGACACCCCTGCCTGCATGAATCGCACCCTGGAACCGGAGGACAGCTCCCCGTCCATCACTCGCAAGGAGCTGATCACCCCCCTGTACTGGTCGTAGTAGGAGTCGAAGATCAATGCACGCAACGGGGCCGAAGCATCCCCCTTGGGTGGCGGGATCCGCTCCACGATCGCATCCAGTAGCTCTGCTACCCCCTGGCCGGTCTTGGCCGAGATCGACAGGATCGAAGAGGCGTCGATCCCGAGCACCTTTTCGATCTCCGTGGCCACCCTCTGGGGATCGGCGGCTGGGAGATCGACCTTGTTCATCACCGCGACGATCTCCAGGTCGTTTTCCAAAGCGAGGTAGCAGTTGGCAAGGGTCTGTGCTTCGATCCCCTGAGAGGCGTCCACCAACAGCACGACCCCCTCACAGGCCGCCAGGGACCGGGACACCTCATATCCAAAGTCGACATGGCCCGGCGTGTCGATCAGGTGCAGGATGTGGCCCTTCCAGGTCACACGGACGTTTTGGGCCTTGATGGTGATGCCCCGCTCGCGCTCGATGTCCATCGAGTCCAGGTACTGCTCCCGCATCTCCCGCTGGGCAACCGCCCCGGTCAGTTCCAAGATGCGGTCGGACAGGGTGGACTTGCCGTGGTCGATGTGAGCGATGATGGAGAAGTTGCGCATTCTCTGGGTCACAGGCACCCATTCTCGCCGTTGCAGATGAGCGATCCGCACCCAGCGACCGAAGGTCGGCGGCGGCCTGGTAACCTCAGTTGCCCGAGACGGGCCGCCATGGCCCCCAATGGACGAGGACCTATGGCAAACATAGCAAGCCAGATCAAGCGGAATAAGCAGAACGAGCGCCGTCGGCTGCGCAACAAGGGAGTCCGCTCCGAACTGCGCACCAGGGTGAAGAACGCCCTGGCAGCCGCGGGGACGGGCGAGGAGAACTCCCAGGAGTTGCTGCGCCTGGCAGTCAAGCGCCTGGACAAGGCGGCCAGCAAGGGAATCATCCATCCCAACCAGGCGGCCAACCGCAAGTCCGCCCTCATGAAAAGGGCAGCTCAGGCCTCCCAGGACGCCTGAGCTATTGGGCCCGGCGGGCCCTGGCGGGATGTGACCCGCTGCGGCGTGGTCTGGAACTGGAACAGATCCTCGCCAGGCGGGCGACCGCCACCTCCATGACCAACTCGGGATCAAGGCCGGTGGCACCCCTCAGGTCCAAGTCGGCCGAGGCAAGGATGTCAATGGCATCGAAGACTTTCTCTTTGCCGAGGCGACGGGAGAGCGACAGGGCCTTTCGTGCCGCAAAGGGAGCGATCCCAGCCAGCGAAGCCGCCTCGGACTCCGATAGCTCCCCCCGTCCCTGGAGTGCCAGGGCCGCAGAAAAACTCCGCTGCAAAACGGCCAGCAGGGCGAGGGGATGGCGGCCATTGGCCAGCATCCGTTTCATCACACCCAACGCCGCAGCGATATCGCCCCTCTCGATGGCGTCGGTCAGGTCCCAGGGGGCCACGTCCCCCTCGGAGCCGAGGAAGGGTTCGAGTTCCGCCCGGCCCAGCTTGGCAGAGGGGCCATAGGTCGCTGCAAGGGTTTCCAGTAGCGAGGACAGTCTGGCCACGTCACTACCCAGGTGCTCAGAGGCCAGAGCAACCGCCGAGGCATCCAGCTTCACCGGCCCCGCCTTGACCTCCTGTGCGAACCAGTTGTGACGGCCGGCACCCTTTGGGGGATTGGCATCGACAACCTCTCCGCAGGCTTTCACCGCCGAGGTCAACTTCTGGGAGATCGCACCCCCTCCCGCTGCCAGGACCAAAAGGGCGAACTCGGAGGGCGCCTTGCACCATTGGATGAGGGCTTGGACCGCCTCGGCTCCGAGGGCTCCCGCCTGGCGCACCAGGACCACCCTTCTCTCAGAGAAAAGGGGGGGAGATCCCAGGGCATCGGAGATGGCCTGAGGGGAGGAATCGGCATCCAGCGTCACGGTTGCCAGAGTCGGATCCTCCTCTCCCAGCAGGGTTTTGACTATTCCCCTGGCACGCTCGGCCACCAGGGAGGGATCGTCGCCCTTGACGAGCCAGGCGGTGGGGCTCAAGGCCGTGCCGCCGCCAGGCCGGCCATGGTCGCACAGACCCGCCTGGTTCCGGCGACATCGTGCACCCGAAGGATCGAGGCGCCCATTGCCAGGCCCAGCGTCGCCGCAGCCAGCGAAGCAGCGCCGCGTTCCCCCACCTCCCGGTTGACCAGAGAACCCAAAAAGGTCTTGTTGGAGGCCGATAACAGGACCGGATAGCCCATCGCCACGAGCTGCGGCGTGGCGGCCAGGAGCCGAACCGACTGCTCCGATGTCTTGCCAAGATCCAATCCCGCATCCAGGATGACCGAACTCGGAGGGATCCCAGCCGCACAGGCGCGGCCGGCCCGCTCTGCCAGGAACTCCGAAACGTCCCCCCACAGATCGCCGTAATGGGGATCGGGGTCGGCAACCCTGGGGGCGAGGCGGATATGGGTTGCCACAACCGCCGCACCGGCCTTTGCGGCAGCCGACAGGTAGGCGGGATCGGAAAAGCCACTTATGTCGTTGCCAATACAGGCCCCCGCAGCAAAGGCCTCGGCTGCCACCGACGCCTTCCAAGTGTCAACCGACAATGCCACGTCGAAACGCTCGGCAAGAGCAGCGATAGCGGGGACCACACGCTCCAGCTCCTCTTCCTCGCTCACCTCTGGTCCCGGCCCCGCCTTGACCCCGCCCACATCCAAGATGTCGGCACCCTCTTGGACGAGGCGTTCGGCATGAGCCAGGAACCTGTCGAAGGCGAAGTAGCTGCCGTGGTCGTAAAAGGAGTCGGGCGTGCGGTTCAGGATCCCCATGACCAGACCACGGTGTCCCAGGTCCCACCTACGCACACCACAGACCAGTTCGGTCGCCCCAGGCACCTGCCCTCTCAGAACAGCTTGGAGGCGAGCTTGCGACGGAAGGCGGGGACCCTGGGATCCTCGGCCCCCAGAGCCTCGAGCAGGTCCAGGTACTCACGCCGGGCCGCGTCGTCGGCCTTGACCCGTTCCAAAAGCCCCTCCAGGCGGCTCTCGACGCTGTGGCCGTCCATTGCCTGATCGCCCAGCCTTATGAGGGCCGCAACGCGGCGGGTCTCCGCGGACTCGGGGATCTTGGCTAAAAGAGCCAATGCCTCCTCGTTATCGCCCTGCTTCCCGAGCAACTCGGCCAAAGCGACGATCGCCCCGGGGTGATCAGCCACCAGTTCCAAAGCCTTGCGGAGGCTCTCCTCGTCGCCCTTGGCGACCAGTTCGTCTGCGGCCGAGCGCTTGGGCGACAAGCCCTCTACGAAGGCACGAACCTCCGCCTCGGGGCGTGCCCCGAGAAAGCTGTCGACGACCTTGCGGGAACGCACCGCAAAGACGGCCGGAATCGACTGCACCTGGAAGGCCGCTGATACCTGGGGATTCTCATCCACATTGATCTTGGCAAGCTCGACTTCACCGCCGCTGGCCCCAACGGCCCGCTCCAGGATCGGCCCCAGGACACGGCAGGGGGAACACCAGGGTGCCCACAGGTCTACGACGACTGGCACCTGTTCCGAGCGGGCTAGGACCTGGGTCTCGAAGGTGGCATCGGTTACATCTGTCATTGCTCCACAAATCTAACGGAGATAATGCGTCATGACGCATGCACAGGCGCATGGCACGGGACAACTACGGTCGTTACATGGCGCTAGATGTCCGCTACGAACAGGTGGCCTGGCCGGATTTGTCCGGGGCTCCCCTGGTGGTGTTCATGGAGGGATGGGTGGACGCCGGCCTGGCGGCTTCGGCTGCCATGGTGTCGCTCTTGGAGGCAACCGCCGCCGAGGCTGTGATCGTCTTCGATGGAGATGACCTCATCGACCAGCGGGCACGCAGGCCGATCGCGGAACTGGTCGATGGTGAGACACGCGCAGTCACCTGGCCGACCATCCAGCTGCGGGCGGGACGCGACGGTGCCGGACGTCCCGTGGCGTTTCTCATGGGACCCGAGCCGGACTTTCACTGGGTGCCATTTGCCGGCGCAATCTGCAACCTGATGCCCGCCCTCGGCCTTTCCGCCGCCTACGGACTGGGTGCCTTCCCTGCCCCTGCTCCCCACACCAGGCCCGTCCGGGTCGCAGCGACCTCCCCCGATGCAGAACGGGCCCGCAACATCGGCGTCGTCCCGGGGAAACTGGAGGTCCCCGCGGGAATCGGAACCGTCTTGGAACTGGCAATGGCCGAACGCGGCATTCCGGCGCTGGGGTTATGGGCACGCATCCCGCACTATGTGGCAGCAATGCCGTATCCTCCCGGCAGTGCTGCGCTCATAGATGCCCTGGCCGAGGCAAGCGGGCTGGTGTTGGATTCCTCCAACCTGAAAGCATCGGCAGACGCCGCCCTGCAGCGGATCGACGGGATGATCGCAGCGAGCGAGGAACACAGCCAGATGGTCCGCCACCTCGAAGCCCATCTGGACGCAGCCGAGGGGAACCCCCTGGAGGTGGGCGAGATCCCCTCCGGCGACGAACTCGCAGCGGAACTGGAGCGCTTTTTGCGGGGCGAACAGCCCTGACAAACACGGCCTGTCCCCGGAGTTGGCCGACCAATGAGACTGGGGCAGAAAACCACGCGGCAGGGTGGCGAGTTGGATCCCCCACCTGTCGAGCCGAACAGGGCCCCTCATCCACCCAAAGGGAACGACCGGGGAGGTCTAAACGCGGCAAGCAGCGTTATGGCGCCCAAGGACAACGACCAAGGCGCCAATGTGCTCCGCAGCACCATCCTGCGGCCCTACCGGCTCGCAGGGGAGATGTGTGCCCACTGCCACCATTGGCCACGTCGGTATTGTCACCTGGGGCCGTTGCCCGGAACACCTGGGGCCGTTACCCGGAACCGTTGCCCGGGTGCTATGAGAAGTAGCGGCGCTCCGACATGGGCCCGACGCTCTATGGGCCCACCATCAAGTCGAAATAACATGGAACATCGTAGGTGATATTCACAGCTGACCCAGGGCAGACACGAGGCGTTATCAGATCTCGGGATCTGTTCCCCAATGCCGGCTTTGCCACTTCCCCACCGGGCAACAGATCCGGCTGGGTGAAAGGGATTGGGGTAAGGGACTCCGATCAGCCTGCCGGCACGACGATGTTCACCAGGCGAGGTGGCCTGACGACAACTTTTGCAGGCTCCGCATCGCCCATGTGGGCACGGGCCCGCTCGGATGCCAGGGCAAGCGCCTCTGCCTCTTGGTGTCCGATTGCGGGATCGACTTCTATCCGGTCTCTCACCTTGCCATTTACCTGGACGATCAGGGTTACCTTCTGATCCCTGGCCAGCTCTGGGTCCGCGATCGGCCAAGGCTTGGTATGTATGTGCTCGCCATGCCGGCGCTCCCAGGCCTCTGCGGCCAAATGTGGCGCCATGGGCGCCAGCATCAAAAGCAGTGAGTCCACCGCCTCGGACAGAGCCTCCTCCCCCACCCCCTTGCCGAGGTGGATGTATGCGGCGTTGGTGAGTTCCCGCAAAGCGGCCGTCGCAGTGTTGTAGGACCACCGGTCCATGTCGGAGGTCACCTTGTTTATCGCCCTATGGGTAGCACGGCGCAACTCGGTGTCCCCGTCGTTTTCACCCTCCGGCCTCACGACCCCAGAGCCCGCCTCTCCGGTGGCGAGCCTCCAGACCCGCTGGGTCCACTTGGCCCAGCCCTCGATCATCTCCTCGGTCTGAGACGTCCAATCGACGTCATCGGCGGGGGGAGCAAGCGAAAGCTGGGAAAGCCGCAGGGCATCGGCTCCGACGGTCTCCAAATACTTGGAGGGGGCGATGAGGTTGCCCTTGGACTTGGACATCTTGGTGCCACCCATGCGGATCATTCCCTGGGTGAACAGCCTGGCAAAGGGTTCCTTTAGCCCACCTGGGGCGATACCCAGATCCGAAAGGGCCCGGGTGAAGAACCGGGCATAGAGGAGATGGAGGATCGCGTGCTCAATGCCGCCGATGTATTGATCGACCGGCATCCACTCCTCGGCGGCCTCGATGGAGAAGGGGGCCTGGTCGTTCCACGGATCGCAGAAGCGCAAGAAGTACCAGGAAGAGTCGACAAAGGTGTCCAGGGTGTCTGTCTCTCGCTCGGCCGGGCCGGAACATGAGGGGCAGGACACCTTTTTGAAGCCCTCATGGGAGGCCAAAGGAGACTCACCCGTGGGCAGGAACTCCACGTCGTCGGGCGCAAGCACCGGTAGGTCCTCCTCGGCCACCCCCACTACGCCACAGGAGGGGCAGTGCACGACTGGGATGGGGCATCCCCAGTAGCGCTGGCGGGAAACGAGCCAGTCCCTGAGGCGGAAGTTGACCTTTCGCTCCCCCAGCCCGTTCGACTCGAGCCAGTCAAGGGCCGCCTCTTTCGCCTCGGCCACGCCCATCCCGTTCATGAACCCGCTGTTGGTCTTCCGCCCGTTCCCGCCATAGGGGTGATCTCCGAAGCCATCGGGAGGCTCGGTGGTGCGCACGATGGGCAGGCCGTGGGCCTTGGCGAAAGCCCAGTCCCGCTCGTCCTCGGCCGGCACCGCCATGATCGCTCCGGTGCCATACCCCATCAGGACGTAGTCGGCCACATAGACGGGTACGGGCTCGCCGTTGAAGGGATTGATTACGTAGCTGCCGGTAAAGGCGCCGGCCTTGCCCAGATCCCCATGCCCGCTTTGGCGATCCAGGTCCGATTGGCGAGCGGCCTCGCTTCGAAGAACTTCCACCTCCTCCCTGTGATCCTCCGTCGTCAGGGTGTCCACCAAAGGGTGCTCGGGTGCCAGCACCGCAAAGGTGACACCGAAGCCGGTGTCGGGCCGGGTCGTGAAAACCTCCAGCTTCACATCGTCTTTGCCCTGGACCACCAGTTCGAACTGGGCCCCCTCGGAGCGACCGATCCAGTTCCGCTGCATGGTCTTGACCCGCTCGGGCCAATCGAGGCCGTCCAGGGCATCCAGCAACTGGTCCGCGTACGCGGTGATCCGCAAGAACCACTGCTTCAGGGTCCGCCGCTCGACCACGTCACCGGAGCGTTCACAGGTCCCATCCGCCAAGACCTGCTCGTTGGCAAGAACGGTCTTACAGCCCGGGCACCAGTTGACCGGGGCCTCGGCACGGTAGGCGAGACCTGCGTTGTAGAACCTCAGGAAGATCCACTGCACCCAACGCATGTAGGAGGGATCGTGGCTGCGTATCTCCCGCCGCCAGTCATACATCGCGCCCAGGGACTTGACGCTTGTTTTCAACTCCTCGATGCGGGCATCGGTGAAGGTCCTGGGATGGATCCCCGTCTTGATCGCAGCGTTCTCGGCGGGAAGGCCGAAGGAGTCGAAGCCGAAGGGGCTGAGCACCGCCTCGCCCTTCATGGTCCGGTAGCGGACGTTCAGGTCGCCAAAGGTGTAGTTGCGCACATGGCCCTGATGGGCAGGCCCCGAGGGGTAGGGGTACATGCAGAGCACGTACGACTTGGGGCGGGGATCCCCGGGATCAACGTTGTAGGTTCCCTCTTGATCCCAACGCTTTTGCCACTTCGCCTCGACCGCAATCGGGTCGTAGGCGTCGCCCACTTCGACCATGCTGGGATGCTAGGCCCCGCGGCCTCCCCTTTGGACACAATGCAAAGAGAGCGGCCCTCTGGAGAGGATCGGAAGATGAAAGGAATAGGGTGCGGGAGGATCAGTCCTGGTTTGCCAGCGAGCCAGCCAGGTCCTTGGCCCGCTCCGCCGAGACACCCGCCTTTGCCGCCAGCCAGCACGATATCGGGGCGGCCGTGCGCTCCGAGGAGTGTGCCGCAAGCCCTGCCAGGGCCAAAAGGGCCTCTCTCTCTTCGGCGCTGGGCGGCTCGATCCCAAGCCCCTCGGCGAAACGCTCCAGCCACTGCTGCTCGGTCATTGCCACGCCCGGAATCCTAACCGCGCCCCGGGTGGAG
>JAKAOS010000121.1 GCA_021823165.1 Actinomycetes bacterium | reverse complement strand
CACGCAAATGGGCCGCTGTCACCCAGCGCGCTTTGGGCGCAGGCCCCGCAGGCGGTCCCGCAGTCCCCACCAGGTGACCAGGGCCAAAGCCTCGACGATGGTGCGCCCGGACATCTTGGAGTAACCTTCGGCGCGGTCCACGAAGCGGATGGGTGTCTCCACTATCTTCGCCCCGGCCTTGGCGGCAAAGTAGACCATCTCGATTTGAAACCCATATCCGTCGGCTCGGACCTCGCCCATCGGCAACCTTGTGAGTAGGCTCGCCGCATATGCCCTGAAGCCCGAGGTCATGTCCGAGACACCCAGGCTCAACAGCGCCTTGGAATAGGCGTTGCCCGACCGGGAGAGAGCCAAGCGGGGAATCGACCAGTTGGGTATCGATCCGCCCTGCACGTAGCGGGAGCCAATCACCAACTCCGCTCTCCCCTCCTGGATGGGTGCCAAAAGAAGTGGCAGTTGGCCGGGGTCGTGGGAGAAGTCCGCGTCCATCTCCACAAGGGCATCAAAACCTCGCTCCAGGCCCCAGGAGAAACCATCCCTGTAGGCGCTGCCGAGACCCGACTTGGCCGAACGCCGCAACACGTGGATGCCGCCAAGACGGCCCGCTATCACCTCGGCGATCTCGGCTGTGCCATCGGGGCTGCTGTCGTCCACGACGAGCACCTCCCCATCTGGCAACACCGATCGGATCGCCTCCAACATCCGGGCAATGTTGGCTGCCTCATCGTAGGTAGGAAGGACTATTAGAGCCCGCACGGACCGGATACTAAGCGAGTAGAGGCCGCAGGGGTGCGCAGCAGGGTCCATGCCCCAAATAACCCAGAGAATGCTTCGTTCAACCTTTGCGGACAGCCGCTTTCCGGCTAGCCTTCCCGATGCCCAGAACGCCTCTTCGGCCTCTCCAACTCCCCCAGGCTCAGCGCCGCCAAGCGCCCCGTTCCCCCATCCCGGCATAGGAGAACCAGACCGCCATGCCAAAGATTCGCTTTGCCAGGCGCAGCCCGAGGCGGGCCCGTTTGCAGTTGGGATCCCACACGTGGCTCCTGGCAGCTGCATGGGTCGTGGTCCTTGGCGCAGGCATTGCGTTGCGGATGTGGATAGCCGCTCACCGCACACTGTCCTCGGACGAGGTGGTGGTCGCATTGATGGCCGAGAGAATCTTGGGAGGGCACTTACGTGCCTTTTATCCCGGCCAATACTACGGGGGCATAGGTGCCTACCCCCTTGCGGCGCTGTTCGCGATTGTTGGACCCAGCCCATGGGCGGTTGCCGCCGCGCCTGTTGGACTCAACCTGGTCGCCTCGTTGTTGCTGTGGAGGCTTGCAAAGGCCATGGGCATGGGGGGGGCGGGACTGCTTGGCGCCGGGCTGTTTTGGGTCTTCCCCTACAACTACGTCTGGATGGGGCAGTTCCAGGGCGGTTTCCGCTGGGTAGTCCTGGATGCGGGGCTGGCCAGCATGCTGTTTGCAACCAAGATCCTCGCCTCCCCGAAACGATGGGGCATGTGGTTCCTTTTGGGATTGGCGGCCGGGGTTGGCTTGTGGGGTTCGCTGGAGATCGCCTACTTCGTTCTGCCGATCCTGGCCGTGCTGATCTCGAGGATCATTGTCATGGCGGCCAGGAAATGGCGGCAGGCCGTCGCCCTGGCGCCAAGGGTGCTCACCGCCGCTCTCGGCATGGTTATCGGCGCATCGCCATGGCTGTTCGACACGCTCGTTGCCAACGACAAGACCCTGTCCGCCCCCGTTGGGAAGTATGGATACCTGGAACACCTGAATGTGTTTTTCACCAGGATGCTCCCGATAATCTTCGGCGTCGGTTCCTTCCCCCCCGGCTTCTGGTTCCTGGGTACCACGGTGGGGATCACGCTTTTTGTGATTCTTTCCGTCCTCGTGGTTCTTGCCATGGTGCTGTGGCTTACCTCCTGGAACACGGCGATGTTGACAGCGGCCGCCGCCGCCTATCCCTTCCTGTACGCCATGCCCCCCACCTCCTGGTACTGGCAGGACGGCCGCTATGGGATCTACCTGGTTCCCATCTCCTGCCTGGCAATCTCCTACGGCCTCTTGCGTCTTGGCAAAGCTGTCGCCTGGATCGGCATCAAGATGGGGGCCGGAGTGGGAATACGCCAAGTTGTTGCCGTCACCGTGGCCGGCGCACTGCTTGTCGGTGGCACCGCATCGAGCACTTTCACCCTCGAGCGGATCTTCGGCAGCCTTGCCAAAGATCACCTGTTCCCCCCGGCCTCGGCCACCCTCGACACCAAGCACTACTACGCCACCCTGGCATCCCAGCTGGAGGCCAGGCACATCAACCGGCTGTATGCGAACTACTGGCTCGCCTACCCCCTCGACTTCTACTCCCATGGAAAGGTGCTGGCGACCCCGGTCGGCTTGGTGCGATACCCCTCCATCTACTGCAGGGTCGCCACAGCCCCAAAGGCCGCATGGTTGTTCGGGATACCCCCGCTGCTGCTCTGGCCGAACTCGTCCCAACCCACGGCGGCTGGGCTCAACGCCGCCTACTACCGACCTGCCGGTTTGCGCTCTCAGCAGCTGATGGCCCTGTTGCACTCTAAGGGGATCCACTTCCACCTGGTTGTCCTGTCAAGCCACTTCGAGATCATCGAGACCACGCCGAATGCCTCGAGCGTTGCGCAGAAGTTGTCACCCAAGCCCATCGACTGTGCTTCGCCGTCCCGACGATCTACTTCCAACTCTGGCGGCTGAGCGGTCTGCCCGCCTCCTGGCACCCATGGGCGACACCGGTGGGAAGCCAAAGGGCCGTCGATTTCTTGCCCCAGTTCCCCCCCTAGCATTGCGGTTTGGATACCCAGCCAGGAGAGAGGCTTGCCGAAGGACCCACCGGGGCATATGGAGGCCGAAGCGAGCGAAGCTGCAGCGGGGTCGGGCGCCTCTCGCCGGTCCTCACGGCGCCTCCCCTCCGCCCTGCGGCGGCTGACCGGCGTCGGCATCGTCGTCGCCATCGTCTACTTCCTCGGCCTACCCCAGATAGCGGGACCGGTCGACGCCATTCACCTGGTTGGTTCTGCCAACCTGGCCTACGTCGCCATCGCAGCCCTGCTCGAAGTGGGTTCCATCGCGTGCTACGCCCTTTTCACCCGATCGCTGATCCACAAGAGGGCACCCGGCATATGGACCATCTTCCGCATCGACATGGCGACCATGGCCGTCAGCCACGTCCTTCCCGCCGGGTCTCTGGGCGGGGGCGGCCTCGGCTACAAGCTACTCAGAGAGTCCGGGACAGAGCCAAGGGAGGCGGGCTTTGTAGTAGCGACCCAGGGAATTGCCTCCGCTTTGGTACTGAACGCACTGCTATGGGTGGCACTCGTCATCTCGGTTCCCCTGCGAGGCTTCAATCCCCTCTACCGAACCGCTGCAATCTCGGGAGCGGTCCTCTTCGCCGCTTTCGGCCTTTTGGTCCTGGGGGTCGTGCGGGAAACCGAACGCGGAGAGCGGGCCTTGCGTGCAGTTGCCAGGGTCCTTCCGTTACTCCGGGAGGAGATGGTCGCCGGGCTGGTGGAACTGCTCGCTGCCCGGCTCCGGCTCCTCGCCTCGGACCGATCCCTCTTCGGGCGCACCTTTGGATGGGCGGCCCTCAACTGGATCGGTGATGCGGCCTCACTGTGGGTCTTCCTGTTGGCCTTTGGTCACCACCTCATATCGCCAATTCCACTGATTGTCGCCTACGGCGTCGCCAACGTGCTTGCGGCGATACCGATAACCCCCAGTGGACTGGGGGTTATCGAAACCGTCCTGCCCTCGATGCTGGTGGGTTTCGGGATGACCCGAGGCGTGGCCCTCATCGGGGTGCTGGCCTGGCGGTTGTTCAACTTCTGGTTGCCAATACCTGCGGGCGCCGCCGCCTACCTCTCTCTCCATCACCCCGCTTCTGAGGGCCGGCCCCGGCGAGGCAGGATCGCGGAACTGGAGCGCCTGGCCCGACAGGAGGGGGATAAGCGCAGGTTCTGGCTGCGCAAGACGACCGCCGCCAAGGGAGTCACTGGCCCACCAGAGGCCCAGAGCACCAACGAGAGCCAGGCCATTCACCCAGGATTTGCCGATGGGATCAGCCGGCCCGAACCCTGAGCCCGGCTACGGCTGCTTTGCTTCGACCACAACCCGCCTGGGCGTGATTGGTATTTCATGCCGAGCGCCGGAGTGATCCCACGGTGCCTCTCAGCGCAAGGGACACGCCAAACAGCCAGTCCTCTGCGGAGTCGGGGGAAAGACCGTAGCCGGGTGTGCCTAGGGCGATGTGGAGCTGAGGGGACCCGATAGCTGGTCCAGCTGCTATGCGTGTTGTGATTGTTGTTGGTTGAGCCAGGCTTGGACGAACTCGGTGGGGCTGAGTCCGTCGTGGGCCTGATGTGGCCGGTTCATGTTGTAGTCGATGCGCCAGTCCTCGAGGAGGATCCTGGCCTCTAGCAGGGTGTCGAAGAGCTGGCCGTTGAGGAACTCGTCTCGGAGCCGGCCGTTGAAGGACTCGATCCATGCCTATCACCCCGGCGAGCCGGGGTCGATGAACACGCTGTTGGTCCCGTTGAAGCGGCACCAGTCCGCCACCGCGTGGGCGATGAACTCGGGGCCGTTGTCGAAGCGTACGTAGGCCTGGGCACCCCGCTGGGCGGCGAGGCGGTCGAGGCAACGGACTACGTCATCGGCGTTGATGGAGCGGTCCACGTCGATGGCCAGGCATTGACGGCTGTACTCGTCAATCACGTTCAACAGCTTCAGGTGGGGGCCATCCGCCGTCTGGTCGAACTGGAAGTCCATCGCCCACACCACGTTCGGGCGGATCGGGCACATCGCCCCCACGGCCACGCCGATCCCCCCAGCGGCTTCTTCCGCTTGCGGTAAGGCACCCGCAGGCCTTCCTCCCGCCACAGACGATGGATCCGCTTGGGTTGGCCTGCCAACCGGCCTTCCGGGCTTCTGTGGCCGCCCGGTGCCAAGCCCAGCGGGGCCGACGCCGAGCGAAGTCCCGCAACCAGGCCCTAAGGGCCAGTTCGTCGTCTGTGGGGATCGGAGGGGCGAGACGCTGGGTGGAGCGGGGCTGGACCACCACCTGGCACGCCCGCCGCTGGGAGACCCCGAACCGTTCCTGAAAGACCCTGACGGCCTGCCGGTGGCGGTTCGGGGTCAGAATTTTCCCCGGTTCAGCTCCTTCAAGATGTCGATATCCAACGCCTGATCGGCCACGATCCGCTTCAGCCGGGCGTTCTCGCGCTCGAGCTCGTTAAGCCGCTTGGCCTCGTCGACCTTCATCCCACCGTAGTGATTTCGCCACCGATTCCACGCGGACTCGGTGATCTCCAGAAACCGGCACACCTCCTCCAGATCCTTGCCCGCCCCGAGAGCTTCTCGCCCTCCGCCAGCTTGCGGATCACCTGCTCCGGCGTATGCCTACGTCGCTTCATCGTCGTCGTGTCCTCCCTGCCCATCATGGGCATCCGAACACGTACAACAGGTGGATCAGATCAAGGGGCCCAGGTCACGTTAAGCATGGCGAACAGGCCCCGAAGGCGAAGCGCCTCCTAGCCGCTTGACAACGATAGGAGCATCAGGAACGCAAAAAGGGCCAACCCCAAGAGGTCGGCCCCGGCTCCTCTGGTGCCAGAACGGCAACCGGTGCCAGTGGACCGCAGCTAGATTTCCCTCCGAAGCTTCGTCCGCGTCACCGTGTAGAGCCAAGGGCCTGGCCTGTGCGCCATATCTTCAAAACGACGCCACTGGCTTACGATGATCTCAAGTTGCTGCCACTTGTTGAGGCCGCGGCGAGCATCAAGACGAAACATCCTTGCGTTAGCAGCTAAGAGGGCAGTCCGTTCGGCAGGGCGATGTTGGATGTGACGATCCCTGCTAATGATAATCCAGCCCGCACCCGCGACCCGTGGAATCCAATCGACATCTCTGTCGCCGGGCTCGACGGGGCAAGACGGCCGCTCAATTCCGTCGGGGCCAATGCCGCCCGGGTCCCCCGCATAGGTGATGTCTGACCGTAGTGCAACTAATATCTTTGCCACGCCGAGCAGGTCTGCGTCGATATAGAAGCGGATCGCCACGCCGCGTCTATGCAGCTTGCGCTTGGTCAACCCTCTCGAAGCGCAGGGCATCGATGACCGCTGAGAGATCAAGATCGAAGTCCCGAGCGACGCTCTCTATCGAATCTCCCGCGGCTACCTGCTCGGCAATAGTCTCAGTAGGGATCCCTCGCACCGCTGGAGATCCGAAACGGATCTCGGGGTCGATTACCACTTGTGAGTCCGGCCCGTTAGGTCGGAGCCGAACCACTACGCCGTTGTCCTGGGCATCAAACTCAACCCGCTGAAGAAAACTCTCTGCGGGAGGAAGAAGAAGCATTACGCCCGATTGAGGCTCCACGCACGCCCACATTTCAGGAGGAAGACCGGATTGCTCTTGGGCAGAGATAAAAAGGTGGCGACCCGGCCCAACCCACGGACGAGCGTGAGCCAGCGGGTATGGCACCCCGAGTTCCCCGCGAAGATACTCAATGAATCCCCTGAGGCGCTGCATCGAAGCTCCAAACGAACGCCGGTACTCGCGGAGATAACGGGCTTCGACCAATTCGCCCCAGGTCACAACGTTCAGACCCGTAGCCACCGGCCGTAGGATGGGTGCATAGGTTCTCCCACGCCGCACACCACCCTCCAACCAGTAGTGCAAGGTAGGACGAGGTACGCCGAGCACTTTTGCCGCAAGGGTCTCATCGTACAGCTGGCGGTCAAGAACGGTCGTAGCCATTACTTACCATTATGGCTCCGGCGAGCCACTCTGCCTACGCATGGCAGCAAATCCCTATGCAGCAACCACCCGCCAAAGCGCCGCTTTTAGGCCAGTAGAAGATCTTCGACCGGTGTCGCGCTGGTCAACCGCGCTGCAGTAGTCCTGTAGTGCTGCTGGCTCGATAACACGGCTGCCACGCTCGCCAGGCAGCAGGTCTCCGCGAGCGTCCACCGGGTCCGTGCACGGTGAGGTGACATCTGAGATGGCTTGGCTGGGAGGGCGGCCTGGTGGCGTCCCAGTTCCGGTGGAAAATCGGTGAGGGACGCAGGTTCCTGGTGGCGATGTTAGGCGGCGGCTGTGACGGTCTCGTCGACCTGACCGCGGGGATCTCCGGCGGTGGGT
>JAKAOS010000120.1 GCA_021823165.1 Actinomycetes bacterium | reverse complement strand
GCCGGTCTGTCGTGGTCCGTCCCGGTTCCAGCCGGTGGGCGGCGACCGCAGGGAAAACGGCCTGGAAGGAATCCGGACAAAAGCTAATAAAACCAGAGGACGAGGCGTGGGGCGGGGATGCGGGGACATCCAGGAAGGTTCTGGATTCGTTGTGGCCCCCGGCTATGTGGTCACAAACGCGCATGTGGTGGCGGGGATACCTTCTCCGGGCGTGGTGACCCGAACAGGGGTGCATCTTGCTGCCACGGCGGTCGAGTTCGATCCCCGCTTTGACCTGGCGGTGCTCCAGGTGCCGGGCCTGACCGAGCCGCCTCTGAAGCTTGATGCCTCCACGGTCCCCGTTGGGACGCCTGCAACGGTGTTGGGGTATCCCGGCGGAGGTCCTTTCAAAGCCGCACCGGCGGGGGTGCGAGCCTATTTCAACGCAGTTGGCCGCGACATCTACGGCAAGACCCTCACGGTGCGCGAGGTCTATGAAATCCAGGCAGTCGTTATCCCGGGCAACTCGGGCGGCCCTCTGGTGCTACCCGATGGAGAAGTGGCGGGAGTGGTGTTCTCCAAATCCGCCACCAGTTCCAACATTGGCTACGTGCTCAACGGAGCCGGCGTGCTGTCCAGGGTGAAGGCAGCTCTGGCTCACCCGCATCCCTCGGGAACCGGTGCCTGCGTAGCCTGATCCAGGCCGAGCCGAGGAGTGTGAGCGTTGCTTATCGAGGACTACGCCGTCATAGGCGATACCCACACCGTCGCCCTCGTGGGTCGTGACGGAAGCATCGACTGGTTGTGCGTTCCGCGCTTCGACTCCGACGCCTGTTTTGCCAAGTTGCTGGGCGATGAGTCCAATGGCTACTGGAAAATCGCGCCGAAGGCCAAGATCCTGCGTTCCGAGAGGCGCTACCGCCCCGACACCTTGGTGCTGGAGACCGAGATAGAGACCGACGGCGGCGTGGTCCGCCTGGTGGACTGCATGCCCCTTCGGGAAAATCATCCCGAGGTCGTGAGGCTGGTGGAAGGGGTCTCGGGCCGGGTCGATATGCGCTTGGAACTCGCCCTGCGTTTTGACTACGGTTCCATCCGCCCCTGGGTGCGGCGCCTGGACGGGATGCTTTCCGCGGTAGCGGGTCCCTCGGCCGTTCGGTTCTGGTCTCCGGTTCCCACCCATGGGGAGAACTTTGTGACCGTCGCAGAGTTCTCGGTGGTCGAGGGAATGCAGCTTTCCTTCATGCTCGCGTGGCACCCCTCAAACGAGCCGGGCCCGCGCCCCATCGATGGCCGATTCATCGTCGAGGACACCGAGCGGTGGTGGACGGAGTGGAGCTCCGCGTGTCAGTACCAAGGGGAGCACGAGGAGTTGGTGAAGCGTTCCCTTTGCACCCTGAAGGCCCTCACCTACGCCCCGACCGGGGGCATAGTCGCAGCTGGCACCTCCTCGCTACCCGAAACCATCGGTGGGGTAAGGAACTGGGACTACCGCTACTGCTGGTTGCGGGACGCAACATTTTCGCTCTATGCACTCATGATCGCCGGATTCAGGAGCGAAGCCGCAGCCTGGCGGGACTGGTTGCTGCGGGCGGTGGCCGGGGACCCGGCGGAGTTGCAGATCATGTACGGCCCTGCGGGGGAAAGGCGGCTGGATGAGTGGGAGGTGCCATGGCTCAACGGCTATGAGGGCTCCAAGCCCGTAAGGATCGGCAATGCGGCGGCCGAGCAGTTCCAGCTCGATGTATACGGCGAGGTCACCGACGCCCTGTATCAATCCCGGATCAGTGGTATCGAGCCGGAGCAGGAGGCTTGGCGGCTCCAGATAGCGCTCGGCGAGTTCCTGGAGGAGGCTTGGAAGCTTCCCGACGAGGGGATCTGGGAGGTGCGAGGACCGCGTAGGCACTTCGTGCACTCCAAGGTGATGGCATGGGTGGCCTTTGACCGAGCGGTCAAGAGCATCGACCGCTTCGGCGTTGATGGGCCGCGCGAGCGCTGGGCTTCGATCAGGGACGAAATCCAGCAGGAGGTTTTCGCCAAGGGCTTTAGTGACCAGCGCCAGGGAAAAAGGCCAGCATTCACCCAGTTCTACGGAGGCCAGGGCTTGGACGCCGCCATCCTGATGGCACCACTGGTTGGCTTCATGGCTGCCGATGACCCACGAATGCTTTCAACGGTGGCGGCGATCGAGGATGAACTCATGCAAGACGGGTTCGTCATGCGATACGAAACCGGGGCCTCGGAGGAGGTCGACGGCCTGACCGGTCGGGAGGGGGTGTTTTTGCCCTGTTCGTTTTGGTTGGCCGACAACTACTGTCTCACCGGCCGGAGAGAGGAGGCGGTAGCGTTGTTCGAGAGGCTGGCGTCCCTAGCCAACGATGTGGGTCTTTTTTCGGAGGAGTATGACTTGGTGCAGCGCCGCCAGATCGGAAACTTCCCCCAAGCCTTTACCCATGTGTCGCTGGTCAACTCGGCCTTCAACCTCTTTGGCCATGCGGGCCCGGTCCACCAACGGCGGACCCAGTCTTGAGCCGCCGGTGCCCATGGCGGTCCTCGGGAGCCGTTTGCAGAGTCTTCACCGAGGCTGGCCCAATGATCCTTTCTGCAGATGACAGTCTTGGCTGGCCGCCCGGGGCAAGCGGGCAGTGCCTGGAGGTGCCGCCGTGTTAACCGTCCGGAACCTGACCGTGGAGGTCGGCGGGCGAGAGGTCGTCTCCGATGCGAGCTTCACCGTAGAAGCCGGTGACAAAGCGGGGCTCGTGGGGCGGAACGGGGCCGGCAAAACCAGCCTGTTGCGGGCCCTTTCCGGACAGGCCGCTGCGGTAACGGGGAGCGTGGTCAGCAAGGGCCCCCTCGGATATCTGTCACAGGATCCCAGGCAGGTGCCTGCCAGGGAGGGGGCAACCGTCCTTTCGCACGTACTGGGCGGTCGCGGCTTTGATGAGGCCGCCGCACGCCTCGAGGCGCTCCGCGTCGCTTTGGAGTCGAATCCATCGGAGCGCGCCATTGCCCGCTATGCAAAAGCGGAGGAGCGCTTTTCGATCGAGGGCGGGTATGCGGCCGAGGCCGAGGCCCAGCGCATCTGTTCTGGGCTCGGGCTCCGCGAAGACCGTCTGCACCTCGAACTCGGGGCGGTATCGGGGGGTGAGCGCCGCCGGGTCGAGTTGGCCCGGATCCTCTTTGGTTCGGCCGGCACCCTGCTGCTCGACGAGCCCACCAACCACCTGGATGCGGATGCCAAGGAGTGGTTGCTTGGCTTTCTCCGCAGCTATCGGGGGGCTTTGGTGGTGGTCAGCCACGACCTGTCCCTTCTCGATACGTCCATAACCCGGGTGCTGCACTTGGAACGCGGCGATGGGGCGGGCCGGATCGTGGAATATCGCGGCACCTACTCCGCCTACCTTGCCGCACGCGCCGCCGACGAGGAGCGGGCCGACAAGAGGGCTAGGCGGCAGGGTGCCGAGGTGGCTCGGCTTTCTGGCCTGGCGGACAAGATGCGGCATCAAAGCGGTGCTCGCGCCCGGGCCGCCAAGTCCATCGACCGCCGGGTGGCTCGCCTGAGGGGGGCGGATGACCGTGCGCCTGCGGTTGTCGCTAGGCCGCGGCGGCTTGCAATGCGCCTGCCGCCGCCTCCACGGTGTGGCCGGACGGTCATCGAGGTTGAGGGTTTGTCCAAATCCTACGGAGACACCGAGATCTTCTCCGAGGTCTCGTTTTCCATGGGCAGGGGCGAGCGGTTGTTGGTGCTCGGCCTGAATGGTGCGGGAAAGACGACGTTGCTGCGGGTGTTGGCGGGGGAGATACAACCAGATGCCGGCGGGACGCGCCTTGGGCTCAACGTTTCCGCCGGTTACTACGCCCAGGAGCACGAGGGGCTTTCTCCGGAGATGTCGGCCTCTGACCATCTGGGTGTGGCGGCCGATCTCTCCGAGGAGGGGCGCCGTGGGTTGTTGGGCGCCATGGGACTGTCTCCCGAGGTGGCGTCCCAGCCGGCTGGAACCCTTTCGGGAGGGGAGAAGACCAAGCTCGCCCTTGCCCAGCTCGTGGCGGGCCGCCACAACTTGCTGCTGTTGGACGAGCCGACAAACAACCTCGACCCGGCATCCCGGGCGGCGGTGGGCGAATCCCTCTCGGCCTGGGAGGGGTCGATGGTGGTTGTCAGCCATGACCCGGAGTTCGTGGAGGCCTTGTCTCCCGACGCGGTGCTTGTAATGCCCGAAGGCACCTTGGATCGCTGGAGTGACGAGATGGCGGAGTTGATCGAGCTCGCCTGATCTGGCGGTGGAGGCTGCTGTAGTGTCGGGTAATGCTGGCGGCAACGATTGCAGATGGCGTCCACGAGATCGACACGCTCCTAGGGGGATGGGAGCGCATGACTGCCGGCTATCTGATAGAGGGCGAAGCGCCTGCGCTGGTGGAAACGGGTAGCCGTAGCTCGCTTTTGACCCTTCTGGCGGGCCTGGAGGAACTTGGTGTGGGGGCGGCCGACCTGGCATCGGTCATAGTCACCCACATCCACCTCGATCATGCGGGCGCAGTGGGGGACGTGGCGGAAGCCTTTCCGAGGGCAACGGTCTATGTCCATGAAAAGGGGGCAAGGCACCTGGTGGACCCCTCCCGGCTGGTGGCATCCGCCTCTGTTGTCTACGGCCCGCTGTTGGACTCCCTCTACGGCAGGATCGAGCCCACCCCCGCCGAGCGGGTGAAGGTCCTGGCCGACGGGGACAGTGTGGCGGTCTCCCCTACCAGATCACTCATTGCCATCGACTCCCCGGGTCATGCCAAGCACCACCTCGGCCTGTTCGACACCGCTTCGGGGATCCTCTTCGCCGGGGATGCCGCAGGAGTAAGGCTGCCCGATGCGGGAGTGCTCCTGCCCGCGTCTCCGCCACCCGACTTCGACTTGGATTTGGCCATACAGTCTCTGCACCGCTTTGCAGATAGGCGGCCTTCGGGAGTGGCCCTTGCCCACTACGGCCTGCTGGATGAGCCGCTGGAGCTGCTGGCCGAGGCCGAGGGGACCCTGCGGCAGTGGGCGGAGCTGGCCGAGGCGGCCTGGCGGTCGGGCGGCAGCATCGACAAAGCCGTGGCGCAGCGCTACGACACAGTCTTGGAGGGAGTGGATCCCGCCGTTAGGGAGCGGCTCGAAACCCTGAACGGGGTCCATTCCAACGCAGCCGGCCTCCGCCGCTGGCTGGAAAAGCGCTCGGGTCCGCGGCACGAGCACCATTAGCCCGAACTCTCCTGTGCCCCGGGCAGCCATCCTCTTTCTCTCAGTGCCGAAATGAAGGTCTCATAGGGTTCGGTCCAGAGTTCCCCTGCCCCGGTCCTGGGCTCTATCCAGGCATCGAAGCGCACGAGATCTGCCGCAGCTTCTCCGAGGCTTGGGTAGGCGCCGCTGGCCCAGGCGGCAAGGATCGCCATCCCCGCTGCCGGATCTGGCAGCGAGGGAATGCCCGCCACTCTTCCCAACACATCGGCGCGGAGCTGGCACCAGTATCGGCTCTTTGTTGCCCCGCCACTGAAGCTCAGCCGGCCATCCAGGTCGACACCGAGGTCCTGGAGCCGTTGGTAACACAGTCGTTCGACAAATGCCACCCCTTGGAGCAGCGCCGCGTAGTGGTCGGTTGGCCCGGCTGGTGGACCAGTCGAAAACCCCTCGGCGTCGGGCGCCACAAATGGGAAGCGCTCACCCTTTCCGACCAGGGGGTAAGAGACGACGCTTGCTGGCTCACAGGCGGCCGCAGCGGCATCCAGGCTTGTGAGATCCGCCCCGGGAAAGGCCTCGGCCAATGCCCGGCCCCCCGTGTTGGATGCGCCGCCGGGCAACCAGCCTCCGTCGGGATTGCGGTGGCTGTAGAGGACGCCCGAGGGATCCTCCACCAGGACTTGGGAGCTGGCCTTTATGACCAGGGTGGTTCCCAGGATGCTGTTGGCGTCACCGTGGCCAAGGGCGGCCGCGCTTATCTGGCCTGCACAGCCGTCGGTCATGCCGGCGAACACCGGAGTGCCAGGAGGAATGCCGCTTTGCTCGCTGGCTTCGGCATCGACGAGGCCGAGGAGCGTCCCTGGCTCTACGACTTTGGGAAGCGAGGAGCCACGAAGGCCGATGATCTCCTCCAGGTTCTCCGGCCAACTACATCTCACCACGTCATAACCGGATTTGAGGGCGTGGCTCGAATCGGAGGGAACCGGCCCGCCAACGAGTTTCGAGGTGACGCAGTCGGCCTGATGGGCGAAACGGTAACCCGGCGGCACCTGGCCGCATTCGGCGAGCCAGAGCATCTTCGCCTGGGGGGAGGAGGCCTGGACCGCCATTTGTTGCCCCCAAGAGCGATGTTGGTCTCCCAGCCTTTGGGACTGTGATAAGGCGCGGGCATCGTCGTACATGAGGCCAGGCCCCGAGGGACGTCCCCTCCCGTCCAGGACTGCAATGGTGCCCGAGGTCGAATCCACGGCGATGCCCCAGATGGGGCCCTTTCCCCCCGCTGAGTTCATCGCTTGTCGGCAGGCAGCGGCAGTCGAGTTCCACCAGTGCTCGGGGTGCTGTTCGTGGCGGCCAGCGCGGCGCATGGATCGCAGAGGCGAACTGCCGCGGCCGACGACATTGCCCGAGCCGTCGAGCACTATGGCACGAACGCCCTGTGTCCCGATGTCGATGCCCAGCCACATGGCCCGGAAACTACTTGCGCCGGCCGCCCGTCACAGCTCGTCAGGTGTTTGAAGCCGTGGTCGTCTCGGGGGAGGTGACCCCGGCTGTCAGTCCGGAAAGCATCTCGGCCTGGGCGGAGCGGGGAAGGTGCGCTACCAGGCCAGCCAGGGCGCGGTATGCGGCTTCGGGAGGGCCCAGTTCCTCGGGATACATGAGGTTGGCCATGAGCCGCAGCATCCAGCGCATCGTCGGGGGGGCCACCATGCCGGTCGCCACGCACGCCCGCAGGATGGTGGGCCGGGAGATGGCGCGCACGAAGGCCCGCCCGATCCGTTCATAGACGGCGTATGCCTCCTCGACCCGACGGGAGTAGGAGGCCAGGGCCGACGGATCGTCGCTGGAGAGGGCTTCTCCTACCGCCCAGGCACCCAGGCGGCCCGTCTCGTATCCATATGCGATGCCCTCGCCGTTGAAGGGGTTGATGCTGCCGGCGGCATCGCCCACCAGTATGTGGCGCCGCCCCGCCCTGGGGCCCACGGAAACCCCCCTCGGGAGCCTCCC
>JAKAOS010000119.1 GCA_021823165.1 Actinomycetes bacterium | reverse complement strand
AAGCGCTGGCAGACGAGTGAGTGGGCCCCGACGAACCCCCGCAAGTTCCTCCCGGTTTCGGTAACCGGGTCGGCTTGCGCCCTCAACTGCGACCACTGCCAGACCAAGGTGCTGGACGGCATGATCTCGGTGCGGGCCGGGTTGGACCTGTTCGAGTTGGCCAAGGACCTAAAGAGTTCGGGCAGTGAGGGAATCTTGGTCTCTGGCGGTTCCACCAAGACAGGCGGCGTGCCCCTCGAGCGCCATCTGGTGCATGTGCCCAGGATCAAAGAGGAACTGGGCATGAAGGTGATCGCACACTCAGGCGTGGTGTCTCCCAGGCTTGCGGAGTCTCTGGCAGACTCCGGCGTCGACGGGGTGATGCTCGACATCATCGGGGCGGACGAAACCATCCGTGACGTCTACCACCTGCCCCTGGTCGCCTCCGACTTCGAACGCTCTTTGGAACTGCTTTCCAGCCGGGGCCTCCGGATCATCCCCCACATCGTGCTCGGCCTGCATTACGGCCAGTTCCTGGGCGAACACAACGCCTTGGAGATGATTAGCCGCTATCCGGTCTCCACTTTGATCCTGGTCGTGCTCACGCCGCTTGTCAGCACGCCGATGGAGCACATCCCCCCTCCCCCGCTATCGGAGGTGACCGACTTTTTCAGCCTCGCTAGGCAGACCATGGCCACCACCAAGATCAACCTCGGGTGTGCTCGGCCCATGGGCGAGATGAAACGGGAACTGGATGAGGCGGCGGTGGACCTCGGGCTAAACGGGATTGCCTATCCCGCAGAGGGAATCATGTCCTATGCCGCCTCCCGGGGGCTCAAACCACGGGCCTATGAGTGGTGCTGCTCTCTCACCTGGACCGGCGAGGAGGGCGAAGCGTGGAGCGAGGTGTCCCTCTGAGCAAGCGGCAACCGGGCCAGGCCGCCAGGCTCTTGGTGGATGACGGCGCCAGCGCCGCCGGAGGGCTCGCATTGGACGAGGCCCTCCTCCTCGACTACCACAGGGCTTCCCCGCCTCCCGCGCCCACCCTCCGGCTTTACACCTACGCGGACAACTGCGTCCTCATCGGTCGCTACCAGAACCTCTCGGCCGAGGTCGATCTCCAGGCGGCTGAGTCCCTCGGTGTTGGGGTCTCCCGGCGACCCACCGGCGGAGGGGCAATCATCATGGGATCCAAGCAGCTTGGTGTCGCCGTCGCCGCCGCTGCCGAGAGCGCCGAGAGGCCCAAAGACGTGCTTTCTCGCTACGCCAGAGGCGTGGTTGGGGGGCTTGGGAACCTGGGCATCGAGGCGAGTTTCGAGGGCAAGAACGATCTGGTTGTGGCGGGCCGCAAGATTGCCGGGCTGGGCCTCTACGCCGATGGGCGGGGCGGCCTTTTGTTTCATGCCAGCGTCCTGGCCGATCTCGACATCGATCTCATGCTCAGCGTTTTGCAGATACCGGCCTCCAAGCTTTCGGCAAACCGGATCAGCGCAGTCCAACAGCGGATCGTCACCGTCTCCTCGATTTTGGGGGAGGCGGTCGATGCCGGATCGCTTCGGGGAGCCTTCGCCGCCGGGTTTGGCTCTTCACTCGGCTGCGATCTCTTGGAATCGGTCCCCACCGACCAGGAACGGGCCGAGGCCGCAAGGCTGGAGGCCGACAAGTACGGCACCGCTGAGTGGTGCCAACAACAACACTTTCGCCAGGATCAAACCAGCTCCTTCGACATCCGCAGCACCGAGGGCACCCTCCGCTGTCACGTCTCTCTAAGCGGCAACATCTTGAAGAGCCTCCTCATCACCGGGGACTTCAATACGATGCCACCGGTCCTCAAAGAACTGGAGTCCGCCCTGCGCTGGCAGCGGGTGGATCCCGAGCCTTTGGCCGCCAGGCTGAGGAGCACCCTTGGAGACCCAGCACTTGTGGATGCCGACGAATTCGTAGATCATCTTGTCCGCCTTGCCGGAGCCACTCTGGCTCCGGCGGGTGCTCAGGCCGCCCCGAGCCGCACCGGCTCCTGTTACTTCCCGGAGGTGTCCGCAACGTGACCGCCACCCAACAAGGACGAAAATCTCTGCCCATGGCAGGCGATTCGCCTGTTGAGCAGGATGCCGGCAAAGTAAGCCCCGACTGGGTCCGGATCTCGGGGGCCAGCGCGATAGCGCTGCGCTTCGCCTCGGGCCGCTTCTCCAGGGATTTCGACTTCGGGGGGATAACTCTCCTGCTCAACTACGACGCGGGCTGTAAGTCGGAATGCTCATACTGTGGCCTTGCGCGGACCAGGCCCGGGGCATACGAGGACAAGTCCTTCATACGGGTCGACTGGCCCCTGGTGCGCACCGACGACCTGGTGGACCGCATGGCGGAGCACCACGACAAGCTCACCAGGCTCTGCATTTCCATGGTCACCAACCCCTTTGCCTTCCGAGACACCTGCGACATCACCCGCCGCATCCGTTCCAAGGTCAGTGCGCCCCTCTCGATCCTGGTCGCCCCGCCGACTTTGAATCGCAAGAAGATGGAGACCTTCGCGGAGCTGGGCGTGGACATGATCGGTATCGGCTTGGATGCGGTAACAGAGGACCTCTTCCGCCAGCACCGCACCGATGTGCCCGCCGGAGGGTCCGGGCTGAGCTGGGAGAAGTACTGGTCGGTTGTCCATGACGCCAGGGACATCTTCGGCCCATGGAAGGTCAACTGCCACACCCTGGTGGGCCTTGGCGAGACCGATGCCGACATGGTGGACATGTTTGTCCACCTGCGGGACAAAGAGATCTTCTCCTATCTGTTTTGTTTCAACCCCGAGCCAGACAGCCGGCTCGGGGAGCAACCGAAGTCCCCTATTGCTCGGTGGCGGCGCATTCAGCTTGCAAAGCACCTCATCGAGACGGAGGGATTCGGGCCCGAGCAGTTCGACTTCGACGGCGACGGCAATCTGGCCCTCGTACAGGGACCCGCTGTCGTGGTCGAGCAGTCGGTAACGAGCGGCATACCGTTCATGACCGACGGATGCCCTGGAGAGAATGGCGAACCGGGCTGCACCCGACCCTATGGCTCCTACCGACCCAGCGAGTCGTTCCGGGACTTCCCCTTCCAGCCCACTCCCCAGGACATAGTCCAGATCCGGGCCGAACTGGCTCTGGATGACATCTTCCAACCCGCGAGGTGATGACCATGCGCATCGTTGTAGCAATGCGTCAGCTCGCCGATCTCGTAGAAGAACTCGAGGTCGACGACTCCGGCACAGACATCGATAGAGAGTTCGTAAAGTTCGTCTCCAACGAATGGGACGAGGCCGCCCTTGAGGAGGCTCTGCTCATAAAGGAGCAATCCGGCGCCGAGATCGTGGCGGTCGCCCTGGACGAGCCCGACGTGGACCAAACCCTCTACACAGCCATTGCCAAAGGAGCCGACAAGGCCGTCAAGCTCACCGGCTTGGAGGAGGGATGGGTCAGCACCCACAGCCGGGCCAAGGCAATTGCATCGTGGCTGGGAGACCAGCAGTGGGATCTTCTGCTGACCGGCGTCCAGGCGGCAGACGACCTCGACGGGCAGTTGGCCGGCATCCTGGCCGCCCAGTTGCAGGTGCCTCACGCAGCCGTTGTGGTGAGTGCACAGACAGAGGGTTCTTCGGTGAAGGTTTCCCAGGAACTGGGGGGTGGCACCATCGTCGAAGAGACCATCGCGCTGCCGGCCGTGCTGGGGATCCAAACCGCCCGACAGGCTCCTCGGTATGCCCCAATAACCAGAATTCGCCAGGCCATGCAGTCCGGTGGCCTCGAAGAGGCTTCGGTGGCTGGTGACCTCGCCGAAGGGCGGCCCACCGTGCGCCGTCTCTACCCACCCGAGAAGACCGGGCACGCCGAGATGCTGACGGGATCGGCATCCGATGTGGCCGACAAGATCATCGAACTGCTGCGGGCCAAGGGCCTAGTCAAGTCCTAAGGAGACAAACCATGGCTTCTGACGTATTGGTCGTCGCCGAGCGATCCGGTGGACAGTTCGGCGACATCACATTCGAACTCCTGGGCAAGGCGAAAGAGATCGCCTCCGCCCTGGGAGGCAAGGCGGGCGTCGTTCTGCTCGGCGACACCTCCGGTGTCGACGCGTTGGGCGCAGCCGATGTCGTCTACACCATCGACGACCCATCGCTTTCCAACTACAACCCCGAGGCAACCGAGGCATCCCTAATCGGCCTGCTGCGCCAGGTTGAGCCCCGCCTCCTTCTCATGGGGACCAGCACCTACGGCCTGGACTGGGGTGGCGCTCTGTCTGTGGCATGGGATGCCCAACTGGCCTCCTATGTGGTCGGGCTTTCACTCGAGGGCTCCGACATCATTGCCACCTCCCAGCTCTATGGTGGCAAGCTCTTTGCAGAGGCCGTCTTGGATGGCGAACGTGGCATTGTCACAGCAATCGGGGGATCCTTCCCCGCCGAGGCGGGAAGGACCGGTGGATCACCCGAGATCGTGGCCACATCTGCCACTGCTTCTGCCGGCAAGGTCACCTTCGGTGCCATCAAAGAACCCGACAAGTCCGGTGTCGACATCACCTCGGCCGACCTTTTGGTTTCGGTGGGCCGCGGCATTGGAAGCCAGGACAACCTGGAGTTGGTCCAGGAACTTGCCGACGCTTTGGGCTCGCCCCTCTCGGCCTCTAGGCCGATCATCGACCAGGGATGGCTGCCCAAGCCTCAGCAGGTCGGAAAGTCCGGCCAGAAGGTGAAGCCAAAGGCCTACCTTTCCTTCGGCATCTCCGGCGCCCCGGAGCACCTGGAGGGAATGAGGAACGCGGATCTGATCATCTCCTGCAACACCGACGAGAACGCTCCGATCTTCGATGTGGCCCACTACGGAACAACGGTGGACCTTTTTGATCTGGTCCCCGAACTCGCGGAGAAGCTGGGTCAATGATCTTTGACCCGACGCTGGCAGTAGTCGAGACCCGCAAGGTCTTCGCGGGCGAAGGCCCGGGGACCAGGGCCATCTTCTATCTGCTTTCATTGGCCACGCTCGTGACCTTCTTTGCCGGCGTCGGCCTTCGGCTCCGCAAGTACTACGCGGGACGTCCTGCAGCGGAGGGGCGCTTCTGGCGCCCCTCCCGCAAGGGCGAGGTTCAGGATGTGACGACCAAGCCCGGCCTGGGGGCGGGGCTCATGAAGGTCGCCACCAACAAAACGGTCCGACGCGACAAGCCAAGTGTCGGCCTGGCGCATCTTGCGGTTTTCTGGGGCTTCATCGGCTTGTTCCTAGCTACGTCGATTCTGAGCCTCGACTACGACATCGTCCGCAACTTCAGCCGGTTCTTCTTGGGCAGGGAGTACAGCTTCTACCACGGGCCCTTCTACCTGGCCTATAACGCTGTGTTCAACCTTGCAGGCGTGGCCGCCATCTTGGGTACTGCCCACCTGATGGGCAGGCGCGCAGCCCACAAAGAGCCACAACTGGACTACACCCGGGCCTTCAAGCCAGAAGCCGGTTACTCCCGCAGGCAGTTCCGCCAGGGGGATTGGCTCTTCTTGTGGGGCCTCATGACGCTGTTCATAACCGGATTTCTAATCCAGGGCCTCCGAATCGACGAGGCCCACTTCCCCACCTTCGAACGCTGGACCTGGATGGGCTACCTGGTGGGCCTGGCATGGCACGGAGTTGGCGTAAGCGCAGGCCTGGCCGCACACATCCATCCCTGGATCTGGTGGTTCCATGTGCTTTTGGCCCTTGGATTTGTCGCCTACATTCCGTTCTCCAAGGCAATGCACATGGTCACCTCCCCGGCCAACCTGATCGTCAATGACCCCGCCAATACCCGGAGGCTCCCCCAGGTCCCAAACGGCCACAGTGGCTACACCGAACTGGCGGATTTCACCCCCAAGGAGCGGCTGGCCTTTGACGCATGCACCAAGTGCGGGCGCTGCCACCAGGTCTGCCCTGCCCGCACCGCAGGGGCTCCGCTCTCTCCTAGGGACCTGATCCTGGACCTGCGGCAGTGGGTGGACCGCCAGAACCACATACCGGCCCTTTTGGACCGCGAGGATCGTCCCGATCAAAGTGGTCCCTTGGCCGGCGAGACCACCCTTGCGGGCAGCGTCATAGCCAGCCGGACCCTCTGGTCCTGTACGACGTGCATGGCATGTGTTGAGGTCTGCCCCGTTGGGATCGAACACGTTCCCACAATCGTGCAGATGCGCCGGAGCCTGGTGGACGCAGGTGACATGGACCCCACGCTGCAATCGGCCCTCCAGAACATCGCCCAGCAGGGGAACTCCTTTGGCAAATCCGCCCGCATGAGGGCCCGCTGGACCAAGGGACTCGACTTCACCATCCCCGATGCGCGCAAAGAACCCGTGGAGTTCTTGTGGTTCGTGGGAGACTATGCATCCTTCGACGACCGGCTCCAAAACCTGTCCCGGTCGGTGGCAAAGATTCTCCACCAGGCCGGGGTGAGCTTCGGCATCCTCTACGACGGTGAGCGCAACGCTGGCAACGACGTGCGCCGGGCGGGCGAGGAGGGTCTGTATGAGATGCTCGTGGAGCACAACATGGCGGCGCTCTCCTCTGCGAACTTCGAGTCCATCTTCACCACCGACCCCCACTCCTACAACACCCTGCGGAACGAGTACCCCGCCTACGGCCTGGAGAAGCCCGTTCGCCACTACAGCGAACTGCTGACCGACCTGGTGCTTTCCGGCCGGATTCCGGTCAAGGCGCTAAACAAGACCGTCACCTACCACGACCCCTGCTACCTGGCCCGCTACAACCGGGTCATGGATGCCCCCAGGGCACTCATCGAGGCCCTCGGTTGCCAGCTGGTCGAGATGCCCCGCAATCGGACCGGATCGTTCTGCTGTGGAGCGGGTGGTGGGCGGATCTGGATGGACGACTCGTTTTTGGAGGAACGGCCCAGTGAGAACAGGATGAAAGAGGCGGTGGCCCTCGGCGTGGACGTCTTCACCGTCGCCTGCCCCAAGGACTTCGCCATGTTCTCAGACGCGGTGAAAACTGTCGGCCAGGAGGGCAAGATGGTCGTGACCGACATCATCCAGCTGTTGGAGGAGGCTTTTGACACCGACCGTGCCATGGCCATGAGTGTTGCTCAGCCACAAGCGGATGGTGCCGACGCCAACCCGGGTGAGGGTGTGTCAAGCGAGCAGGGCCCGCAATGAGCACCCAAATGGAGTGCCCGTGGTGTGAGTTCTCGGGCGCACCACGGGCACTCCACGCCCATTTCGGTTCC
>JAKAOS010000118.1 GCA_021823165.1 Actinomycetes bacterium | reverse complement strand
GATCTCGACTTTGTGGCAAAGTCCGCAGAGTTCGTGCAGCTCGTAGAGGAGCTGGCCGCCATGGTCGCCGCCGAGGGGGCCGAAGCGGTTGCCTCCCGCCAGGGGGATGTCGAAAAGCTGGCTTCCACCCTGAAAGAGAACATTTCGGTAGGGCGGGTCATCCGCTTCGATGCCGAGGGGTCGCCCGACCGGGTGGTGGACGGCTATCTCCACCTCCAGTCCGACCGGGGCGTGAACGCGGTGCTCCTTGAGGCCGAGGGGGTCGACCGCTCGGTCGTGCACGACATAGCGGTGCACGTAGCCTTCGCCCGCCCCGGCTATCTGAGCCGCGACGACGTGCCCAGCTCAGAGTTGGAGGCAGAGCGCGCCATAGTCGAGGCCGCCGCCCGCAAGGAGGGCAAGCCCGAAGCTGCGCTCGAAAAGATCGTGAGCGGTCGCATAAACGGCTGGTTGAAAGAGCGGGTGCTCTTGGACCAGTCCTGGGTGCGGGACGAGAAGAAATCCATCTCCGATCTCCTGGGAGGCGGCAGAGTCATCCGCTTTGCCCAGGTGGTGGTGGGGGGCTAAGGGTTGGGCGAGCCGCCGCCGGGACACCGATCCAAGGCCCGTTGGCGACGGGTTGTGCTCAAGATGTCGGGCGAGGCGCTCGCAAGCAAGTCCTCCGAGGAGACCATCGATGCCGCCGTTGTGGAGCGCATCGCCGGTGAGTTGGCAGAAGCCCACGCGGAGCTCGACATAGAGCTCGCCATAGTTGTGGGTGGTGGCAACATCTGGAGGGGCAGTTCGGGGGCCTTGGCAGGTCTGGAGCGGGCCACCTCGGACCACATGGGCATGCTGGCGACCGTTATCAACTCCCTTGCGCTCCAAGATGCCCTGGAGCGCAAGGGCCAGCCGACCCGGGTGCAATCTGCGATCGGGATGGCCGAGGTCGCCGAGCCCTATATCCGTCGCCGTGCGATCCGTCACCTGGAGAAGGGGCGGGTTGTCATCTTTGCGGCGGGTATGGGCAATCCCTACTTCACCACCGACACCCCCGCCGCTCTTCGGGCGGCTGAGATCGGGGCCGAGGCGGTGCTGAAGGGGACCCATGGCGGAGTTGACGGCATCTACAGCGCGGATCCCCGCCTGGACCCCGGGGCCGTGCGGTTCAACGAGATCTCCTACATGGACGTGGTGGCCAAGGACTTGCGGGTGATGGATCTCACCGCGATCACCTTCTGCATGGACAACGGGCTGTCGGTGCTGGTCTTCGACATAATGGAACCGGGCAACATAAGGCGCGCTCTGGCGGGCGAGAGTATCGGTACGCTGGTGCGGTGATGGAGCCCTCACTGACGAGCCAGGTGCTCGAAGATTTCGCCGAGCGGATGGGCAAGGCGGTCGAGCACACCCGGGCAGAGCTGTCCACGGTGCGTAGCGGACGGGCCGTACCGGGCCTTATCGAGCCGTTAAAGGTCGACTACTACGGTGCGGATGTGCCTCTGCTGCAGCTCGCCAGCATCACAGCCCCCGACGCAAGGCTCCTTGTCATCTCTCCCTTCGACAAGGGCGCCATTCGGTCCATCGAAAAGGCCATTCAGGGCTCGGACTTGGGCATCACCCCTTCCAACGACGGCCAGGTGATCCGCCTCGCCTTTCCTCAACTCTCCGCAGAGCGGCGCAAGGAGTTGGTAAAGGTGGTCCGCCAGCGGGCCGAGGAGGGCCGGGTCGCGGTTCGCAACCTACGCCGTCAGGCGCGCCACGACCTGGAGGGATGGGCCAAGGAGGGAGAGATCTCCAACGACGACATGGAGCGCGCAGAGCGCGCCCTGGACAAGCTGACCCAGGACCATGTGGCCGAGGTGGACCGGGTGCTTTCCCACAAAGAACAAGAGCTGATGGAGATCTGATTGCTGCGCTGAGTCGGCAGCAGCCCGAAGCGTCAGGAGGCGCATTGAGGCAGTCGCATAGGCGAAGGGGCCGCCCCTTCGGCCCCCGGGCGGAACGGACCGATCCGTCGGCAGTGGTGTTCGACGACGGCCCACTTGCGCGCGACGCCGACGATGCCGTTGACCCCGAGCGGTTCTTCGAGGAGGATCCCGTTTTGGATCTGCGGGATCACCAACCCGAGGGGAAGCGGGACCTGAACAAGAGGCTCATCAGCGCAACGGCGGTCGCAGCGGTAGTCATCGCTGCGATGGTTGCCGGACCGGCCGCAACTGCGGTGGTCATAGCGCTGGCAGTCACCACCTCTCTATCGGAGCTCTTTGCACTGTTGCGCCGCAGGGGCCACCATCCGGCGACTCCGGTGGCGATGTTGGGCGCGGCCGGGGCGGTCGCCGCCTCCTACCTCCGGGGACCCGCGGGCCTGCAGCTCGTGGTGGTGGCGACTTCGGTCGCGGTGTTCGGTTGGTATCTCGCCGGAGGCTCCAGGGGCAGCGTCGTCACCAACGCGGGACTCAGCTTCGCCGGCTTTGCCTGGATCGGGGTCTTCGGCTCCTACGCAGCCCTTCTCGCCTCTCCCGCCACCTTCTCTGGGCACCAGGGGATCTATTACTTCCTGGGGGCGCTGCTCTGCACCATCGCCTATGACACCGGGGCCTACGCGGTGGGCCGCCGCTTCGGCAAGCGGGTGTTGGCGGGATCGATAAGCCCACACAAGACTCTGGAAGGGGCCTTTGGCGGGACCGTTTCGTCGGTGTTGATGGGTGCGGTGGTGGTCTCTGGGATTCCCCCCTGGACCCTGAGCCAGGCGGCTGCCCTGGGCGTGGTGGTTGCCGTTGCTGCACCGGTGGGCGACCTGTTCGAGTCCCTTGTGAAGCGGGATTTGAAGGTGAAGGACATGAGCTCGCTTCTGCCGGGGCATGGCGGGATGCTCGACCGCATCGATGCGCTGTTGTTCGTCCTGCCCGCCACGTACTACTTGCTGGTCGCCATGCATGCCGGTTGAGGCTTTGTGCAACTGCATAGCCGGGGAGGCGAGGTGGAGTTGAGGACTGTTGCTCTGGCCGGCTCAACGGGTTCTATCGGGCGCCAGGCGCTGGAGGTGCTGGAGGGGGAGCCCGACCGGTGGCGGGTTGCATTCCTTTCGGCATCCCGTTCTACCGAGGAGTTGGTGGCCCAGGCGAAGCTGTGGAGGCCCGAGGTCGTCGGGGTGGCCGACAAAGAGGCGGCGGCGGCGATATCTGGTGCTCTGCCGCCGGGGGTCTCAGTTGTGGTCGGAGAGGAGTGCGCGGTTGCCGCTGCATCCTTTGACGTGGTGCTGAACGGGGTGGTGGGCTTCGCGGGTCTGCCCTACACGCTTGCAGCTCTGGGGAAGGGGAAGCGACTGGCTCTGGCCAACAAGGAGTCGCTCATAGCGGCGGCACCGGTGGTGGAGAAGATCCGAGCAGCCGGGGGCGGCGAGATCGTGCCGGTGGACTCCGAGCACTGTGCCATTCATCAGTGCCTGCGCTCCGGGGGCAGGGCCGAGGTGGCGAGGTTGGTGCTGACTGCCAGCGGCGGTCCATTTGCCAACATGAGCGCGGCGGAGCTTGCCGAGGTGACCGTGGAGCAGGCTCTTGCCCATCCCACCTGGTCAATGGGGCCGAAGATTACCGTGGACTCCTCAACCCTCATGAACAAGGGGCTGGAGGCGATAGAGGCCCATGCCCTGTTCGGGGTCCCCTACGACTCGATAGAGGTCGTGGTGCATCCCCAGTCGATCATCCATTCCATGGTGGAGTTCACCGACGGGGCGACCATAGCGCAGCTGTCCCTCCCCGACATGAGGCTCCCCATCGGCTATGCGCTCGGGTGGCCGGACCGGCTCGGTCGGCCATTTGGGGCAATCGATTGGGCGCGGCTGGCAAGGTTGGACTTCGGCGTCCCCGACACCTCGGTATTCGGTTGCCTTGCCCTTGCCTACGAAGCGGGTCGCGCCGGCAAAAGTGCCCCGGCGTGGCTGAATGCCGCCAACGAGGTCGCCGTGGAGGCGTTTTTGGCCGGCCGGCTCGGTTGGGCCGCAATCGCCGAGGTGGTCTCTCTGACCCTGTCGGAGTGGGACGGAGCCGACCTGGTGGAACTCGAAGATGTGCTGGAGGCCGATGCCGTGGCGCGTTCAAAGGCCACCGCAGTACTGCAGCGGCGCGGCCTGTGAGCAGGCGAGGAGCCTGGGCGGAGGGATCCGGCCGGTCTGCGGCCATGGGGGTGATCGGCACCGCTGCGATAGTGGTGCTGGCGGTGGCCCTGCACGGCTTGGCGACCCTCGGGGTGGTTGTTGCAATCGTGGCGCTGATCGTTGCACACGAGGCGGGACACTTCATTGCCGCCAAGCGCTTTGGGATGAAGGTGAGCGAGTTCTTCGTGGGCTTTGGTCCCAAGATCTGGTCGGTCCGCAAGGGGGAGACCGACTATGGGATAAGGGCGCTGCCGCTCGGCGGGTATGTGCGGATAGTTGGGATGAACAACCTGGAGTCGGTGGACCCTGCCGACGAGGCCCGCACCGACCGACAGGCTCCCTTTTGGCGGCGAGCGCTGGTTTCCCTGGCCGGCCCCGCGGTGCACTTCATCTTGGCCCTGGTTTTACTCTGGAGCCTGCTCGCCCTTGTCGGGACCCCTTTCGCGACCGGAAACATCCAGATATCGGGCTTTCCGGCCCTTTCTGGTGTCGCCAATCCCGCCCGCCGGGCCGGGCTGCAAAAAGGGGACGTGATCAGCTCGGTGAACGGCCGGCCGGTCGATGTCCGCAGCGCAGCGGTGCTGGAGTCGGTCCTCCGCTCCCATGCCGGCCAGGCCGTCCGCCTGGGAGTCACCCATGCCGGGGTGAAGAGGGTGGTCACCGTCGTCCCGGTCAATGCCCGGGCCCATCCCGAACAGGGTGCCACGAGGCTGGCTCCCACGGGTCCGGCTGTCGGGGCCATCGGAGTGCGGCTGGGCGAGGCGGTGGCGCTGCGCCGGGATGGGCCTGGCCGGGCACTTCTCGGCTCGGTTCAAGGCATCGGACGGATCTCGTGGCTGTCGGTGCAGTCCATTGCGCAGCGCTTTTCCCCCCATGGCATATCGGCCTATGTGCAACAGCTCGGGGGGCACCGGCCGCCGCCTCTCTCATCGGCCGCACGGTTCGAGTCGCCCATCGGCATCGGTCGCCTCGCCTACCAAGCCGCGGCGGCGGGGCTGGCTGCGGTCCTGACGTTGCTGGTGGAGATAAATGTCTTTTTGGGCCTGTTCAATCTCCTGCCACTGCTGCCCCTGGACGGTGGGCACATAGCGGTGGCCCTTTACGAAAGACTCAGATCCACAAAGAGCCGCCCCTACCACGCTGACGTGGCGAAGCTCCTGCCGCTCGCATACGCGGTTATCCTGGCAATGGTTGTCCTGGGTATAACGGCGGCCTACCTCGATATCACCCAGCCGCTGCCCAACCCTTTCCAGTGAGGTGATCGCATGACTCGGCCCCCGGTCCAGCTTGCACCCAGGCGCCCCAGCCGCCAGATCATGGTGGGCAAGGTGCCCGTCGGCGGCGGTGCCCCGGTGAGCGTGCAGTCCATGACCACGACCAAGACGGCAGATGTGGAGGGGACCCTCTCCCAGATCTATGCCCTGGCGGCGGCGGGAGCGGACATCGTACGGTGCACCTGCAACGAGAGGGAGGCGGCCGAAGGCCTGGCGCGCATCGTCCCGCGCTCCCCGGTCCCCATCGTGGCAGATGTGCATTTCCACTACGAGATGGCCCTGGCGGCGCTCGAGGCCGGCGTTGCATGCCTGAGGCTGAACCCGGGGAACCTGCGCAAGCCCTCTGAGATAAAGGCGGTGGCCGCCGAGGCCAGGGACCGGGGCGTCCCCATCCGCATCGGGGTGAATGCCGGCTCTTTGCATCCCGACCTCTACCGCCGTCATGGCGGAGCCACGCCGGAGGCACTTGTGGAATCCGCGCTCATGGAACTCGGCTACTTCGCCGAGGCGGACTTCGACAACGTGAAGATCTCGGTCAAGGCCTCCAACGTCCCACTCATGATCGCCTCCTACCGCCAACTCGCCGAGGCGGTGGACCACCCCCTGCACCTGGGTGTCACCGAGGCGGGGCCGCCCCCCCAGGGCCTGTTGAAAGCAACAGCGGGCATAGCGACCCTTCTGGCCGAAGGCATCGGTGACACCATCCGCTACTCGCTCACCGCAGATCCGGTGGAAGAGGCCCGCGCCGGCCGGCAGTTGCTGGAGGCGCTGGGGTTGCGGGAACGCAGCGGGTTGGACCTGATCGCCTGCCCCTCCTGTGGCCGGGCGGAGATTGACGTGATACGGGTCGCCAAAGAGGCCCAGGCGGCGCTGGAGGACAAGGATCTCCCCATCCAGGTTGCCGTCATGGGTTGCGTGGTGAACGGACCCGGCGAGGCCCGGGAGGCGGACCTGGGGATAGCGGCGGGCCGGCATCGGGGCCATCTGTTCATAAGGGGCAAGATCGTAAGGGTGGTCCCCGAGGACGAGATGGTCGAGGCACTGGTTGCCGAGGCGATGCGCATCGCCGAGGAGGGGGTCGAAGCCCGTTTGGCTGCCGCCGATGCCGGGGCCGAAGAGGCTGCCGCTGCGGACAGGGCAGCGCTGCTGGACGCCAAGGGAGCCGATGCCAATAGCTCAGAGACCAAGGTGAGGCTCATCAAGGACCGTCTCGGGGGCTGAACCAAGGGCCTCAGCTGCCTTTTAAGAATGCCGGCGCCTTCCAAGGATGCTGGGTTTCCAAAGAGCGGGTAGGCCGCCAGCCTGCCGTTCGGGTGTTCTTGGCCTTCCCCGAGGCGGCGTTGCTGGCTCGGACTTCCCGGCCAGGGGGTATACTCGTGCTGCCGCAGGGCGGCCAACCTTTTTTGGTGGGCAGCTCCTGGGGCGTCCCGGCAGGCCGGGGCTGGTGTTCAGCGGCACCGTCTGGGAGCGTGGGCATTTGCCCACGCTTTTTATGTCGCGCGGCAGGGAAGGTGGCATGGGCAAGATCGAGGCGTTGAGGAGGGTGGTGTCCGATGCGATTGGACCCCAGGGGCTTGAACTCGTCGACGTCGAGACCGGGCCGGGCCTGGTGAGGGTGCTTCTCGACCGGCCCGGAGGGATCGATATGGATGCCCTCACCGAGGCGAACAAGCTGATATCCAAGGCCCTGGACTCCCACGACGAGGTGGCCCCCAAAGGCAACTACGGCCTGGAGGTGTCGAGCCCCGGGGTGGAAAGGCCGCTTGTGGAAGCCAAGCATTTCGAAGCCTTTATCGGGTCACAGGTGTCAA
>JAKAOS010000011.1 GCA_021823165.1 Actinomycetes bacterium | reverse complement strand
CCGACCAGACCGATCAGAACGGGTCCGTCGCAGCCTGAGCCGGAAACTTCATCCACAACTCTTGACCATTGCTCGGTTCTCCATCAGCGGATTGCAGCCTGACAGTGGCCGGCAAAACATCAGTCAGACGCTGCGGACAGGCACCAACCAACGCCTGTCGCCTCAACTCTTGGTAAAGCCGGCCACAAGACCATGGCCGAGTCCAGCTCCCAAGGGTGCCAAAGCTCCCGGTAGGGCCAAGGACACCAGTTCCAGCCTACGTAAGAGGGGCTCAGCAAGGAGAGCCCTCGTCACGACTGGCCTCAGCACCCAAATCTGATCTTGCTCGGTTCGCAGCGTTAGCCCTGGAACTGCCCCGTACTTCCCAAGCACCCTATGCCATGCCCGGTCCCTACGGGTGTGCCAGCTTCTTCGGGAGCCGTGATCCGGGAAGTGACACCGGGGGCGAACCGCCGGTCGTAAATCCGGGTATCGACATGGTTGAACCAGCATGGAGCGAAGAAATCACCGTCTCCGGCGCCGGACAGGTCAATCCTCCACCTGACGGGATCATCTGGATCACATGCCCAGCGATACCAGGCAGGCTCACCTCAAGCTTCGATCGAACCTGGTTCGGCTGTGCCACATACATGTCACGAACGCATGCAGTGCCCACATAGAAAGACGCCGCCCCTTGGGGAGCCATAGCTACCGGCCGGGATGCCTTGATGGTGCGAGCAAGCGAGGTGGGATTCTCCACGAACCTCATCACTACCGCTCCGGTCGGGCCCAGTAATCTAAGAGCCGGGACGCCTTGGACTCTGCAGGAGCCGGTGCCAACATTCTTGATCGTGTATATCACGTAGCCCCACACACCCGCAGCATTCCCGTAGACGGAGCTCAGCGCCAGCTGGCCGATGTTGCACGCCGGTAGTGCCCCTACGGCATTTGCCGTTTCCACCACAATTGGCCTGCTGGCACCAGAGCGAGCGGCTACCAAAGAACCACCGACAACGGCGCCAATCCCAAATACGACTGCAATACCCAGGCCCATACTCTTCGACCGAGTCGTCAATCTTTTCATGCTTAACCCCACTGATCTAATTCCCATTGTGACCCAGCCGCCCTTTGACCCTTTACCAGAATGCCCGAGGCTATGTCTGCACTCACCGCTGCATCGACCTGATCAGTGTCACAAGCATTGCCTTGTGCCCACCCACCTGTAGGTCACTGGCACACCAGCTGCCGAGAACTTCGCCGACCCATGCCCCATCGCCTACGGGTGTGCCAGCTTCTTCGGGAGCCGTGATCCGGGAAGTGACACCGGGGGCGAACCGCCGGTCGTAAATCCTGGTATCGACAGGGTTGAACCAGCATGGAGCGAAGAAATCACCGTCTCCGGCGCCGGGCAGGGAATACCCTCTGTCGATCTCTGAGCGACATGTCCGGCAATGCCAGGCAAACTCACCTCGAACTTGAACGGGCCCTGATCTCGCAGTGCCCAATTAACGTTACGAACACATGCGATGCCCACATAGAAAGACGCCGCCCCTTGGGGAGCCAGGGTCACGGGCCGGGACGCCTTGATGGTGCGAGCAAGCGAGGCGGGATTCTCCACAAACTTGGTTACTACCGTTCCGGTTGGTCCCAGTAATCTAAGAGCCGGGACGCCTTGGACTCTGCAGGAGCCCGTGCCAACATTTTTGATCGCGTACACCCCGTAGGTCCACACACCTGCAGCATTCCCGCCAGTAGAACTCAGCGCGAGCTGGCCTGTGCTGCAGGCTGGTAGTACCCCTACAGCATTTGCCGGTTCCACGACAATTGGCTTGCTGCCACCAGAGCGAGCGGCTACCAAAGAACCACCGACAACGGCGCCGATGCCAAATACGACTGCAATACCCAGGCCCATACTCTTCGACCGAGTCGTCAATATTTTCAACCTTAACCCCACTGATCTAATTCCCATTGTGACTTACCTATCTCTGTTTATCCATACAAGCTGCCGGAAACTACTAGCATCTCCAAACCAGCTCGCGCATCCGTATTAGGTTTGACACCAACTGGAGTTGTGGGAGAACTCAGCCGTGCCGTATTCGCCTCTGATGTCCACTGCCAAGTGTTGGAAATCGACGCGTATGCAGACCCTTGGACAAAGGTATGATTCCAGAATGATGGTGACGAATACACTCCGGGTACTAAATACCCGCTGCTGTTCACGGTATTCCAAAAGCCGTTGAACGTTGCACGGTCCAGAGCTGGTGAGATGCCTATCGAAATCTGTTGGCCGCAGTTCCCCGGACCGGGTGCCGTGTGCACAACATGGTTCCATCCGTTGTATTTATGGATGGGGTACTCGACATCCATGAAAAGGATCGGCGTGAAAACGGCAGGGCCGTATTGGTTATAAACAGCCATCGCCTTGTTGGCTTGGTACACGCCCCATCCGTATGCCTCGGATGTGCTGCCGTTGTAATATGGATCGGCACCTGGCTTTGCCGCATAGTAGTACAGCGAAGTACCCATGGGGCTCGGCGTCCACTGCAGCTGGGAGGCATTGAGGTTTGCATCGGCCGCCGCTCTTGAATTGTATGCCCGACCCTGCGTGCAACCAAAGATGTCCGTCCAGGTGGTGACCTCGGCACCATAGAAGCCGAGCACGCCTCCGATAAACGGCTCATTGTAAGGATATTGCCCGCTAGGTGTGGGCTGGTACCCGTCAGACCCGTAATAGAAGCCACTCGGTTGGTCTGCGGCGAACGCGGGCGGAGCAACAAGCGCTACCCCGGCAAGCATTTCAGGGGCAGCCGAGCCGAAGCTTCTTCATTCCGAAACCCCTTTGTCGTCCTTGCCGACGCATAGCAGAATACCAAAGGTTGCGGCATCACAAGTGATGTTTCAGTAATTTGCATCCTGTCCCAGCCCCAACAGGCTGTCTGGGTATCTCTGGTGAAAGTAGTTGCAGTGTGACGTATCAAGAAGCCGGTTGAGTGCTTCCCGATTGATCGGGTGATTGGGAAATGGCGGATCACGGCCTTTGGGACTTTGGAGTGGCGTTGGCTTGAGGTGGCTGGATAGGAGTGAGTTTCGATGAGCACCGCCCAGGGAAGCCAACGTCGTGTGTCGAAACTTCCTGCAAGGCGGAGTCAGCATCGCTGCCCAGATGCCTGGGCGTGATGCGAGGCGACCGAGATCTATACAGAACAGACGTTCGCCCGCTAGCATTTAAGTGTGGCCCAACGGCTGGCGGACAGGCTTTCCTCGGCGTCTTTGTGCTCAGGCACCATTGGGTCCATGCACCCAGCAGTTGCCGAGTGGTTCAGGCGGCGCTTTTCTGGCAGGCCTACCGAAGCCCAGGCGGCCGGCTGGGCTCACATTGCCAAGGGGAAAGACACTCTCATTGCGGCGCCCACCGGGTCGGGCAAGACCCTGGCCGCCTTCCTGGTCGGCATCGACCTCCTCTACCGGGCCCATGAGTCTGGAGAGGACGTCGCCGCAACGACACGGATCGTCTATGTGTCTCCGCTCAAGGCCCTCGCCACGGATGTGGCCGAGAACCTCACCCGCCCCCTTTCCGAGATTGCCGAAGTTGCCTGCGAAATAGGCCTCTCTCCGGCCCCGATCGGCGTTGGGCTCCGCACGGGCGACACTTCTGCATCCGAGAGGGCCAAGATGGCGAGGCGCCCACCCACCTTCGTCGTGACGACCCCTGAGTCTCTCTATCTGCTTGTTGGCTCCGACAGCGGAAGGCGCTCCATGGCCAAGGTGGAGACGGTCATCGTCGACGAGATTCACGCGATTGCGGGGAACAAGCGGGGATCGCACCTCGCTTTGACCCTGGAACGCCTGGAGGACCTCTGCCAGAACCACCCGCAGCGCATCGGCCTGTCCGCGACCCAGCGCCCAATAGAAGCGGTTGGACGGCTTTTGGTGGGCGCTCGGCCAATGCCGGCCATAGTGAACATCGGCCACAAAAGAGCCATGGACCTTGGCCTGGAACTACCCGGCGGGGAGTTGGAGGTGGTGGCCTCCGCGTCTCAGTTCGACGACGTCTTGGATCGCATTGCAGCCCTTGCCCAGGAACGGCGCACCACCTTGGTATTCGTCAACACCAGGCGGTTATCGGAACGCATCGCACATCTGCTGGGAGAACGACTGGGCACCGAGAAGGTGGCGGCCCATCATGGAAGCCTCTCCAGGGAACGGCGTCAGCGAGTGGAGGCGGAACTCCGAGCCGGCGCGTTGTCGGTATTGGTGGCAACGGCCTCTTTGGAACTGGGGATCGACGTGGGCCCCGTGGAACTGGTCTGCCAAGTCGGCTCTCCGCGCAGCATCTCCACGCTCCTGCAACGGGTCGGCCGGTCCAACCACAGCCTTGAGGGGGTGCCCGTAGGGCGAATCTTTCCCCTCACCCGGGACGAACTGGTGGAATGTGTCTCGCTCCTTGCCTCGGTGACAAGGGGCGAGTTGGATGCGATCGTTTCTCCCCGCCCGGCCCTGGACGTGGCCGCCCAGCAGTTGATCGCGGAGGTGGCAGCCGGCCCCCGGACCGTGGAGGATCTTTTTTCACTGCTGTGCCGGGCTGCGCCATTCGCCGAGGTCTCCAGGGCCAGCTTCGACGAAGTTGTCTCGCTGGTAACAAAGGGGGTCGAAACCGGTCGGGGTCGGCGTGGCGCCTATTTGCAACTCGACTCGGTCAACGGGATCCTGAGGCCGCGGAGGGGGGCCCGCCTGGCCGCTGCGACTTCCGGCGGATCGATTCCCGAAACCGGCGACTTCAAGGTAATTGCCGAACCCGCCGACCTGCTGGTCGGAACCGTCAACGAGGACTTTGCTCTCGAATCGATGAGAGGAGACGTTTTTCTGCTCGGGAGCCACTCCTGGCGCATACTCAGCGTGCAGGCGGGAGAGGTTAGGGTTTCCGATGCCGCCGGAGAGGCCCCCAATGTCCCCTTCTGGCTGGGAGAAGCGCCGGCACGCACCATGGAGCTCTCCCAAGCCGTATCCGAGCTCCGGGCGAGCATTGAAGAGATCCTTTCCGATGGGACCAAGGACAAAGCGATTTCCTTCCTGGGCAACATCCCAGGGGTCGGGACGGATGCAGCCGAGACAGTGGTGGAGTACCTTGCGGCCGGTCGTGCGGCGTTAGGAGCGCTCCCAACCCAAACCAAGATCGTGTTCGAACGCTTCTTCGACGAGAGTGGCGGCATGCAGCTGGTGGTCCATGCGCCTTTCGGGGGGAGGATCAATCGTGCTCTCGGCTTCGCTCTCCGCAAGAAGTTTTGCCGGAGTTTCAACTTCGAACTCCAGGCCGCGGCGACCGACGATGCGGTGTTGTTGTCCTTGGGGCCCCATCACAGCTTTCCCCTCGACGAAGTCCCGCGGTATGTGTCCTCTGCCACCCTCAGGCCCACCTTGGAGCAGGCGATCCTGACTTCACCGCTTTTCCAGTCCAGATGGCGTTGGACGTTAAATCGCGCCTTGGTGGTGCTCCGGTTCAAATCGGGACGGCGCAATCCCCCCGCAATACAGCGCATGGAGGCCGACGACCTGCTGGCTGCGGTCTTTCCCCAGGCCGCTGCCTGCCAGGAGAACGTAAGTGGACCAATCGAGATTCCCGAGCACCTGCTCGTGCGCCAGAGCATTGAGGACACCTTGCACGAGGCGCTCGACATAGACGGCTTCGAACAGCTCCTCAGAGGGCTGGAGGAAGGGTCGGTCGGTGCCCACTGCATCGATACGACCGAGCCGTCGGTGCTGGCGCATGAGATTGTCACAGCACGGCCATATGCCTTCTTGGACGACGAAGAACTGCAAAACCGCCGGACAAATGCTGTGTCACTGAGGCGTGGCCTCGAAGTCGATCTCAGCAGCATCGGCAAGTTGGACGAAGCGGCCATCAGGCGGGTGGAGGCCGAGATACTCCCCGATCCCAAAGACGCCGATGAGCTTGCAGACCTGCTGGAACTGAGGGTTCTTATGAGGCCACAGCCCCAGTGGGAAGCCCTGTTCTCAAAGCTGGCCGAGACCTCGCGAGCCGAGGTTGTCATTGGAAATGCCTCGGTCATGTGGTCATCTGCCGAAACCGCAGAACTCGTACAATCCGCCCTGGCAGGGGAGGATGCCGCTTTGCGGCAACTTTTGCGGGGGCACCTGGAGACGGGCGGCATCCTCTCGGCAAGGGACCTGGCCGAAGCCGTCGGGCTTACAGAGTTGCAGGTAGAGGTGGCGCTGCTGGGCCTGGAAACCGAGGGTTTCGCACTGCGAGGCCACTACAGGGACCAAGCGGGCGAGGAGCAGTGGGTTGCCCGCCGCATCTTGGCCCGCATGCACTCCTATTCCCGGCGCAACCGGAGGTCGGGGACGGAGCCAGCAAGCCGCCAGGACTTCATGCGATTCCTGCTTCGCTGGCAGCACGTGGCTCCCGGGACCCAGCTCCGGGGCTCCGACGGGCTCTTTGCGGTTCTGGACCAGCTTCAGGGGTATGAGGCCGCTGCGGCGATCTGGGAGCCCCAGCTGTTGAAGAAGCGACTGGCCGATTACAGCCCAACGTGGCTGGATTCGCTATGCCACTCGGGAGAAGTCGCATGGTGCCGGCTCTCCCCGCGGCCGGGCAATGGGCATCAAAGCGCCTGGGGACCCTCCAAGGCGACCCCCATCGCCGTAGTGATGCGGGAGGATCTCCCCTGGCTACTGGCCGCCACCCGCGCCGATGGTGAACCTGGGCCCGACGCCTCCCCCGCTACTGCGGAGGTTGTCGAAGTTCTTGGCCGACGAGGAGCATCCTTTTCCAAAGATATTGAACATGCAACGGGACGGCTGGGAGAGGACGTAGCCAGGGCATTGTGGGACGGCGTAGCCAGGGGTCTTCTCATGTGCGATGGCTTTGGCGCCATTCGTTCGAGGTTGGCGCCCCGCCACACACGCGCCTTGCCTTCTGCGAGACGATTCCGGCAGAGGAGAAACCCGGGAGTAGCGGGAAGGTGGTCGTTGGTTCCGGCTCCGGACCGCAGTCAAGGAAAAGAGGAACTGGCCGAAAGGCTTGCCTTGCAACTCCTTGCACGCTGGGGCGTGCTCGTGCGTGATCTGGTGGCCACCGAGAAGTTTGGCCTTCCCTGGCGCGAACTCCAATGGGCGCTCCGGCGCCTGGAGGACCGCGGGATCATCCGGGGAGGCCACTTCGTCGCCGGCTTCAGTGGGGAGCAGTTTGCATTGCCTGAGGCGGTCCAAGAACTCACCTCAACTCAGAAGCGCCCCAAGGACGGAAAGGCCGTAACGATAAGCGCAGCGGACCCACTCAATCTCGTGGGGAGGGTGGTGGCAGGTGAAAGCGTCCCGGCCCTTCACACCCGGACCGTAACCTTCATAGACGGGCTTCCCGCTACCAGCCCCTCCCCTGCAGCAGCTGGGGTCCCGGCAGCCCCGTGAGGGCCGCAGTCAAAGATCCCAGCCGGCCAAGAGCCATTCCGTTTCCTGGAGCCAAAGCCGCCCAATCCTGCAACAGATAGAGCCATTCCGGTGCTTCTAACGCCATGGCCAGACGGCCATCGATGCCGCACCGCATGCCACGGCGGTCAGGAAGACCGCCGCCGGAACCCATCTCAGTTCCCTGGAAAGGTAACCGGCGGTCTCGCTCACCCTTTTGGGTCGATGAGATGATGCCGGTGTTTCTCCAGGCTCCTCGGCGAGCACCGCTGCCAACTCGGCGGCCGTCGGCCGGTTTGTTGGATCCCGGTCCAGGCACGCGGATATAGCGCGATGCGCCTTCGGAGGGACTTGGCCCATTGCGGGTGACAACGCCTGAATCCCAAATGCCCGCTGTTTCTTACCGACACTCCCTGGCTTTGTACGGGGATAGTGCAGCGAACAGTCTTGCAGCGCCTCTTTAACAATGACGCCCAGTGAATAAACATCTGTCTTTTCGCTTGGCCCCGTAGAGGACAGTTCGGGTGCTCGATAATGGGAACCGCAGGCGGAATCGAACTCTCCTGGCAAAGCGCTGCACAAAACAGCCGATATGCCTACATCCAACAACACGGCCTTTCCTTCACTCATCAAAATATTTGTTGGTTTCAGGTCACCATGCACGGTGCCGGTAGCGTGAAGTTCGCTCAACGCTGAGGCCACCGCTAACGCCCATCTAAAAACTAGGTGGCTCTGCCCTTCTACAAACGCCTCGTTCTGATATTCGGACAACAGCTTTCCATCTATATATGGGTAGACAAGTTGAAGCACTCCTTTGTTCTCAATCAGGGCTACCAATGGCGTTGCCACTTTTATATTCGCAGTGCTCTTCGCCAAGGTTTCCAGGGCGGATCTAGCCTTGGCGTTCAGATTGAGCGGAATCTCCTTTACGACATGGTCAGGCCCATTTGCTGTGTTGCGCCAGGCCACGCCCCATGACCCGTGACCCAGGATTTCGCTTCCTCTCGCAGCCCAATGACCTTTTCTCGGTGACCAAATTTCGCCACATCGAGAGTTGCTCGCTTCGACTTTCTCGCCTCCTGCAGCCAACTTGCACTCCCTTCAAGTTTTGACTACATAGTATTACCATCGTTTTGGTCACCTTCCCATATGTTCTACTTTGACTTATGTCGACTCATATATTTACTAGGGGTAAGAGAGTGTCTCTTAGGGTTCGATCCTCATTAAATCGGCCAACTCGTCCACCCGAGGAAAATTCCAACGCAGCCGCGTTGCGAACAAGGCGAGTGGCGCTACCCAATGGTCGAGCCTTGACCGGTGGCTTTCTCGTGGCCGTGGCCGGCTTTGGCACCTTTGTCGCATCGCGTGCCGCCGCTCCGGTAGGTCGGTCCTACGTGGTCACCTCCCAGCCAATCGCCTCGGGACAGAGGATCACCGCGTCCGAACTGCTAACCGAACGGATGGTTCTGCCTGCCCTATTGGCAAAACACCAGGCATTTCATTCGGTGACGGCCGTGGTCGGCTCGATTGCCGCCGGGCCACTGGGCTCCGGCGAACTCGTGCAGAGGTCCAACACCATCAGGCCGGCTGATTTTTCCGCCAGCCGGCAGATCGCCTTTTCGTTGCCTACGGCGCGGGCCCTGGACGGGGCCCTGGTTCCAGGTGATCGGGTGGATGTGCTTGCCACCTATGGCAGCGGGCCCGCAGCGGCAACGGTGCCAGTTCTGCAGTCCGCAGCCGTGGTGACGGCTTCCACTGCAACCGGCCTGGGTGCCAACGGAAACACCTCGGTGACCCTGGCCGTAGCGTCACCAAAAGCGCTCGCCGCTCTGGTTGAAGCCCTGAATGCCGCCCAGGTTTACCTCGTGCGCTCCACCGGCACCACCCCAGGTAAATACCCGAACCCCTACCAGGCGCCCGCCGGTGCTTGAGCCCTCCGTCTCGGGGTCCTGGCAGCAGGAGTCCTTTGTAGTGGCCGGCCTGGCGGCGCCACGGGCTGGCTGGTTTCGCAATGTTTCACAATGGTGCACTGCGGGCTCGGTCCCGGTCAGATTCCTCAAGTGCCTATCGGCCGAGGAAATCGTCTCCCGCCTCAAAGCAGGGCCTCCCCTTGCTGGGATGCTTGTGGAAGAAGCACTTCCCGGGGTGGACAGAGACCTCCTCTCCCAAGCACGGGAGGCGGGATGTGCGGTTGTCGTGGTGGGGCGGGGGAAGCGGGTCGATTGGCTGGGACTCGGTGCCTCCTGCGTGCTGGCGCCGGACTTCGATGCCGAAGCGCTCATGTCAGCCCTCCGCTCCTACTGCAAAGCGCCCACCCGCGGCACACCCGTTGTGATCCAAACCGAGCAGGAGCGGACGGCCCCCTCGGGGAGGGTGGTGGTGGTTTGTAGCCCCGGGGGATGTGGTGCATCGACCGCGGCTATCGCCATAGCCCAGGGTCTGGCCACCAGCCGGCGCACGGTCCTCGCCGACTTTGCCCGCCGGGCCGAACAGGCAATGCTTCACGACGCCGGCACCGTCACTCCCGGCATTCAGGAGCTCGCCGCATCCTTTCGCCTGGGCCGGCCCACGACCGAAGCGGTCCGCGATATGACATTCGAGGTTCCCGGGCGCAACTACCGCCTGCTTTTGGGCCTTAGGACCCCATATGCGTGGACCGCCCTGCCCCCCAAGGCATTCCTGGCCGCCTTCGAGGAACTCCGGGCGATCTTCGACCTCGTGGTGGCCGACGTGGACGCCGATTTTGAAAGCGAGGCCCAATGTGGATCAATCGACGTGGAAGAACGCAACCTCATGGCCCGTTCCAGCCTTCAGCGGGCATCGGTGGTGGTTGTGGTCGGACGGGGCGGGGTCAAGGGCATGCACTCCCTCGTGCGCACCGTATCGGAGGTAATTGCAGCCGGGTCAGACCCAAGATCGGTGTTGAGCGTCTGCAACGACGCTCCACGTAACCCCCTTCACCGCTCCGAGTTGAACCGCGCCTTTGCGAAGCTGGCCCAGACCGCCCTGGGTGACCGGGGATCCAACCTGGGTTCTCTGCTGTTCCTGCCGCATAGAGATTTCGAAGCAGCGCTACGGGACGGCTCTGGCATGCCCACCTCCTTGGTTGGCCCGTTATCGGCCGCGGTCTCTTCCCTGTTGAGCCAGGCAGCAGAGGACGCAGGCGCCATGCCAACCCTTCCCCGCCGGGTGACACCCGGGAGGCTCGGGCATTGGGCAGACCTGGAGGACAGCCTCGGGGGTGCGGGGATATGAACCCCTCTTGGACCTCCCCGCTGCGGGAAATAGAGCACCGGGTGCAGGAGCGAGCCAAGCAGCTTTCCGTCAGCCTCCATAACCCCAACGGAGCGGCCCTCATCCGCCGCTTTGTCGAGGAGGAGGTCTCGGCGTGGGTGGCCGAACATGAAAGCGGCCTTTTCTCCACCTCCATCGCCGACCCTCCGGCGTTGGCCGAGCGCGCCTGGCGCAATGTCGCTGGCTATGGCCCGCTGCACCCCCTGCTGGCCGACGACGACGTGTGGGAAATCATGGTCAATGCGCCCGACGCCATTTTCGTGCGGCGGCACCGGGGGCGCTCGGGCTACCACGACGAGGTGTTCCATGACGAAGAGCACGTACAGCGCACCCTGATGCGGATCCTGGACGATGCTGCGGGGTCTCACCGCAAGTTTGATCCCTCCGAGGGGCTACAGGATGCCCAACTCGCAGACGGTGCCAGGGTCCACATAGTGCATGGGGACATCGCTCGTGGTGGTCACACCCTGTTCAACATCCGGAAGTTCACCGGAGTGGCATTCCGCTCCCTGGACGAGTTGGTCCAACAGGGATCCCTCGACCAGCCCAGCGCCAAGTTTTTGCGCGCTGCGGTGCGATCCCGACTATCCATCGTCTTTGCAGGAAGACCGGGGTCAGGCAAGACAACTCTCCTGTCCTGCTGCGCCGCTGAGCTGGACCCGACCCTGCGGGTGGTGGTGGCAGAAGAGGTATTCGAAACCGACATCCCCCTGCCAAACGTGGCTCACCTCCAGACACGGCCACCAAGGCCCGACCGGCCAGCAATCGGGCTTCGCCAACTGGTCTCCGGCTTCCTGCGGATGGCCCCGGACGTGGCCATCGTCGGCGAAGTCCGCGACAGCGAGGCACTTCCGTTGCTGATGACACTGTCCTCTGGGGTGAGCGGCTTCACAACCGTCCATGCCGCCTCGGCCCGCCAAGCCCTCTCACGCCTTCGCTTCCTTGCGCAGCTGGCGGGGCCGGCGTCTCAGATCTCGCCCGCTGCATTGGGCGCCCTGGTAAGCGAGTCGGTGGATCTGGTGGTTCACTGTGCCCGCAATGGCGACCGGGTCGAGGTGACCGAGGTGTGCGCCGTGGAGGATCTCCAAGCGGCAGCAGAATCGAATGTCTTCACCCTGACTCCGATCTTTTCCCGGCCCGGGCCCGGAGCACCCCTGTACTGGAGCGGGTGTCTTCCCTCCCGAGCGAGACACGCGTTCGGTGCCAAAGGCTACGACGTGACCGAGTTGCTGGCCGGCTGCGACAGGGCAATGTCGAAGACGGTTACGCCATGAGCTACGCCGGCGGTCCCTACGTACTTGTTCTGGCGCTATGCGCCTCCTATGGCGTACATCTCATCTACAGCGCGGTGGCATTCGGTTGGCGAGGAATGCGCCCGGGCAAAACAGGAGGGGCCGGTTCCACAACAAAGGGTTTTGTTCAACTCTGGTCGGCCAGGATGGGTCTCGAACAAGCCCCGATGCGCCAGCTTGGCCTCGCCTCCCTGGGAGCGGCATCGCTGGGAGCTTTGGGAATCTTCGTCGTTTTCGGTGGACCATTGGCGCCCATGTTGGCGGCGCCGGTGGCGGGGTATGTGCCGTTTGGCACCTGGCGGGCCCGGCGGCGAAGGGGGAAGCAGGCAGCGCTCGAGGCATGGCCACGCATGCTCGACGAGCTTCGCCTGCTCGCTGGTTCACTCGGCTGGTCAATACCTCAGGCCCTGTTCGAAGTCGGCCGGAACGGACCGAGGGAGCTGAGGCCGTCTTTTGCCCAGGCTGAACGAGAATGGCTGGTTTCAACGGATTTCGCCAAGACCATCGACACACTGAAAGCACTGTTGGCAGACGCCTCGGCCGACGCCGCGCTGGAGACGCTCCTCATCGCTCAAGAGGTGGGGGGCGGTGGACTGAACGCTCGCCTTCAGGCTTTGGTCACCGAGCGAAACCGGGATCTGCAGACCCGCCGGGATGCCCAGGCCAAACAGGCCGGGGTCCGATTCGCCCGCCGCTTCGTCCTCGTCGTGCCCCTGGCAATGGCGGGTGCGGGGATGTCCATCGGAACCGGCCGGTCTGGCTATGCCACAACGGCAGGCCAATGGGCCATCGCTGTGGCCGCCATGGCACTGATGGCCTGCTGGTGGTGGGCAACGAGACTCCTACGGCTCCCAGAGCCCCAACGAGTTTTCCCAGGACTCGCCTCCAACAAGGAGGGCTCCAGGTGATCAGGCTGGCAACCGCATCGGCCGTATTGGCATGGCTGGGCGCGGTGATCTTGCTGATGCAGTTTCGATGGTTCAAGCGACCACCCCTGTATGCCCGGCTGGTCCCACACCTGTCACGCCTGTCGAAAGCTCAAACAACTACAGAGCCGAGCCACCCGCGGTCGTTCTCCGAGTTCCTCTGGCAACTCGCAACCGATCTGGGGGAAAGGGCATCTTCGAGCATCGGCGGAACGGAAAGCGCCGCCACAAAACTTGAGCGCATCCATTCCGAAATGGGACTGCAGGCCTTCAGGACCCGCCAGGTGGGGGCCGCACTGGCGGCATTTGCCATCGCTGCCCTGGCCGCCACCATTCTCCCCCTTCCCCAGGTTCTGCTCCTGATGACACTGCTGCTAGCCCCTGCTTCAGCCTTTGTTTACGCCGAACTCAGACTGAATGCCGCATCTGCCAACTGGCAGCGCCGACTGGAAAACGAGCTTGCAGTGATCGCCGAACAGCTGGGCATCCTGTTGGGATCCGGGGCATCTCTCGGCTCTGCAATCACCCGCCTCGCCCAGCGCAGCCATGGGGCGGCAGCGGCCGACCTATCCAGAGTGTCGGCCCGGGTGAGCCAGGGAGTGGCACTGACCACCGCTCTTCAGGAATGGGACACAATCGCTTCCACGCCTGCTGTCCGCCGTCTCATAAGGGTGCTTTGTCTGCACTCCACAGAGCCCGATCTGGCGTCCCTGGTGGCAGCGGAAGCCGAAGTCATGAGGGCCGACTCACACCGCAAACTCATATCGGCCCTGGAACGACGAGAACAGCAGGTCTGGATGCCCGTAACCGTCGCCGCCCTGGTTCCCGGGGTGATACTTCTCGGGGTGCCATTCATCGAAGCATTGCGCCTTTTCACGCTCTCATAGACACACATTACGGAGGAACCATGAAGCAGATTACTCACGCCATCATTACTCCCCTACGTAAAACCATCGCGTGGATAGTTAGCCACGCGATGGTCTCAGAGGCCGGTGAAGGTGTCATCTCCGCCGCAATTGCGGTGTTGATAATGGCATTTCTTGGAGTTGTGATGTGGTTGGCATTCAAAACCATGCTCGGCCATACGATGACCACCGTAAGCAACGTGGTAAGCAAGATTGGCCAATGACACACACCTCAGCTAGGAGCACTTCAGCGTCTTCTTTGACATTGCCCACACCTTGCTTAGCGCATTACAAAAGCACCAGATGCACTGGTGACTCTGGCACGGGAATCATATCTGCGGTATTCGGTATTGGGGTTTTCCTGTCGCTTGTGTTGGTGGCGGTTCAGGTGACCTACTACCTCTATGCCAAGTCCACCGTCCAGGCAGCGGCCTACGATGCCGTTTGGGAGGTCACGGCGGCAGGCCCAGGCGGCGCCACGTCAGGGCTTGGCATAGCAGAGGCCCAAAGCAACGTCTTGATGAACCGCCTCATCGGCCGCTATAGCCGTTTCGCCACATATAGGTGGAAAGAAAGTGCTACTGCAGTTTCTCTTACAGTTCATCTTCAGCTTCCGACAATTATTCCTACACAACTTGCTACGTCGGCCGGTCTAGATAGCATTAGCACCAAGGTTTCGCTTGCAAACGAAGTTGCTCCCGCGCCAGCGCCGTTATCAATAGGCGGTTCATGATGGCGGCTTCCACGAGATACTGCCTCTTGCCTACGCGAGGTCACGTTCATGACGACCATCTTGCCCGGCACATGTGGTCTTGTAACTGCCAATGTGGACAAGTTGGAGGTATTGAAGCACTACTGTTAGGTATGGTAGTTCTTGTAGTTGCAACCCTTTCAATTGTCGATATGTGGGGCGTTATCGATGCCAAGCTGGCCACCAACAACGCCGCAACACAGGGTGCCCGCGCTTTTGTCCTGGCGACAACCAGCAATACCGCTTACTCAAGTGCGCAGAGGGCGGCGGCGGCAGCCATCGCTGCTTCTGGGCGTAACCCGGGGCCGCTGTCACTCAAGGTGACCGGAGGCCTCTACCGATGCTCGACGATCACCGTTTCGGCGGCGTATCCAGTACATCTGTTTCCGCTGTTTCTTTTGGGAGGCCGGGGGGCAGTGGTGGTCGTTCGCTCCACCCAGCGGGAGTGGGTGAGCCCGTTCCGCGGCGGTGCCCTCGGACAGGTCCCGACCAATGGCTGTGAGTGAGGTCCCTCGCCGGCCTTGGCTCGATACTTCCCGACCTCAAGAGGGAAGCGCCTGGATCCTCGCCCCAACCGCGATGCTTGTCATACTCGTCCTTGCGGCAATATCGGTCAACTCAGCAGCGACCTATCTGGCCCAACGCCAACTCGCGAATACCGCCGCCTCGGCTGCGATAGCAGGCGCGGGAGCGACCTCCCAATCCGCCTTCTACCACAGCGGTCTCATCGTCCTCTCCCCCCGACGTGCCGGCTACATTGCGCGCCGGGCAGTGGCGGCCGAGGCGCCGCGGTCAGCCACCCTCACCTCGGTATCGGTAACCATCCGCGGCGGAAATGTATGCGTATCCCTTTCCGCTACCGTCCGGCCGGTCTTTGCGGCGAACCTCATAGGCCGGTGGGCGACGACTCCCATACGGGCCAGTGCCGTTGCATCCCCCGTGCTTTATGGCAACAGCACCAGTTCGTCACCGGTGGCGGGGTGTGGGGAGGGATCGGGATGACTTGGCCTAGTTGCTCGAGGGTTCCGGGGGAAGCACCACAAGCCCAGAGGATGGATACAGAAGGTTGTCATGATCCAGGTGATCCCACCTCACGAGGTAAGGCGGATCGCCATCTGGTCCTTTGACCTCGACAATTCTGCCGTGCCGCTCGGCATCCCCGACCTTCCGGCCAAGAACCCGGACCGTGTCTCCGACGTGAGCTTTCATGCCGCCCTCCGTTCCGACAAGGCACAGCCTATTCCCTACAGCTTGCGCTGTTAAGTGCTTGGCGCCCTGGCCGTGGCTTTCCTTGGGCCAGGGAGAAACGACGCCCGGAGGACGGCTCGGGGTACAAGGTCCCCACGATCTCACTGTGAACCTGCCAGATGTCAAAAACCAGCATCTCAAGATGCGCCTGGCCCTTTTGCAGCACCTCTAGTTCACCCTCCGGATCCAAGGTGCTGTTTGGCATCCGGCATCTTGATATGTTTTTTCGTTTCTTTGCTTCTCCTGTCTTTGCCTTTCATATACAGTTGTGTTATGACATCACGTCGACCGGGAGTGGTCCTTCTGCTCTGGCTGGCAGGCATCGGCTATTCCACAGAGTTTTTATGGAGAGCGGGCAGGTGGCTTCCCGAACCGCCCCTGGGAAGCGCGTCAGTGATCGCGAACTGGCTCGGTGCACACGGCGCCATCGTGGCATTTTTGGTAGTGGCACGCTTTGGCCTGCTTCTAGCTGGCACAGTTCTGGTGATCAGCACCGCTTTGGCCCTTGTTCTCCACTTGTTTGGTTGGGCGCAAGCGGCCCGCTGGGCTGCACTTTTGTCCCTACCGCCCATCAGGAACAGCCTGCTGGCGGCAACGGGACTGTCCCTTGGGGCTTCCGGTGTCAGCTTTTTACGTCCCCCGTCGGCACCGTTGTTCCACCATCATGTGCCGCCGTTTCACCACAGCATCCCATCCAAAGCCCCCAAGTTGGCACCCTCCCATGCGATGCCCGTCCCCCGGGCACGGACAACCACTGAAGCGGCGCAGGCCCCGGCCCCGCCACAGACCTGGGAAGTCAGGCCGGGCGAAGACTTCTGGGCCATCGCTTCTTCTGTACTCGAGGAGCGACTGGGGAGGCCTGCAGGGAACGGGGCCATCGCCCAGTACTGCAATCGACTCATAGCCGCGAACCGGGATCGCCTGGTCTCTCCCGGGTCGCCTTCGCTCATATATCCCGGCCAGATCTTCGTGCTGCCTCTGCCGCAGCCGAAGGAGGTCAGTTAGGAGCAGCCCGCGGTGGCCTGGCCGAGGTGGGAGTTGGGCAGCTGACTCCCGTGGCGACCAGGCCGCAATATCCAGATGGATTCTTTGCCAAGTACTGCTGGTGGTAGCTCTCGGCATAATAAAAGGTTGTCGAGGGAGTTATCTCGGTTGTGATTGATCCCATTCCGGCGGTTGTAAGGGCGTCCTGGAAGTTCTTGGCTGAAGTCGATGCCGCACGCAACTGATCGCTGCCGATAGTAAAGAGGGCCGAGCGATACTGAGGACCAACATCATTGCCCTGGCGCATGTAGGTAGTGGGGTCGTGGTTCTCCCAAAACGTGACCAGGAGTTGCTCATAGCTGATATTGGTGGGGTCGAAGACAACCAAGACGGACTCGGCATGACCCGTGGTGCCGGAGCAGACCTCGCGGTAGGTGGGATCTACCCTGCCACCACCGCAATAGCCAACCGCGGTGGATACAACGCCATCGAGGTTCCAAAAGATCCGCTCCGCACCCCAAAAGCAGCCCATGGCAAATATCGCGCAGCGAGTTCCCGGCGGAAAGGGAGGGGTCATCGACTCACCCAGCACTGCATGGGAGCTTTGGCCTCCCAGCATTGCGGCTCCCCCGACGACCACAGCATCATCATTGATCACAACGGCGTCCCCGACTCCTTGTCCGAAGCACCATTCAAGACGCGCAGCAGCGGAGAGCCAGCCAGGCCCTCCGCTGCGCTAATTCAACCCCTTGGGGATCAGTTGACAAAGGTATCCCTACGGCGCACCTCACCCTCGGCTGGGTCTACGTAGCGCTGCTCCACGCTGGAACGCCGCATTGTCCGGGGTCCCGTCACCATCGACGTCATGACAAGGCTGATAACCAATCCCAGGGCCCCGACGATCATCAGGATCCAACCGATGGTCTGAAGGTCCACTCCGTAAAGAACGACGTGGACCGCGAAAGCAAGTATCGCCCCAATGGCTATCAATAGAATCCCTGCTCCTACGCCCATGTCTTCCTCCTTGTATATAAGAAATCCCAGAGCTGCTGTCCTTTGCGGAACGACTTATGCATACCCTTTGGTGATACTCGCAAACCCCAGCTCAAATCCGGCCTCTAGGCCTGCACCACATTTGGCCCACATGTCCTGGTGAGGAACTTGGCCACAGGTGACAGCGCCTCACCTGTTCCCCAAAGGCTCTCGGCAACTCCGGGGAAGCCTCGGCGGCAAGGGGGCACCGCAGGAGGTCGTTGCACATCCCAGCACAAGGACAGGCGGTGACAAGCCATGGGGGTGAATCGCTGCAAAGTTGGTGCCTGTGTCGAAGAGGCGTTGCACACCATGGCTTCATTGGCTCCAGCGGAGTCAAAGCTGCCGCGAAAACAAGCCACATGGGGCAGACTCTGGTATGGCCAAGAGCAAGATGAGACGTCTCGACCAAAGCCGCCAAGCCAGCCCGATATCGGGGCTTTGGGCCTGGTCCCCTTGCGGCACGTGAGCGTGACCGGGCGGTATAGGCACCGCGAATGGCTTTTTGCCGTGGGGGGCGCCGTCGTGGGCATCGGGGGGCTGGTCGGGGTCATTACCTATGTGGCCAGGCGTTCTCTGCACTCCAAGAGGCCATGGGTGCGCACCTCCCGGCGGGCAAGGACCGCACAGATCGCCTGGCTCGGGACTCGGGTGGGAAGGGTCCAGGTATCGGCCCGGGCACAGCGCATCTTCGCAAACGCCGCCCGCAAAGAGGAACTCGATCGTTCCGCCGAGATGCGCACCGCAGAACAGGTCGCCCAAACACTGGGGTCGATGAAGGGTGTGATGATGAAGCTCGGCCAGATGGCCAGCTATCTCGACGAGGGCCTCCCCGAGGCCTACCGGGACGCCATGGCCAGCCTGCAGGCCGATGCCCCCCCAATGGCACCGGAACTGGCGGCCGGAGTGGTTAAATCGGAACTCGGTGGCCCACCCGAGGAGGTATTTTCCCGCTGGGATCCCGTTCCCATCGCTGCGGCCTCCATAGGGCAGGTGCATCGCGCCATCACATCTGACGGGATGGCGGTGGCAGTCAAGCTGCAATACCCCGGGGTGGCCGAAGCCATGGCGGCAGACCTGGAGAACACCGATCTCATCGCTCGCTCTCTTCGCCTGCTCTTTCCATCCCTCGAGCCGGCGGAGATGATCCAGGAGCTTCGGGCTCGGCTTTCAGAGGAGATCGATTACACCATCGAGGCACAAAACCAGGCTCTCTTCGTTGCCCGCTACCGGGGACACCCCTTCATCCATATCCCGCAACTCCGACCCGACCTGTCGACCTCCAAGGTTCTCACGATGGAACTTGCTGCCGGAGCGCGCCTGGACGAGGTGGCAACCTGGACCAAAGAGGAGCGCGACCTGGCCGGAGAGGCGATCTTCCGCTTCGTCTTTCGGAGCCTGTATCGCATGCATGTCTTCAACGGGGACCCTCACCCTGGGAATTACCTGTTCAGGCCTTCTGGGCATGTCACATTCCTGGACTATGGCCTGGTAAAGCGCTTTACCCCCGAAGAGGTAGAGGTTTTCGAGCGCATGCTCAGAGCGGCGGTGTTGGAGCCCGATGCCAAAGCATTCCGGGCACTACTGGAGGAGGTTGGGATCCTCGCCCGCAACGCCCCGGTGGACACCGAGGACGTCTTCCGCTTCTATGGCCGCTTCTATGACATGGTCACCCAGCCCGGGCGGCGGGAGGTCACCCCAGAGTTCGCCTCCCGAATGGCACGCCTGGTCTTCGACGTGGGGGACCCTGTCGCCCGCTACTGCAATGTGCCATCGATGTTTGTGGTGGTGCAGCGGATCAATCTCGGCCTCTATGCGGTCTTGGCCCGTCTGCGTGCCGAGGCCGACTGGCGCCGCATTGCCGAGGAACTCTGGCCCATCGTGGACGCTCCACCATCCACGCCACTAGGCGAGGCAGAGGCCGAGTGGATCAGGGGCGGTGGTGGGACACCCTGAGGCCTGCTGGCCATCCTCTCTCCCAGCTATCCCGCCTCCCGGTCAGGCCGATGCCCCGCCAAATAGCTCTCAACGGAACGGACCTTGGAGTTGATGGCATCGTCGACGCCGGGCCGGTGGTCGATCTTGATGACGACGCTGACCCGGGGTGCCTTACGCGCCACCACCTCCACGGCCTCGCGTATGGCATCCATTACAGGACCCCACTCCCCCTCGATGTTGGTGAACATTGCATTGGTCTCAACCGCAAGTCCACTCTGGCGAAGCACTGCGATGGCCTCTGCGACCTCCGCACCCACGGCTTCGCCAAGGCCGAGGGGAGTTATCGAAACGGCAGCTATCACACAACGAGTATCGCCCGGTCGGCCTTAGGCTGCCAACATCGTTTCTCACCAAGCCGATCCGCACGGGCCTGAGCCCAGCGTAAACAACTTGGGTGCCGGCCAAAGCGGGGCCGCCCGGCCGGCACTCGGCGATGGCCCGTGGGAACCCATCGCACCCGACGGGGAAGCCTTCCGCCTCGACGGGATCGAGCTTTATGAGGTCGAACTTCCGCTCCTGGAGCCCTTTGTCGGCCCCGCCATGAAGGAGCTATCCAAACGAGCGATCCTGGTCCGCGTGGAGGCCGGCACGACATCGGGCTGGGGTGAGTGCCCGGTGCCCTCTGCTCCTCACTACTCAGAGGAGTGGATCGAAGGGGCCTGGATGGCCATCCAAGACTTCTTGGTCCCGGCTTTGGTACCGGAAAAAAAGCTGGAGTCCCCAGGGGAGATGGCGGCGAGGCTTGCGGTGGTGCGTGGGCATCCGATCGCAAAGTCCGGCTTGGAGGCTGCGGTGATCGATGCCTGGTGTAAGCGGGCATCGATCGGTCTCGCCGACTGGCTGGGAAGTCCATCGCCCAGTGTGGACTGCGGCGTGGTCCTGGGGGCTACCGAGCCATCTCAGGCCCTGCGGCAGGCTACAAAGTTCCTTGGCCAGGGCTACCAACGCCTGAAGGTCAAGATCTGGCCCGGGTCGGGGCTCCAAACCCTCGAGGCGATCAGGGGTGAATTCCCAGATGCGGCCCTGGCGGGAGACGCCAATGGTTCTTTTGCGGCCGCATCCCCACAAGAGCTGTCAACCCTGGACGACATGGGCCTGAGCCTTGTAGAACAGCCTCTTCCGGCCGAGCAGTGGCTGGGCCACGCTGGCCTCGCACGGCGGATGACGACCCCAATATGCCTCGATGAGTCCATCAGGAGCGCCTTCGACGTGGACCTGGCAGCCCACCTACGCGCAGCCACATCGTTGAACCTCAAGCCCGCTCGCATGGGGGGAATAATCCAGGCCCGGCTGGCCCTGGATCTCGCTCGTCTCCACGGTATCGATGCGTGGGTTGGCGGGATGATCGAAACCGGGATAGGCAGGGCCGTCAGTATCGCCCTGGCGGCCCAGGAGGGCATCACTGCTCCAAATGACATATCCGCCTCCGACCGCCACTTCGGCCTGGACATCACAGAGCCCTTCGAAGTGGATAGCAGCGGCAAAATGGCCCTTCCCGCCGGATCGGGCATTGGCACCGCTCCCCTCGACTCGATACTGGCCGCCCATACGCGCCGCCACAAGGTGGTGTGGTCTTGGGTGTAATGGCGGTGTCCGCCGTAGCCAGGGTGACCGGGAAAGCCGGTGAGCCAAAGGACCACAGGCCCCGGCTCAGCGTGCGGGAGCCACAGATAAGGATCGCCGGTGCCGAGACCGTTGGGAGCAGCAGTCCTCAGGGGATCTCACGGCACCGTATATTGCAGACTCCAGCTCGCCCCACCGTCGGCGGTGTGTTCGATGTAGCCCGTGGATGCTTTTGACTGCCCAACCCCCACGACCCAGCCCTGGGAGTTCGACACAAAGCTGGCGGCCGAGGGAATGGCCAGTGGCCCAGTCAACGCCGTTCGGGCCGTAGCGCCACTGGAACTGGCCATGGAAAGGCCGCCTGGGTTCGGGTTGATAGCCGGCGTGAAGCCCAGGATGGCCGCCTCGGAAGGACTGATAGCGCTGATCGCCCCCGGGTAGCTTCCCGGTGCGAGAGCAGACTTCAGGTTATAGAACATCACAGAAACCACGGGGTGGAAGGACGTGCCGTCCTGGGAAGAGAAGACTGCCCATGGAGAGGTCCCAGCAGCCGCTTCGCCCGAAGCTGCGAGCACCCACACACCGCTGGGCGCCGCACACTGAACCGAGGTCGCAACCGGTCCCCGAGTCGGTATCGCATAGACCCTCTGCCACGAGGCACCGCCGTCCTGGCTGGAATAGACGGCGTCCTGCGCCGTCAACCATCCCCTCGTCGAGTTGACGAAACAGACTCCCTGAGCTCCAGAGGGCGCAGTCCCCACCGCCGACCAACTCGCTCCACCGTTGGTGGTCTTGACCAGCGTCCCGCCGGAACCGACCCCGGGACCGGACGGCGTGGGTACCTCTACGGGGCCTCCCGAAACACCCCAACCCACAGATGGGGAAACAAAGTGAACGCTGCGCAACGGAGCCTGAGGCTCCCCCGCATATTTCCAGCACGCCCCCCCGTCGGTGGTAACAAGCAAATGCGTCTTGCTCACCACCCAGCCATCGCTGGCCGAAACAAAGTCAACGCTGCCGAAGTGCTGGCTGCCCGACAACTGCATCTGCCAGGTGGCGCCCCCATTTGCCGTAGCGAGTATCCGGCCGGGGCCGACGGCCCATCCCGCTCCAGCGGAAACGAACTCGACTCCGGTCAAAGACGACCCCGCAGAAGGGGCAGCGGAGGATATACAGGATGCGGTGGAGGAAGCCGGGGGCGACGTCGTAGTCGTCGACGATCCCCCGGACCCAGTAGTCCCAGTCGTCCCCGAGGCAGTGGTGCTGGTTCCGCTGGATGTCTTGACGGCTCCCGAGCCGCAAGCGGCGAGCGCCAGGGCAAGTAGGGGCGCAATAAAGGCCGGGACCGCCCGGGCACGCCGCGATGCCTTCGCGGGTCCCATCTCACCGGTGCTCCTAATGTGCACTTCCACAAGTTGGGAGGATACCTGCATTTTGCGCATAAGGGGAACATGCGACCCGACGCAAATGCATTGGATCCGACCAGGGCCGAGCTTTGGCTCAGCCCAACGCCAACCCGGAGCGAATCGCGGTATATGCGGCCAGGGCCAGGAGGAGCCCCGCAAACCAGCGCACCAGGGTCGGGCCAGAAAGCTTTCCTGCAAGGCGGTTGCCGAGCTGGACGCCCAGAAGCCCGGCGATGGTGAAGGGCAGGGCCACATGCCATGGGATACCCGTAGTGGCCAGGCGAGTTGCCAATGCCTCGGCGGAGTTCACCACGATGACAAGCAACGACGTGCCAACGGCGATCGGCATGTCGAATCCAAGGGCCAGTACGAGGCCAGGGACCACGACGAATCCACCACCCACGCCGAAGAAACCCGTCATGAAGCCTACGACGGTCCCAACCACAAGCACCTTCAGCACCGTGATGCCGACTCCACGCCTCGCCTTGGCCACCTCAGGGGAGGCCATGGACAGCTGAGTCCTGGCTGGCGCCAAGACTGCGCCGGTGCCGGAGGAATCGCCAGTCGCCAACCCCGATGCCCCCGGTGCCGAATCCTCAAGCCCCGGAGCAATCTCGTGGTCCGAAGAAACCTTCTTGGAGCGCTGGCTCGCCACCATGCGCCATGCGGCAACCAGCATGAGGCCCGAAAACGCCAGCATCAGCACCTGGGGATTGATTGCCCGGTTCAGTTCCGAACCGACCAAGGACCCCCCGACCCCGGCCAAGCCGAACAGGAGTCCCGACCCCGCTTTGACCCGGCCCGCTCTCCAGTGGACGATCATCCCGCCAAAAGAGATTGCTCCCACGACAACGAGGGATGTGGTGGTGGCATCCTTGGCGCTCTGCCCGGCCACATAGACCAGGGCCGGGACCGCAAGGATCGATCCGCCCCCACCCAGAGCACCCAGCGAAAGCCCGATGAGAAAACCCAGCGGAGATGCCAGCAGTGCCCTCATCGAACACAACCTCCAGCGGCCTCAAATGATGCCGGGCACACAGTGAGGACCCGAGCCTTGCCCGCGAACCCCCCGAGGCTCTCGGACCCAACGACCTGTTCGCCGATCATAGCTACGAATCTCTCCTTGGTCATGTGTCAATGATACCCCTATGGGTATCGGTAACTGACACGCGAAGCTGAAGCCGGAACGATGGGCGCTGCCGTCCCCCAGGCCGGGAGACCATTGGGGGTGCTAACAAAGAAAGGTGACCATGAAGAGAACCCAGGATCAACAGCGAACCGAGCCAGACGCTCCCGATGAGTTCCCTGGCAGTTCCGGCCTCGCGATGTTTTCGGCACCGCCCTTCGATCACCTCGAAGACCTCTGCGGAGACATCGTCGGTGCCGACCTGGTCTGCTTCCTTGCCGGGAACCAGTTCATGGTGGCAGAGGATCTCTTTTCAGCCTTTAGGGAGTCGGTGAGGGACTCGGGGCGCGAACTCGGCGGCATCTTTTATGAAACCCTTCCCCCCGGCGTGTTGGTAGACCAAATCCGCCGCGGGGGCCTGCAGATGGGCTCACTTCGCCTTTGCATACAACCCGACGTGCTTGCGGCGTCTCCCGCTTCGTTGAAGCAACTTGCTGAGGATGGGATCGTCGGCGACTTCGTGGAGTACGCCTCAAATGAGCTTGCCATTCTCGTACCAAAGGGCAATCCCAAGCGCATCTCGGGACTTGCCGATCTCGCCCGGGACGGCATAAGGGTGGCACTTCCCCATCCGGGCACAGAGGGCGTGGGCCGCTTGGTCATGGCGGCGCTTCAGGCCGCCGGGGGCCAGGCACTGCTGACACGGATGACCGAGGAGAAGGCTGCCAACGGCGAGGTGCTCACCAACCAAATCCACCACCGGGAGAGTCCCGCATGGATCATGGAGGGGGTCGTTGATGCGGCTTTGGCGTGGAGGACGGAGGCCATCTTCCACCAACGCCAGGGAAGGCCGATCGAGGCGGTGGAGATTGCTCCGGAGCATAACCAAAGGGGAAGATATGCAGTGGCGCCGGTCGCCAACGCTCCACATCCGACCATGGCCAAAGAGTTCATCGGCTTCATGTCAGGCCCCGCCGCGCGTTCGGCCTATGCCCGTCACGGCTTCTTGGCCCCCTGATGCGCTCATCCCCCCGAGGGCTGGTCTTTTCCCTCGAGGACCAGACGTTCCATCCCAGGACCCGATTGGGCGCTCAGCCACCGGCCAACCAGTCCGGATGCCTCACCCATTCAGGCGAGCCGACCCGGAGTCTCGGATGGGTCTCCTTCATTGCCAAAACGAGTCCCAAACCGGATATCGCCAGCAAAGCCGCGCCGACCCACAGAGAGGCGGCAAGGCCCGCAAATGCCGCCATGGCACCGAGGAACAGGGGGCCCACCGCGTATCCACCGTCCCGCCAGAGCCTGTAGACGCCGAGGGCGCCCCCGCGCCACGAGGGGTCGGCCGTGTCGCCGACGGCGGTCATGAGGTTTGGATAGCAAAGCGCCATCCCCGCCCCCATGACGATGGCCGCCAGATGCCACCAGATCCAGGACGAAAACGAAGCGAACGCCGCGAGGCCACCAGAGACGAGAAAGGTGCCCAAGACGATTGGGATCTTCCTGCCGATGCGGTCTGCGATCAAACCCGCAAGGACCTGGCCGGCCCCCCACACCCAGGCATAGATGCCGACCAACACCCCGATCCCCAACAGGGACATGCCCCGCTCTGCCAGATAGAGGGGAAGGAAGGCGGCCACCAGGGAATCGGCCACCTTGTTGAAAAAGCCGGCCTGGCACACCGCCATCATGGACCGGTCGCGCCAACTCATATAGCCGCCAAGGCGGCGGAGGGACGGAAGCTCGGGGCGTGAGGCCGTCTTTGACTCCGAGTGGGCAAAGTGGAGGGTCTCTTTTGCCGGCCCGAGGGTGACGAGGCTCCCCAAAGCCACCACTCCGAGGACTAGCAAATAGGGTGCCGGCCGCAAGCCGAACGACGTGACGACCAGGCCCGCTCCCAGGCCACCAAGACCCGTGCCGATGTATCCAGCCGACTCATCGATGCCCACGGCAAGCCCCCGACCCTCGGGACCCACCAGGTCGATCTTCGCCGTAACAGACATCGACCAGGTAAGGGCCTGGTTCACACCCAGAAACAGATTTGCCAGCAAAATCTGCCACCAGGCGTCTGCAAAGATGACTATCACCGCGTACGGCACGGCAAAGGCCCATCCGACAACCAGCAACGCTTTGCGGCCATGATGGTCCGATAGCCTCCCCGAGACGAGGTTCATGGCTGACTTCACCGCACCGAAAGCAGAGATGAAACTGACGGTGTAGAGAACCGACGTGATCCCAAACGCGTGGTGGGCCAGAGGCGGAAGAGACACGCGCTCCACCCCAATGGTCATGCCGACCAGCAAAGTCACCGCCGTATAGATGGAGAACTGCCACCAGTTCGGCCCGAGGCCGAGCCGGGGCTCCCCTGTGATCACGGCCCTGGGACCGCAGCATGCCGGCGGCCGATGCGGCATCTTGTGGCCAAGGGGCCCCCGAACTCTACAAAGCCCTTCTTTTCGTTGCTTTGGCATCCCCTCGAGAGCCTTGGGTCACAAGCAGTCCTCGGATGAGCCAGGTGCTTTGCTCTTCGCAAATGCCCAAGATGCTTCATCGCTCCTCAAGCTCCTGGGCATCTCCGCCACCACTCGCCTCTCTCCCTGCTATGGGAAACCCCTTGCGCCGCCACTGCGGCAGACCCTCTTCGAGGCGGTAGGAGTGAAAGCCCATCGCTGCCAGCGCCCTGACGGCCGCCGGAGCAAAGACGCAATACGGGCCGCGGCAGTAGGCGACGACATCTGTACCCAGGGGCATCGATCCAACGGCCTCATCCAGTTTGTCGATTGGCACAGAAACAGCGCCCGGTATGTGAGCTGCTTGGTATTCGGGGACTGGCCGGACATCCAAGACGATCACACTCCCCTCGCTCATCCTCTGCACCAGATCCTCCCGGGTGATTGCCTCCAGATCCTTCAGGGGGCCCAGGTAAGCCGCAGCAAGGCGCTCAAGGTCGTCTCTGACCGACTGCGCTGCCCAAGACAGCGCTTCCCACAATGCCTCGGCCTCGGGGCCTGCCAATCGGTAGTAGACCCGGGTGCCCTCTTTGCGCGACCGGACCAGGCCCGAGCGCGCGAGGGATCTGAGGTGATGCGAAGCATTCGCCACGCTCTGGCTGGTCTCGGAGGCGACCTCCTCCACAGACCTCTCCCCCTGGGACAGCAGGTCCACGATCTCCAGTCGGCGCCCCGATGAGAGAGCCCCTGCCACCTGGGCGATTGCTGCGAACAGGTCTTCTTTGGCCTGCCTGGTGCCGATGCCTGCTTCTTTCTCCTCAAGTGTTCGCATGACTATTTGAATTTACTCCTTCAAATCTTTGGAACCATCCATCTTCAGGCTCAATTGGCAACTGCTGCACTGGCATCCCACAGCTGCACTGGCATCCCACAGCTGCACTGGCATCCCACAGAGGCCAGATAGGAGCGCCTGGAGAAGCCCGGTTCCGAACGACCCAGCCGGACCCAGGAGTTGTTGTGCTCCGGCGGTGCCGATCCATGGGCACAAACAATCCGCGGGCGCAGCGTTGTTGGTCAGATCAACTGCCCAGCCACATGCCCCGTAGCGACCACAAAACGTGGCTCGTTTCGAGGAGGACAGGTCCAACAGAGCAGATCCAACTCTGGATGGCGAGCGTTATCTCTTAGGGCAAGCAGGCATCTGGGGCCAGGGCTGCAACTGCGGCACCCCGGCCAGCGCACGGCTCAGCCGATGGACCCGGCCATGTCGTGGGGATCCAATGGGAGGCCACGCCCAGATGCCCCGTCCTCCGGTTTGGGTCTGCCTAAGAAAAATCCCTGACCGAAGTCACATCCCAGGTCCCGAAGCCGTTCGAGCTGAGTCGATGTCTCTATGCCCTCGGCCACGACCTGGAGCCCAATGGTGTGGGACATCGAGATAATGGCTGAGACGATTGCAAGGTCGTCCTGATTTGCCCCGATGCCGGCAATAAAGCTGCGGTCGATCTTGATGGTCTCGACTGGCAGCACCTTCAGGTAGGAGAGGGAGGAGTAGCCGGTGCCAAAGTCGTCTATGGCTAGGCGGACACCGAGAGCCCTCAGTTCCTCCAGGAGCGGGCGCAACTCGGCCACCCTTGTCATGAGCAGAGTTTCGGTCAGCTCGACCGTGAGGAGCCTCCCGGGCAGGCCGCAGCTTTCCAGCGATCTCTCGACCCTTTCGAGAAATCCGCTCGACAGTTCCCGGGCGGACGCGTTGACGGCTACGCCGACCTCTATGCCGGTGCTGGATGCATAGCGCTTCGCAGCATGGCAGCTATGCATCATCATTTGGCTTCCGATGTCCTCGATCAAGCCGGACTCTTCGGCATACGGCAGGAACTCAGAGGGCGCAAGAATCCCCCGCTCCGGATGCCGCCACCGCACCAGGGTCTCCACGCCCTCCACCGAGCGGTTGGCCAGGTTGACTATCGGCTGGTAATAAGCCACGAACTGCCCCTCGGTGAGCGCCTTGCGGAGCTGTGCCCCCAGCTGCACACGTGCGAGGGCATCGGTGGCAACATTGGGGTCACCAAAGCGGCACTGATTGCCTCCCGTTGCCCTCGCTTCCCGCATGGCCGACTCTGCCTCCGCGAGGGTTGTGCCGCCATTGGAGCCGGGCCGGGACAGGGCAACCCCAACGCTCACCGTAAGAAAGAGCTCCATTCCCGCTACCGGCAGGGGTTCGGCCAGGGTCGCCCGGAAGGCTTCGGCCAGCGACATCGCCTCTTCCAGCCGTGAGGCGTCCTCGCAAACCACAGCGAACTCGTCGCCACCCAGGCGTGCCACGAGCTTTGTCTTGCAGCGCCCCTCGGCGAGCCGCTCGGCACCCCCCCGCAACACCTCGTCCCCCGCTTCGCTCCCAAGTCCCTCATTTACCGATCTGAAACGGTCCAGGTCAAAGCAGAACACTGCAAACGACGCCGGTGGAGAATCGCGGGCCGCCAACTCGGCAAGATAGTCCTGCAGGAGTTCCCGGTTGGCAAGGCCGGTTATGGCGTCGTAATGAGACCTGTGAAACAGAATCTCCTGAGCCTCGTGCCGCGCAGTGACGTCTTTGACCGACACGACGACGCCACCGACAAAGGGGTCGTGATACAGGTTCGCAAGCTTGGCTTCCAGCCACAGCCACGTCCCGTCCTTATGCAAAACTCGGACCTCTTGACGAGCACTGCCACCCCGGGTACGGCCGACGTACCTGGCCATCCGCTCATACCGAGGACGGTCATCGGGGTGGATAAAAACGAAGTTGCTTGTAGAGCTGCACTCGTCGGCACTGCGTCCGGTCAGCCGCATATAGGAGTTGCTTACAAAGCTGGACCTGTGTTCACCGTCGACGATCATGACACCGTCGGCGGCGTGCTCCGCAAGCACCTCGGCAAGTTGAACGGCTCTCCGATGCTCCTCGTCGTGGCGGTGCCGGGCGGCAGTCTCCCGGATAGTCGCCACCATGATCAGCTGGCCCTCGATGGTTGACTTGGAAATGGTGACCTCGGCGGGAAACTCCGACGAGTCAGACCGCCGGCCGGTGACCTCGTTCCGTTCCGACATGCGCCGCCGGACAACAGGGCCCTGGGCAAAGTCCTTCACCCATGCCCCGTGGGATGCCCTGGCACGCATGGGTATAAGGAGGTCGAGGCCTTTTCCGATCACCTCCTCGGCGCAGTAGCCGAAAAGAGTCTCAGCCGCATGGCTGAAAAGGATCAGGCGCTGTTGGGCATCGACCACAACGATGGCATCACTCTCGTCCGCCAATAGCTGGCGGAGCAACCCGATGGCCAAGCCTCCGCTCCGGTCCTCAACATCGCTTGGAGAGTCCTCCATAGCCGGGGTGGATGGGCCACGGTCATTGGCGGAGTTCAAACCGTCATCCCCAATGGCAACGGGCTTGGAAGATCCCCTAGTTCACCCCGGTCGAGCCGCACTTCAAGTGACTTTAGCCTCAGAGAAGGTTATTTGTAGCGCAAAGACACTATTAGACAGAACGCTCCGGTGACTCGCCGTAGGTGTGCGGACTGGCGTACCGGCTGCCGGCCGCAAACCCCTGAGGGGCTGCCCGTTCGAGCCTGTCAAGCTCCTCCTTGCTCAGCTCCATCCTCGCGGCGGCGACGTTCTGGTCCAGATAGGCCCTCCGCTTGGTCCCGGGGATGGGGACGACGTCCGGTCCACGGGAGAGCACCCAGGCGAGCGCCAGCTGTCCAGCGGTGCATCCCTTCTGCCCAGCCATCTCTTCCAGTGCTTCCACGATGGCGAAGTTGTGGGAGAAGTTCTCCTCCGAAAACCTCGGGTTGGTCCTCCGGAAGTCATCCTCGGACAGGCCGGAGGTGTTCCTGAGGGCTCCGGTCAGAAAACCTCGGCCAAGGGGACTGAAGGGCACGATGCCGACTCCCAGTGCCCGGGCCACGCCAAGTACTTCGTCCTCGATGTCACGGGTCCAAAGCGACCACTCGCTCTGCAAAGCAGCGATGGGGTGAACGGCCACGGCCCTGCGGATGGTGGTAGCGCTCGCCTCCGACAAGCCAAGAAAACGCACCTTGCCGGCGCTGACCAGTTCCGCCATGGCCCCGACCGTCTCTTCGATGGGAACATTGGGATCGACTCGGTGCTGGTAGTAGAGGTCGATGTAGTCGGTTCCGAGGCGGGCAAGACTTGCATCACAGCACGCAAAGACGTTTTCCGGCCTGCCATCCACCACCATTTCATCGCCTTTGCGGCTGAGTGAGAACTTGGTGGCCAGCACGACCTGCTCCCGCCTCCCGGCTATGGCCCGGCCGACGAGCTGTTCGTTGTGGCCATCCCCATATACATCTGCGGTGTCCAAAAAGCTCACCCCAAGCTCCAGAGCCCGGTGGATGGTCGCTATCGACTCTCCCTCATCCGAAGGACCGTAGGACTGGGACATGCCCATGCAGCCGAGACCCTCTGCAGAGACCTGCAGTCCCGACGTCCCAAGCATTCTGGTTCCAATAGGAGCTTGCGATCCGGTGAGCTGAGCCATTTAACGACGCTACCCCACGCTCGTAGAAAATCTGCCTGCGGGCGGACACTGGCAAAGGAGCCAACCTCAGAGGCCTGGAGCACAAGGGGAAGTAGCTCTGCCCGGCTGAGACCGATCTTGGCGCTCGGGCTTAGCTAGTGCTTGGTGATCGGCCGTGGCAAGGTTTGGAGATGTTCGCCGATGGCTCCGGCCATGCCCGCTTGCAGGTACTTACGGGATTCGGTGGTTTCGGCCTTTTCTGGGGCGCATGGGGAGCGGCTCTCCCGGCCCTCGAGCACAGTGCCGGGGCCACCAACGGCCAGCTCGGGGTCGCCTTGCTCATGGTTGGCCTTGGCGCCATTGTGGCCATGCCGTTGGCTGGGAAGCTGCTGGACCGCTTTGGTCATCGGGTGATCGTGATCTCCCTGGCCTGCTTCGGCGGGATGGGAGTGCTGCCGGGCATCTCACATGGCCTGATGGAATTGTCGATTTTCACCTTCATGCTCGGTGTTGGGTCCGGAGCAACCGACGTCTGCATCAACTCCCTGGCCATCAGGTTCGAGCGATCCGGTAGAGGCCGGATACTCAACACTGCCCATGCCACCTTCTCCGGCTCCATGGTGGGCGGCAGTCTGGTTGTCGCCATGCTGCGCTCCTTCGGCTGGCAAGCCTGGTCACTTCTTCTCTTCGCTCAAATAGTTATCCTTGCGACGGCAATCCTGGTGATGCCGTCGAAGGAGCGCTGGGAGAACCCCGGTCGGCAATCCCGCCTTGTGGCGGACTTGACGGGCGGCACCCAACCGCGTGAACTCCGGGGTCTGCTCAGAACGCCGGGAGTGATCTACTTCCTCGGTGCCCTGGGAGCGATTGCCTATCTGGTAGAAAACGCTTGGCAGAGCTGGAGCGCGATTCTGCTCCAAAATGGTCTGGGAGCGAGCCAGGTGCTGAGCTCGATGGCACCCAGTGTGTTCGCCGGCTCGGAGACCGCCGGAAGGCTGCTCGGCAATCCCCTCGAACGGCGGTTACAGCGACGCTCTCTCCTCGCCAGCGGGGCCGCACTCGCCGCAGCCGGATCTGTAGTCGCGGCCCAGACCAACTCGGTGGGCGTCGCCTTGGCCGGCCTTACCATCGCAGGCCTCGGAACCTCAGTCTGTGCCCCTGCCATCATGGGCATGGCCGGCCAGGCCAAGGTTCACCTTGGCCATGCTGCGACGGTGTCCGGCGTAACAACCGTTGCATACCTCGGCTTCATAGTCGGCCCCCCGCTGGTGGGGCTGATTGCAACACTTGGCAACCTCGGCACCGCAATGACCGCTATCGCCGCACTCACAGCCGTTTTGTCTATTGCTTCACTGGTCTCGATGCGTTCGGCCTTTGCAGATCAAACTGTTGGCATGGATGTGCGCCAAGCCAAGCCCGGTGATGAACTCGCCATCGCCGAGGTTCACGTACGGTCGTGGCAAGCGGCATACCGCGGCCTGCTGCCAGATTCCTATCTGGACGCCCTCGAGCCCGCCGCCTGGGCAAGCCGCTACACCTTTGCA
>JAKAOS010000117.1 GCA_021823165.1 Actinomycetes bacterium | reverse complement strand
TTCCGATCTACCGAGTCGCCCAAAAGTTCACTGGCTCCGCCTTCAACGATGGAGACCGACCAGGTACGCGAGCCCGATCCGCCGACCCTAGAGCGAAGTTCAGCCGGTGAGGACAGGGGTGCGGAGATAGGGTTGCCACTCCTCACGCATCGACCCATGTGCCAAGAGCCAGACGCGCTCTTTCGGCTGATAGGGAAGCCTCCGCAAGGTCAGCCCGCTCTCGTGCAGCATGCGGTCCTCCTTGCCGGTGTTGCAACGCCTGCAGGCGGCCACCACATTGTCCCATGTATGGGTCCCACCGCGCGAACGGGGCACGACGTGGTCGATGTTCTCCGCCGCGGCCCCGCAGTATTGGCAACGGTAACCGTCCCGGGCAAACACTGCCCGGCGATTCAGCGCCACCCGGGTCTGATAGGGAACCTTCACGTAGTAAGCCAACCTCACGACCGATGGCTCGGCTATGGCGAAGTTTGCCGCATGAAACGCACGGCCCGTGCCATGGATCATTTCGGCCTTCCCCTCCAGCACCAGAGTGACCGCACGACGGCTCGGCAGCACGCACAACGCCTCGTAGGTGGCGTTGAGCAGCAGCGAGCGGCTCATCAGGCCTCAGCGCCCGCCACAACTCTGCCGCCCGGGCCGAACCTCCCGGCGACCCGAATCCGAGCCGTCGGCCACGCTCCTTCGTGGGGACCACTCGGGCCGGGCTGAAGCGCCACGCCATCAATCTAGCGCAAAAGGTCGCTATTGCGCTTGCACCAGGCCAGCCAGGCGATTACATCTTGGGGCACGGGCAGCTTGGATGCATCTCCGTAGGCGGTTTCGGATCGGAACGCCGCGTAGCCCGAGGGAATGCCGAGCCGCCAACCAAAGCGGGTGCGGCCGAGGCGTAGGCCTTGGGTGACCGCCACCCTCCACAGCCGGGGCTCAGCCAAGACGGCCCCGGCGCTTCCAAATGCCCAAATAACCCTTTCGGCCCTGCCCCGGCGAGTGCTACTCAGCTTCGCCGCCGGCGCTGGATGCGGCCCTGCAGACGCTCCCGGATCGAGCTAAGTCCCGGACGAGCCGGATTCGATCGCCGCTCGGGCCGGACTTGGCCGTCACCCCGCTTCAACCCGGTTTGGAAAACCACCGCCGAGCCAAACATGACGAGCACCCACAAGACGCCCATCACCACAGAGGCAGTAAAGGTTGCCAGCAGCATGGCGAATGCGGCCAGAAATACCGCAGCAGCAGCCTTGACCGACAAGCTTGACGGCTCCCTCGGAACGCTCGCTCGGACGCGCTTAGCAAAACGGGGATCCTGCTCGTGGAACCTCCGCTCGATTTCTCGGAGTATCCGCTGTTCGTGTTCCGATAGCGGCACCAACCTACCCCTTGCCCTTAGCAACCCTAAGTGCATTTTCGCGCAGACAACACCGCTCCACAACGCGATCTCGCTGCGCGGGCCCACCATTATGGGACCAACCTTCCGCCCAGCGGAAAACATAGCCGCCGGCACACCGGAGTCGATCAGGATGACCTTGGAGAACTGAGCCGAAGCCTTCGGAAAGCCTCGGCATATGGCACCCCAGCGCGGCGCCCGGCCTCTGCGGCCCTGCGCCGTAACAGGTCCGCAACGCCTTCGTCATCGCCCAGGGACTGAGAAGCGTGGCAGCGCACGGCGGCGGTTTTGGCCTCCAATGCATTGCCCACTTCCACCCAGCAGTCAGCCAGGAGGCTCCCAGACATCAGCACCTCGGCCACCTGGTGCGGAGGCCCATGCTCAGGGAAGTAGTGAGGAAGAGCGGCGGCCGGCGCCACGGCATCCAGCGTCGCCCACCCCACGCGACGGTGATCCCTGTGGTTGAAATACTCACTGCCAAAGAACACGGCCTCGGGATCGGGGCAGATGACCGTATGGGGTCGCAGGGTGCGGACTATCCCGACGATCTCGGAGTAGAGACGGTCTTCGGGGATCTCTCCGTCGGGGTGGCCCAGGAGGTGCTGCTCCGCTATCCCCAGCACTTCGCCTGCAGCCGACAACTCCGCCAACCGCCTGGCCGCCAGATCATCGGGATCCACCGAGGGGTCCAGCGTCCCCTTCTCCCCCCTGGCACATATGACCGTATGGACCTCACACCCCTGAGAGGCCCAGAGGGAGAGCGTCGCTCCGCATGCGACATCGGGGTCGTCTGGATGAGCGAAGACCGCCAGGGCGCTTTGGGGGACCGGGACTAGGGACACGGCACAAGGCTACGCCGGCTGTATCTCGGCGAGGCATGGCTACGCTCGCCCGCGGGCCTATGTGCAACCCAGAGCTTTTTACCCATGATCTTTTTTCGATGCGGGACCTCGCCATCACGGTGGCCGAGGACGCCGGTGCGCTGCTACTTGACGGGCTTGGGCGGGCCCGGGCGACCGTAGAGACCAAGACGAGCCCCACCGACGTGGTCACCGAGATGGACCGGGCAAGCGAGCGACTTATCGCCGAGAGAATCGCCATCGCCCGGCCGCAGGATGGCCTTTTGGGCGAGGAGGGTGCCAACACCAAAAGTGCCTCCGGCGTCACCTGGATCGTCGACCCCCTCGACGGTACGGTGAACTACCTCTACGGGATGGCTCCCTTTGCGGTCTCACTGGCCGCCGAGGTGGACGGCGAGGTCAAGGTGGGCGTGGTGCACGACCCGGTCCATGGAGAAACCTTCAGCGCGATCAAGGGCCATGGTGCATGGCTGGGCGGACAACTCCTTGTCATCCGCCCGCTGTCGGGGCAGACCGGCGAAGCACCTCGGCTAGCTACCTCCCTGGTAGCGACGGGCTTCTCCTACTCCCTTCCCCGCCGGAATGCCCAAGCCACAGCGGTCGCGAAACTTCTCGGCGAGGTCCGTGACATCCGCCGCTGCGGAGCGGCGGCAATCGACCTCTGCTGGGTAGCAGCCGGGCGCGTCGACGCCTACTACGAGTCCGGCATCCAAAAATGGGACGTGGCGGGCGGAGGCCTGGTGGCGTCCGAGGCGGGAGGATCGGTTTTCGAACTCCCCGGACGAGACGGGTGCCTGCCGGTCGTCGTTGCTGCCCGGCCTGGCCTGGAGGCCGAACTGAGAGAACTGCTTATCCGCTCGGGAGCGGATGCAATACCGGCTGGCTGACCGAGAAGCACCGATACTTCGGCGGACTCTGCTCCGGCGGCCTCTGCTTGCCGAAGCGTTATCAGTGCCCGCTGCCTTGCGCCCCCAGCTGCATCAAGCCCCGGCGGGCTCTGCTCCCCCGGGGCCGGGAGCGCCCTTGGGTGGGCTGGACTTTGTCAGCAGGCCCAGCTCCTTTTGGAAGTCCCCGACTCCCTCAAAGCCCTTGTAGACGCTGGCGAAGCGCAGATATGAAACGTCATCTACCCGACCGAGACGCTCCAGTACCTCTCGGCCTACCGCCTGAGATGAAACCTCGGGCCCAAGAGCACGCACGGCGTCCTCTATTTCGCTCGTCAGATGCTCAATGGCTTCCCTGGTGACCGGCCGGTTCTTACTTGCAGCGCGGATGCCCGAGACGATCTTGGATCGATCAAAAAGCTCTCGGCGCCCCGAACGCTTGGTCACCCAAACCATCGGCTCCTCGGCACGCTCGAAGGTCGTGAAACGACGCCCACATGCCATGCATTCCCGTCGGCGCCGGATCGCGGCACCTTCCTCAGCGGTCCGGGAGTCCACCACCTTGTCCTCGAGACCGTGGCAGGAAGGGCACCTCACCATAACGAGATTAGTTGGGCCAACCAATGAGGATGAGGGCAGGACCATCCGGCCTCACAGCCATATCACCGGTGCAAGACAACACGACACCTGAATTCTCTTTTCCTCGCCGCACCGATGGTTTTTCTCGCAGCACCAATGCTGGCGGACCGGAGCGCCTCGTGCCGGCAACCGAGGGCAGCCTTCCATTCTCTCCGCCCCCATGTGCGGGGCTCTCACTCTTGATGTTCGGTCATCCAGGGATCCGGATCTGCTCCCCGGGATAAATGACGGCCCCATGGAGCCGGGCAGCAATTTCCTGAACAACCGGACGCGGGTCCCGCCCCGGATCCCGCGCCGCAACAATCGACCAGAGCGTGTCGCCCGGCCGCACCACATACAGCTGTCCCGAATGCGTCCCCGAGGCCCATGCGGAGGCTCCAGACAGCCGGGGTCCGGCAAACACCGCCACCGCAGCGACCACAGCTGCAGCGATCCGAAGCCGTGTCCTCGAACGTATGTTCGTCATGAGAGTTACTGTATACGAACAGATGTTCTGATACCACCTTTGCCAGCCGATCGGAGAGAATCTCCTCATCGCCGACTCCGGCCCCGGTGCCAAGGGACCACAACGAGTAGCCAGAACAGGGCAAGGGAACTGAACGGGCCTTGGGAAGCACCAAGGCAGAATCGGCACTCGGCGGACCACGGCCGGCGCCGTAGCGAGGGCCCGCCACATGTGGGATCACCGGACGGGTCGGGTGAGTCGTTGCGCAGCCGGCCAGTCTCGTTTACTGTGGTCGAACGCACGTTCGTACGGAGGAGACATGTCCCCAACAGGCACCGCACCCAATACCAACAACCCCCCGGTGCGTGATATCACAACCCTTTCCGACAAGCGACGGGCGATCCTTGAGTTCATTGGGGAGCGCCTTGCCACCCAGGGTTATCCACCATCGGTGCGTGAGATTGCCGTTGCGGTGGGCCTCTCGTCCCCTTCGACGGTGCACAGCCATCTGGCGGTGCTGGAGGAGCAGGGATTTTTGCGAAGAGATCCCGCCAAACCGCGAGCAATGGAGATCCGCTATGAGCCTTCCAGCGGCGCAGCGCTGGGGCCATCGCCTTCGAAGCAGGTTCCCCTGGTCGGAGACGTCGCCGCCGGGACCGACGTGCTGGCGGTCCAAAACATAGAGGAGGTGCTTTCCATACCGGCGAGCCTCACCGGCTCCGGGCAGTTGTTCGCCCTCCGGGTCCGGGGCGAATCCATGGTGGAAGCATGCATCCTGGACGGAGACACCATTGTTGTGCGCTCCCAACCAGAGGCCAACCAGGGGGAGATCGTGGTAGCCGGGATCCCCGGCGGCGAGGCAACCGTCAAGTACTACTCGCGCTCGGGGGCCGTCGTCACACTCACCCCTGCAAATGCAGCAATGGAACCATTGGTCTTCCCCGCCTCGGAAGTCACCATCTACGGCCGGGTGGTAACGGTGTTGCGCCGCATCTAGGCACCGACTCTCCTGGCGCCCGATCGGCACGAAGGCTTTGGGGTGCGGAGTACTCGCTCGCTCGGCCAACAACGCTCTGGAGGGGGGCCGGACACAGAGCGTTCGCTCCGGACCGCAGTGGCCAACCACGCCGGTGCGTTCATCACCACCCCCCGGGGCGTCTCGTGAGCCTCCAGGCTCATCCGCAGACTGCTCAGGGCCTCGGGCAACGTTGACAGCCCAGCGGGGCTCAGGCCCGAGAGGCATGCCTGCACAGCCGGTTGGCCGAGGTAAAAGGACATCACGTCTCCAGCGTCCTTGCCCAACAGCAACGGCGCCTCTATGGGTGTGAGCGTCGGGGCCGAAAAGCCGGCTGCGGCGAGCATCCGCTTTGTCCGCAGTGGGTTGGCGAGGCTGTAGGGGCCGCCGGCGGCCCCACCGGCCATCATCGAGGGAGCCAGGGTCGCAAGGAGGTAAAGGGGGAGGGCGACGACCTGCTGACCGCTTAGCTTCCTCCAACACAAAAACGCCAGGCGGCCCCCGGGACGCATGGCGCTGGCAATGTTCGAAAACGCCGCCAGGGGGTCGTCGAAGAACATCGTGCCGAAGCGTGAAATAACTACATCTGCCATCCGTGGCTGAAAACGGTACTTTTGCGCATCTGCCCAGACAAAACGTGCGTTGGGTACCATGTTGCTTTCCGCCAGGGACTCGGCAACCTTCAGGATCGATGCCGAGATATCGATGCCCACCACCGGCGCCGGCCAGGCGATGCGGGCCGCTTCCCTTGTGGTCGACCCCGAACCGCAACCTATGTCGATCACATGGTCACCTGGGCCAATGCGAGCCGCTTGTAGAAGTGGCCGGGTGAATGGCTCAAACATCATGTCGTTGCGATCCACATTGTCTGCCCAGTAGTCGCCCAACCGAGAACCCCAAAGAGACGAACTGCAGCAGGTGGCCTCGCCAACCTTGGTCTGCGCCAGCCCGATGCCATCGTTGGCCACCACAGGCATCGCTGCCGACCCATCCGCGAAAGACACACCCAACTTGGCCATGGTCGCTGTCTCCATCACAGCCATGGTCCGACTTGAAGAGCCTGGCCAACAGGGCCAAAGGTCCCAATGAAACACGGGAAATGCTCACCCGCTCCCGGTTGCGCCACCGATATCGCATATGGCTGGTGTCGTCGACAGCTGGCGCGGTGCTCCAAGCATCACCCGAATCCTGTGGACACCGACCGGCGCGGGGACGATCCCCAGGCGGCGCAGATAGTCCAGCACAACCGAGGTCCCCGCTCCGGACATGGCCAACAAATCAGCGAGCCGCTCGCGTCCGAAACGCTCCAGCTCACCCCGCACGCCTGGTGACACATCCCGGTCCTGCATCCAGCGGCTCAGATGCGCCAGAACCCGGACCTGCATCGCCGCCGAGGCCGGTCGACAACCCGCCTCCTGCAGCTCGACGATTAACCCAGCGGAGAACGGCTCAAGCGGCCCGGTGACCCGAACCCGTGACGGCTCCCCCATCAGACGCTCCTCTCGATCGTGGAGCGACAAGCCTCCACCAACGGAGCGTCCCGGTTATGCCGACAACTCAGGCACACACACCCAGCAGCTGCAGCCGATACTCAACCCGGGTTGGCATAACCCGGAGGTCGGCATAGTGGACGACACGGGTCTGAACGGTGGGGGCCAGCCGCCACCCTGGGCCTGCTGGAGTGGCTTTGCGCGTTGCGTTGGCCGCTCCTGGTGGGGACGGCCGAAAGGATTTCCATCTTCGGCGGCGACCCCCCGCACTCGCTTGGTAACCCACAAATGCTCCGCTTTCTACCCCCGCCAGCTTCATCTCAAAGACTTGATGCCATTTCCCTAGCAATACCCGCCCAGCAATCTGAGTTATTCAATCTGGCAATGTTTAAGATGTGACCTTTGGCCCTACATGCTGAACGCCTTTTTGCTCAACCATACATATGTACCTACAGGATCCCTCCGGAAAGGATCGGGAGATGAAACGTGCATTTTTTGACAAGCTTTTAAGTGCAAGTGGCGCAGTGGTAGTGGCGGTGCTCCTGGTCTCCGAGATCG
>JAKAOS010000116.1 GCA_021823165.1 Actinomycetes bacterium | reverse complement strand
GGCGGCAAGAGTACTCCACGCCTCATCCTTGACGCTTCCCCGCAGCGGTGTAAACTATCCGTGTTGTGGAAGTCGTTTTCCGCATAGTGGAATCATAGCACTCTTTGTTGCTGCACGGCAGCTTTATGTATTGCACGGCAGCTCCTTCGTTGCACCAAATACCGATCGAAAAAGGGCAGGGCCTGCGTGAGCAGATTCGACGTCAACTGTTCCATCCTCTTTTCCGAACTGCCATTGCTGGAGCGTCCCGCGGCCGCCAGGGCGGCGGGGTTCGATGCCATTGAGCTGTGGTGGCCCTGGAGCACTCCGGTACCCACCGACAAAGAGGCCAGCACCCTTGCAGCCGCTATCACAGATGCCGGGGTGGCTCTCGTCGGGCTCAACTTCTTCGCCGGTGACATGGCCGGTGGGGACCGGGGCCTTCTCTCCTGGCCTGCGCGGGCCAAGGAGTTCCAGGACAACATCGAAGCCGCCCTGGCCTTCGGATCGGATCTGGGTTGCCGGGCCTTCAACGCTCTGTATGGCAACCGCATCGAAGGGGTGTCGGCCGAGGAACAGGACGAGGTGGCCAGAGGGAACCTGTCGCTTGTCTCAACCGCTGCAGCCAGGCGGGATGCCATCGTGCTGATCGAGGCATTGAGCGGACCTCAGCCCTATCCCCTGCGCCGCAGTGGGGACGTGGTGGCGGTCCTGGACGCGGCGGAGGATGCGGGGTTGCACAACGTGAAGATGCTTGCCGACCTCTACCACTTTGCGGCCAACGGAGAGGACCCCAGGGCCGCCATCACGGCATCTGCGGCTCGTTTCGGCCACGTCCAGATCGCAGACGCACCGGGCCGGCACGAACCGGGCACCGGAGACCTGGACATAGCTGGCCTGATTGGGCAACTCGATGCCGCCGGATACGACGGCTGGGTGGGCCTCGAATACCTGCCCAGTGCCAAAAGCGAAGACAGCTTTGGATGGCTTACCGAGCTGGGCTGGCCTCCACTGGCTAGCGGGGAACAAGAGGGAGGGCGCATATGACCCGCATCGGATTCATCGGCCTTGGGATCATGGGACTACCCATGGCAGCCAACCTTGCAAAGGCGGGCCACGACGTCACAGGCTACAACCGGAGCGCCGCCGCCATGGAGCGACTCGTCGCCCAGGGAGGCCGCTCCGCCTCATCTGTGAGCCACGCCGTAGAGGGCGCCGAGGTAGTCATCACGATGCTGCCCGACTCGCCCGACGTAGAAGCGGTGATGCTGGGAGAGGGTGGCGTGATCGATTCGGCGGCGCCTGGGACGTTGCTAATAGACATGAGCACCATCCGGCCCGAGGTGGCTCGCCAGGTGGCCACCGGAGGTGCCGCCAGGGGGATGAGGGTGCTTGATGCCCCGGTTAGCGGTGGGGAGCAGGGGGCCATCGACGCCAAGCTTTCCATCATGGCCGGCGGGTCCGAGGCCGACTTCGATGCGGCTCAACCGGTACTGCAATGCCTGGGCACCACGGTCGTCCACGTCGGCCCGGCCGGTGCGGGCCAGACGGTCAAGGCCGCCAACCAACTCATCGTCGCGGGGACAATAGAGCTGGTGGCCGAGGCAATTGTGTTTTTGGAGGCACACGGAGTCGATACCGAAGCCGCAGTCCGGGTTTTGGCGAATGGCCTGGCAGGCAATGCGATCCTCCAGCGAAAGGCGCAGGGAATGCTCGCCCGGGACTACAGGCCGGGCTTCCGGGTCGAGTTGCACCACAAGGACATGGGCATTGTCCAGGCTGCCGCCCGCGAGGCCGGGGTGGTCATTCCCCTCGGCGCCCTGGCCGGCCAGCTCATGGCTTCGCTCCAGTCCCGAGGGGACGGCGGCCTGGACCACACTGCCCTTTTGAAGCTCGTCGAAGAACTTTCCGGCCGCTCGGCTTCCTGAGCCGCAGGACTACCAAGAACACAACAACCGAAGGACAGGACACCAAGTTGGCCAGAATTCCCGTCATGCAAGCGGTCGTGAACGTCATCCGCTCCGAGGAGGTCGACACCGTCTTCGGCTGCCCGGGAGCGGCAATCCTCCCCCTCTACGACGCCATGCGCCGGAGCGACATCCGCCACCTGATCGTCCGCCACGAGGAAGGGGCCACCCACATGGCGGACGGGTGGGCCCGGACCACCGGCAGGGTCGGGGTGGCCATAGGAACCTCGGGCCCCGCAGGCACCAACATGATCACCGGGCTGTATACGGCCCAGGCCGACTCGGTTCCAATCATCGCCATCACGGGCCAGGCCGCACGGGCAAAGTTGCACCAGGAGGCCTTCCAAGCGGTCGACATAGTGGAAATTGCCAAGCCGGTCACCAAGTGGGCCGTCCAGGTGAAAGAGGCCGCCCAGGCGCCCTGGATCTTCAGGGAGGCCTTCCGCATCGCCAGGTCGGGACGGCCGGGCCCGGTGCTGATCGACCTGCCCTTGGATGTCCAGCGCCAGGAGATCGAATGGGACGCCGATATCGACGCCCCCCTGCCCACTTCAGCCGTGCTGGCTCACCTTCCCCGGGTGGAACGGGTGCTCGACATGCTTGCAGAGGCAAAACGGCCCCTGATCCTGGCCGGTGGCGGGGTGATCGCCTCCGATGGGGCAGAGTCTCTGCGCCTGGTGGCCGAACAACTCGGGGTGCCTGTGCATGTCACCCTCATGGGCAAGGGGGCCTTTGCCGAGGACCACCCGCTCTTTGCCGGCATGGCAGGCATCCAAACCAGCCAGCGGTGGGGCAACGCCTCGTTTTTGGAGTCCGACCTGGTGATAGCGGTCGGTGCCCGCTTCGGAGACAGACACACCGGCGATCTCTCCACCTACCGCGGCGAGCGTAAGTTCGTCCACGTAGACATCGAACCCACCCAGATCGGCAAGGTCTTCGAAGCGGACCTCGGAGTGGTCTCCGACGCAAGGCTCTTTCTCGACGCTCTTTTCCAAGCCGCCAGGACCCGGGGCATGAAGCTCGACTTTTCACAGTGGCACGAACGCATTTCGGTGCTGCGCAATAGCCTCACCCGCCGCGACGACTTCGACGACATACCCATCAAGGCCCCCCGGGTATTCAAAGAGATCAACGACTTCTATGGCCCTGAAACCCGCTTTGTGACCGCGATCGGCCTCTACCAGATCTGGTCCGGCCAGTTCCAGAAGATCTACCGGCCCCGGCACTACCTTGTGTGCGGCCAGGCGGGCCCCCTGGGGTGGGAGATCCCAGCCGCCATCGGGGTCAAATGCGCGAAGCCGGACGCCGAGGTGGTGGCAGTCGTGGGCGACTACTCCTTCCAGTTCATGGTGGAGGAGCTTGCGGTGGCGGCCCAGTACGAGACGCCCTATGTGATCGTGATGCTCAACAACGAGTATCTGGGGCTGATCCGCCAGAGTGAGCAGGGATACGGCATGAACTACGAGGTAGATCTCCACTACGACGAGTACGGGGCCGACAACGTGAAGATCATGGAAGCCTACGGCTGCTCGGGGAGGCGGATCACCGATCCCGCAGAGATCCGCGAGGCTCTCGCCTGGGCAAGAGAACAAGCGGCCCGCACCCGCCGGCCGGTGTTGGTGGAGATCATGATCGAGCGGGAGGAGAACGCCGCAATGGGGACAAGCATCGACTCGGTGATCGAGTTCGATCCCCTTCCCGAAGAACCGGTCGGCGCCACAAAGGGCGGCTGAAGCGCACGTAGCAGGCCATGGCCACGGCGCCATCGCCGGAACACCAACCCAATGCCGCCCTTGGATCACAGAAGGTCCTCATAGGACGGGTTCTCTGGCGGCAAGGTTCGGTAGGCTCGGGCGCGATCTGTGCGGGTTGGGTTCATAGGAGGGGGCTGAGGTGTCGCTCAAGGCGGTGCGAAAGCTGGCGGCGGGCCTGTTGGGGCCCGACGGGGTCGTGGAGGACCCAGCCGGGCTGCGCAGCTACTCATGTGACGGGCTGACCGGTTGGCGAGCGACCCCAGGTTTGGTCGTGCTCCCCACCACCACCGAGGAGGTCTCTTCAATCGTGGCGGCCTGCCACAAACACTCGGTGCCCTTTGTCGCCAGGGGCTCGGGCACCGGCCTCTCCGGTGGAGCACTGCCCGCCACCGATGGGGTGCTGATAGTGACCTCCCGGATGCGCAGGATCTTGGAGATCGACCCCGACAACCGCATCGCAGTCGTGGAGCCGGGGGTGACCAATGCCTCGGTCTCTGTCGCTGCGGCCCCCTTCGGCCTCTACTACGCCCCCGACCCCTCCTCTCAGATCGTCTGCTCCATCGGAGGCAACGTGGCGGAGAACTCCGGTGGTGCCCACTGTTTGAAATACGGCTTCACCACCAACCACGTGCTCGGCGTGGAGGTGGTTCTCCCCGATGGCACCGTGACAACTCTCGGCGGGATGACCACCGAAACCCCCGGCTATGACCTGCGGGCGGTGTTCGTCGGCTCGGAGGGGATTCTGGGGATAACCACCAAGGTGATGCTCCGGCTGCTCCCAAAGGCGGAGGCGGTGCGCACCTTTGTGGCCGACTTCGCCTCCCCCGAGGAGGCCGGGGAGGCGGTAACCGCCATCATTGCGGCCGGGATTGTGCCCTCGGCGGTCGAGATGATGGACCACCTGGCGATCCAGGCCTCCGAGGCGGCAACCTCGGCCGGCTACTCCTTGGAGGCCGGTGCCGCACTCATCGTGGAACTCGATGGTCCTCGGGGGGACTGTGAGGCCGAGTTTGCGCGCTCGGTGGAACTCTGCAAGCAGGCCAAGGCCTCCAAGATCCGTGTTGCAGCAGGTGAAGCCGAGCGCCAGCTCATCTGGAAGGGCCGCAAGGCGGCATTCGCCGCAGCGGGAAGGCTGAGCCCCAGCTACTACGTCCAAGACGGGGTCATCCCCCGCACGGCTTTGGGACGCGTGCTGCGGCGGATTTCGGAGCTGTCCGAGGCCGAGTCAATATTGGTCGCCAATGTCTTCCACGCAGGGGACGGCAACCTGCATCCCCTGGTCCTCTACAACCCCGCCGTCTCGGGCGAAGGGGAGAGGGCGGAACGACTTGCCTCCCAGATCGTCGCCATATGCGTGGAGGAGGGGGGCTCGATAACGGGAGAACACGGAGTCGGGGTAGACAAGGCGTGCTCCATGCCGAAGATGTTTTCCGAACACGACTTGGCCACCATGAAGAAGGTGCGTGACGCCTTCGACCCCGCTGGGCTGGCAAATCCCGGCAAGTTGTTCCCAACCCCCCGGCTATGTGGGGAGACCCCAGGCCCCTATCGGCCGCACCCGACGGAGTTGGCCGGCGTGGCGGAGCGCTTCTGACATGACGACAGCACCAACGGAGCCATTGCGGCCCAAAGACACAGCCGAGCTATCCAAACTCCTGGCCGGCATGTACGCCTCAGCTACCCCGGTGGAGGTGCGAGGCGGCAACACCAAGGCTTGGGGACACCATTCAGCTCATGCAACGGCCCTGGACACCACGGGCATCTCGGGCATAGTGGAGCACTCCGCCGCCGACCAGACCGTCAGAGTGGGATGCGGGACCCGGTTTTCCGACCTTCAGGCACAGCTGGCATCCGCCGGCCAGCGCGTGGCTCTGGACCCCCCTGACCGGGGTGGCACTGCGACAGTTGGGGGCGTCCTCGCCTCCGGGGACCACGGTCCCCTCCGCCAGAGATACGGGGCGGGCCGGGAGTTGGTCATCGGTGCGACGTTCGTGCTTGCAGATGGGACCGTCGCCAAGAGCGGCGGGCAGGTAATAAAGAACGTTGCGGGCCTGGATCTCGCCAAGCTGCTATGCGGATCACTGGGGACTCTCGGCATCCTGAGCGAGGTGGTCCTGCGGGTGCACCCGCTCCCCCAGGCATCTGCCACCCTCACCATGAAGGCCGATGCAGAACTGGCCACTGCGGCCGCGCTCACAGCTGGCCGGTCGGTCGCAGAACCCTGTGCAATCGAATGGGACGGCGAGGCGATGCTCTTCGGGTTCGAAGGAGCGGCCGAGGGCATGGCCATGCGGGCCGAGGGACTGAAAGCCGACCTCCAAGCGGCAGGCCTGGGGGCTGGGGATCTGGGGGAACTCTCCCCCGCTGCCGCCGAGACGGCCTGGGGTCGGCTGGCCAGGAGCCGGGAGGCGCCGGCTGGGGGGATCTGCATTCGAATGGCAGCCCTGCCCTCCAGGCTCGCAGAGCTGTCCGCTGCGGCCCAGAAAGCGGCCGAGATAGCGGGTGCAGAGGTGGCGTTGTTCTCCCATGCCGGACTCGGGCTAACTGATGTTGTGGCCACCGCCAACGAGGGGGGCTCAGTAGAGGAGTTGTTGTCCCAACTACGTCGGCTGTGCTCCAAGGTCGCAACCAGTGTGGTGGTCCGTGATCGAGGCTGGCAGGGGGAACCGGAGATCGACTTATGGGGCCCCAGGCCCGATGCGGCTTCTGTCATGGCAGCGGTGAAGCGATCGCTAGATCCCAAGGGAATACTCGCTCCAGGGAGATTCGCACCGTGGTGGTAAGCAAAGACGACATGCCCAAAGCATCCGGCCAGGCCTCCGAGATGAGCGTTGGAGAACAGAAGACCAAGCCCGGCACGGCTTCGTTCGACTCGATCCACCCGCCTTCGGTCACACAGCTGGACAAGTGTGTCCACTGCGGTTTTTGCCTGCCGGCCTGTCCCACCTATGCCCTGTGGGGCGAGGAGATGGACTCGCCCCGGGGCCGCATCGACCTGATGCGGGCGGCGGCCGAGGGGAACCTGGAACTCGACGACGCCTTCAGGCGCCACATCGACTCCTGTTTGGGTTGCATGGCATGCGTCACCGCCTGCCCCTCGGGAGTGCGCTACGACCAGCTCATCGAGGCGACCAGGGCACAACTGGAACGCAACGTGCCGGCCCCAGTGCCGGCCCGGCTCACTCGGCTGGCAATCTTCTCTCTCTTCCCCTACCGCCGGAGGGTGAGGGTCGCGGCACTGGCCGGCTGGGCGTTCTGGCGGAGCGGGGTGGCAGATCGGCTCGGCCACCGCAAGGCCCTTCCCCCATCCCTGGCATCGCTTCAGTCACTGATGCCCCGGCGCAGCCTGAAGGAGCTTTTCCGGCCGCTACCCGCCCCATCAACCCCCGCCGCATCCACCGAGAGGATGAAGGTGGGCCTGCTCTCGGGGTGTGTGGCGTCGGTCTTCTTTGCCTCCGTAAATGACGCCGCGGTCCGGGTCCTATCCGCCGATGGCTGCCGGGTGATATCAGTGCCCCAGGGCTGCTGCGGTGCGTTGTCGCTGCACTCGGGCCGGGAGGAGGAGGGCTTGGCCTTTGCCCGGGCCATGATCGA
>JAKAOS010000010.1:32632-33072 GCA_021823165.1 Actinomycetes bacterium | reverse complement strand
TGTCTGCTCGATGCCGGCGAGGAGGGCCTCCGTTTTTTCGAACGGATCGGCCTGCGCGGGATAGGTAACGTCGAGTTCAAGCGCGACTCCAGGGATGGCAGGCTGAAGCTGATCGAGTGCAATCCCCGCATAACCGCCTCGGACAACCTGATCCGGGCGGCCGGAGTGGACCTGCCCTACATCGCCTATCTGGCGGCCACCGGTGCATCCGTCGGAGAAGCCCTTCCCAAAGGGGAGATGCACGGTTTTTCGGAAGGCCTCTGGCAGTGGCTGCCCGCCGATGACGTGCGCGCAGACGTGGCGCGCTTCGCGGCCTACGCGCGGCGCGCCGGTGCGGAGGCGCCCCCCGCCCGGCTCGCTGGCCTCGCTCGCCGACGTGCTGGCCCCGCTCGTCCGCCACGGCGGGGACCGCCTGGCCTCCGCCCTCGGCGTGGCGGAGG
>JAKAOS010000010.1:10953-32622 GCA_021823165.1 Actinomycetes bacterium | reverse complement strand
CGCGCCGCATTCGCCTATAGGCGGACCGGCGAGCTAACCCTCCAGCAGTGGGGGAAAACGCTGCTTCATGCCCAGCGTTTTCCCGTCTTCGATGTGGCAGACCCACTTCCGGCGCTGGTTGGTGCCAGGAGGACCTGGCGGGACAGGCGCAGGCGTTTGAGCGCTCGGTTGGGTGAGCATGGCCTGCCCGGAGCGGATCATGAGGGACAGGAGCGGGATCTCGTCATTGCAACCGGCATGGGATCCGGCGAGGTGGGCCGATGACCAAGCGAGCAGTCCTCATTCCCGGCGAGGGCGTCGGGCCACAGGTCACCGCGGCGGCATGCCGGGTGCTGGAGGCCGCGGGGGCGGATATCGCCTGGGAGGTACACCAAGCCGGAGCGGAAACCTTTGTTCGGCACAAGACCCCCGTGCTGGCCGAGACCATCGAGGCGATCCGATCCTGTGGCGTGGCCTTGAAGGGACCGCTCACCACCCCGGGCCCCTCCGGCCCCTACCGCTCCCCAGGGGTGCAGATGCGGGCACCGCTAGGGCTTTATGCACAGTTGCGCAGGGCACGGGCCTGGCCCGGGGTGGCCTCGGTTGCCCCAAAGGCAGATCTCGTAGTGATAAGGGCCCTTACGGAGGACCTCTCGGCCGGGGTGGAGTTCCCAGCCGGATCTGACCAAGCCCGGGCGGTGATAGAGGTTGCCCGTTCCAGCGGCCTGCAGCTGAGCCCCGACGCGGCGATAGGGCTGAAGCCGATATCTGCCGAGGCAGCGCGTCGCCTTGCCCGTTTTGCATTTGAGTATGCGACACTGTTGGGCCGGCGCAAGGTGACGGTGGTCCACAAAGGGACCGTCCAGCGTTTCACCGATGGCCTCTTTTTGGAGGCTGCCAGGGAGGTCGCTGCGTCATATCCAGGAGTAGAGTTCGACGCACGGCTCGTCGATGCGGTCTGCGCTGCTCTGGTCAGGAGCCCAAGCTCTTTCGATGTGTTGTTGGCACCCGCGTTGTATGGTGACATCGTGTCCGACGTAGCCGCCGCTGTGACCGGCGGGCTCGGCCTTTGTGCGGGCGGGAACTTCGGGAGCGGCCCTGCGGTATTCGAGGCCGCGCACGGGACCGTTCCCCACCGGGCGGGCAGGGACAGCGCCGATCCCATTGCCATGGTGCTTACCGCTGCAATGCTCGCCGAGCACCTGGGCATGGTGGGGCCGGCCGAGAGGGTGAGGCGGGCGGTTGGTGCTGTACTTGCCGAGTCCAGGGTGGGAACCCCGGATCTCTGCGAGGGCCGGGCATGTCGCATGGTGGGGACCCAAGAGATGACCGATGCCGTGATCGAGCATCTCCTCCTGTGAGGTTTGCAGGAGCGGCTCGCATGGCACCGAGTACTCGGTTGCTTTCATATGTGTCCAGGGCAGGCAAAGGGGGTCGCGTGCTTGCCCCAGAGCTGGACCGATTGCTGAGTGCCGGTCCCCTCTCCTCGCTTCGCCGTCTTCGCGCTACCGGCGGCGAGCCCGGCCTGGTTCACGGAACCCATGACGAGACCTATATCGAGATCTGGTCGGCCGCGGCGGCCGCAGTCGGGGCCACGGTGGAGAGGTTGGCGGAGGGTTTCCTGCGCATCCGTCGCGGCGAAGCCGAGACCATCGCCTACCGCCAACTCGTCATGATCGATCACCCGGCCACGACGGCACTTGCCTTGAACAAGCTCGCCTGCCACAAGCTTCTGTCAGAAGCGGGCCTTTGTGTTCCGCGCCATGTGGTGTTGGAGAGGGATAGCTGGTCTTCCCTCAGGGACTTCATGGAGGCCACGCCGGAGGGGTTTGAGAGTCCTTACGTTGTGAAACCGGCCGTAGGGACGAGCGGGGGCGAGGGGGTCGTGTGCAATGTCGTGGACGCCGACGACCTCTTCAGGGCCTGGAACGCCGCTCGGCGCTGGGACCACCGTGTTCTGATCGAGCGCCAGGTGCCGGGCGAGGAATACCGGCTGCTTTTTTTGGACGGGGAGTTCCTCGGGGCGGTTCACCGCCGGAGGGCCTGGGTCGAGGGGGACGGCAGCTCAAGCATCATGGACCTAATCGATGCCGAGAACCAACGCCGCCGCCGTTCTGGCACCGCCGAGGTGGCGCGCCTTGTGCGCTTTGATTTGGACTGTGATCTGGCGCTAAAGACACAGGGCTTGAACCGCCGGTCCATTCCCCAGGCCGGGCGAAGGGTGGTGCTGAAGGGGACGGTGAGCCAGAACTCCGTCCGTGACAACTCAGCAGTATCCGGTCTCTCCCCGGCCTTGATTGCCGAGGCCGCCCAGGCAGCCGCCGTGATGCGTCTGCGTTTGGCGGGGGTCGATGTATTGACGACCGACCCAGGCGAGTCCCTGCGGAATACCGGCGGAGTCATCATCGAGGTGAACGGCACTCCTGGTTTTCACTACCACTACCAGGTGGACAACCCCTCCCAACGGGACGAGGTGGCAGTGCCGATCCTTGAAAGGTTGCTGACTACCCCTTGAGGGGCTGCTGACTACCCCGCACCAGCCATCGGGGCGGGGTAGTCGTTTGCAACATCTCAGCGAACCCCTGCAACCCTGCTGTTGCCCGAGAGGTGAAACTCTGGGTCCGAACCTTGGGGCTTGGCGGATCGCTCGGCTCGCCTGGAGGGCAGGTTACGGCGGGAGGCACGGTTCAAGACGATGCCGACGACATTTACCCCAGCCTCGCGCAGGCGCCGGAGGGACTTGTCGGGGAGCGTACGCCGCATGAGCCTTCGGTCGACCACCAGGATCACCGCGTCAAGCTGAGAAAGTATCCACTCCGACTCGGGGTTGTCCTTCGCCGCCGGTGTGTCTACGACTACGAGGTAGCCCTGTTCCTGTAGCGAGGCCAGAGCGGACCGAAAAGACGTTGCCAGCACATCTGCCGGATGGCCGGCACTGCTGCCGGGAGGCAAAAGCGAAAGGTTGGGCACCCCCGCGGAGCGAATCGGGAGCTGGCTGTGGTCCAAAGAATCAGCCAGACCCGGCCGCTCGGGCAGGCCGACGAGGGCATGCAGTTCCGGCTGGCGCAGGTTCGCGTCCAAAAGGCAGGTCTTGACACCGACGGCCGCAAGGGACCAGGCGAGGGAGGCAGCCGTAGTGCTTTTGCCCTCCCCGGAGGTGGCGGAGCCAACTCCAATGGAGCGTGCTCCGAGCCCTACGGCCAAATCCATGCTTGTCCTCAGCTGTCGCAAAGCCTCTGCGTAGGTCCGGTCGGCAGACCGCTGCAGCCACCTGAGCACGGGCTCCTCCTCGGGGATGGAGGAACTCTGGGGAAGGCTGGCCAAAAGTGGTACACCAAAACGGCGCCGGGTTTCGTCCTGGGTCGGGGCCGCCCGCATACGCATCGCAATTACTGCGCTGGTTGGTGCCATTATCAGGCCCAGCACTATGGCTCCCAAGGCGATCGGAATGGGCTTTGGGAAAGATGGCGAGCTGGGAATGCTGGCCGACTGGAGCAGGGAGAACGAAAGGAGGCCCTGGCCCGAGTTGCCGTCGTTGACAAGCCGGGAGGCCGCCGCAGTTGCCCAGGTGGCCACCGCATTCCGGTTACTACCCGACGCCGACACCAAGATCAGGCCCGTCCCGGTCTGGCTCTTGGCACTAAGTGTGACTGGTCCATTCCGATCCAATGCCGGCACGGCCCGCTGCACCATGGCGTGCATCTCGTTGGTCGAGACCATTTGGACATAGGAGGGGATCAAGAAGACGGCATTGTTCACACCCGACACACCCGACGCGGCGCTGGGCTGGACCGAGACAGTCGCACTTGCCAGGTATGTAGTCTTGGGAACCAGGGCAATTGCCGCTCCCAGCAACAAAGAAGCCACAAAAGCCACAAGTGCAATTATCCAATGACGGCGGATTGCTGTTCGTATCTCTTGCTTGTCCACGTCGGTCGCGCTCCCAGTGAAGAATGGTGGCAAATGTACGTCTCACGATGTTGCCGTTGCCACTGAAAGTGTAACGTTGGTTTTGCAGCCTGTCTCGACGTTAGCGGCAGTAATGATTTTTTCGCTAAGAGCGCGTGCATGACCACAATAGGTGTTTCTGACCGGGAAGAATCGGGAGCGGTGGGAAGCGGTTTGACGCCGGTACTGGTAGTGAGCCGATCCAACATCGTCTCGGGCGCCGAGCGGGTGCTGATATCGCTTGCGCCGGAGATGGCTCATCTGGGATATGAAATGGTGCTTGGGTGCCCACCCGGCAGCCCGTTCGGGGAAATCTGGTCGGAGCTTGGTTTGCAGACCATTGATCTACCCGCTCCCAGCTATGGCGGTTTGCGCCGCCCCGGCAGCAAGAGGCGGCCCAGCCCAGCCAAGATGGCCACCGACGCAGACAAGATGCTGTCTTCGGCGAAACATATGGCGTCTTTGGCGGCCGAGTACTCCTTGGTCCATTCGAACAGCCTCTGGGGGCACTTGGAGGCTGCGGTGGCGGGGAGGTTGGCACGACGGCCGGTCGTGTTGCATCTGCATGACATGGTGCTGCCCGGCTTTGGGCGGTATGTGCTCGGAGCGGCGGTGGGTATGTCTTCGGCCGCCGTTGCGATCTCCCAGGCCGTCGCCTCCTGTGTCCCAGCCTTCGCCCGCTCCAGGGTGGTGGTGCAGCCGAATGGGATCGATCACCACCGCTTTAGCCCCGATCATCCCGAGGGGAGCCTGCCGTCTGTCCCGGGGCCTGTCGACTCCCCCCTGGTGGGCATCGTTGGCCGCATCGACCCCGAAAAGGGGGTCCACGAGGTGGTGAGAGCAGTTGCAAGGCTACAAGAGCGTGGCCTCCGTCCCCAGCTGGTGGTGGCTGGTGAGCCCACCACGTCGGGGGATTATTACGACCGGGTGCATGCCGAGGCGACCCTCCTACTCGGGGACCGGGTCAGCTTCTTGGGCCAGGTATCAGACGCGTCCGGGCTCATGGCCGGCCTGGATGTCTTGGTGAATGCATCCCGATCCGAGCCCTTCGGGATGACCATCCTTGAGGCTCAGGCTTGTGGCACTCCGGTTGTTGCCGCCGCGGGCGGTGGAGCGGTAGAGATCGTTGAGGACGGAGTTACCGGATTGCTGTTTCCCCCCGGAGACGATGCGGCCTTGGCAGGGGCAATCTCCCAGATTCTTGAAAACCCCTCGCTTGCCAGGTCCTTGTCGACAAGTGCCCGGGACCGCGTCGTGGAGCAATTTGGGATTCAAGCAGCGGCCGCAAGGCTTGCACGGCTCTATGCCTCCCTGGTGCGGCCAGGGCCCCTCCCGAAGCCCTAAACGCTCAGCGCCCCCAGCGGCTTTTGGGACGGAGGCTCACCGAGCAACATTTGGGCTTGCTGTCCTTCGGCCTCATCGGCCCGGTGCTGGCGCGAAGCGGCGGTCAAACAGCCCAGGAGGAAGCCGAAGGTGATAGCAATTCGTACCTGATCGAAAAGAGATTCGACCACAGCCAGAGATGCCAGGCCTGCAAGACCCGCCAATGCTCCGAGTGCCAGGCCTGCCACCATCGGATCATGAGCGCCACGCCAGGTGCGGATGCCTTCCCGGGCGAAGAGTGCCATTGCAAAGACAAACAGCCCGAGGGCTACTATTCCGCCCCTCATCAGTAGGTCCAATACCAGATCGTGGGAGGGAACGGTTATGACCGGCATCGGCCATACCTGGCGGAGGGGCACCTGAGTGCCGAGACCCCAGCCGAAAAAGGGCCGGGAAAAGAAGAGGTGGCTGGCTTCGGTCCAGATCTGGATCCTGGCACTGGCAGACTGCGCCTTGGCCGTGCTGAACAGCGCTGCATGCACCTCTTGGAAGATCCGCGTCGTGGCCCCGATCTCGGCAAGAACCGATCCCACCAGGGCGACTATCCCTGCCAAAAGAGCCCCGGCACGCCTGAAGGAGGTGGCACCTGGCAGCAAGGAGTTACGCCGACGCAGCAGCATTGCAAGGACCAACCCGCCCACGACGCCGCCGGTGACCAGCATCGCGGCTCGCTGGGTGCCTGCCAGGGAACTGGCCACGACAATGATCGATCCTCCGATCACCCATGGCCTAGGTGGAGAACGGTAGAGCTCAAGGGCGAGAAACATTCCCCCCAGCGCCACGGCGCAGTCGGTGGCATCCGCACCGTAGCCGAGGGTGGACAGGGGCACGAGGGGAAGATTGAAGTGGAGTCTCAGGCCATGGGCGAAGGGTAGGAGAAGGACTGCCGCGGCGCAGAGGGCGAGTACCCAACGGCCCACCGATTTAGGGCCGACGAGCTGCCTGGCCGGCACCCCTGCGGCTAGCACATAGGTGCCGACGATGAAAAGCAGGAACTCCTTGATGTCGAAAAGGGCAATGATGAGCGGGTTGTGTGACAGCACGCCAATTGCGAATTCCGTCGTATACCACGCTCCGAAGGCCGCGAGTGCAGCCCCCGCCGTGGTCCAGCGTTGGAAACGTTTGGATGCCACCAAGCGGGCCATCAGGCCTAGGGCGAGAAATAGCTCAGAGGGCCTGATGTGCCGGCCGGCGAAGGGCATATAGAAGAGCCTGCTTGGGATCGATCCCTGGTTCGGGTAGAGAAGGGCTTCCAATATTGCTTCGCCCAAAATGAGCCATACGACCACATCTCGCCGATTGTTCTGTTCCAGCCAGACAAACCAAACAAAAATGGCGACCGAGATCGACATCCCGAGCCACGCGTAAGAGAGATACGCTTGACTCAGCATGACAACGAGACCTTCTTATCGTCTCTCACTGGGGATTCCTCCACGAGAATGGGCTGGAAGGTAAACGAGCCGCCAAAGCCTTCAAAAGGGACAAAGACACTACGTGTCGGGTTGATGAGTGCCTTGAATTCGCAAGATCGGGAACTGCCCATATTGCAAATGTACAAGAATGAGAACCGGCGCCGTGGGCGCTTTAGGGTTCGGATTTCCACGCTCTTCCCGGCCGCGCTTGCCGTCGCAGTGGCAGCCGCGCTCGGGGCCTCATCTTTTTCGACTCCTACTATCCGCCCAAAGGCGCTTAAAGGTACACATCAGCGCGTCCTTGTCCCTCCCCGCTCCGCTGGGGTGATCAGTTCGATTGCGTATTCTCCGGTTGACGGTCACGCGATAGGGCTGACATCGTCTGGCGTCATCTTGGGCGGCTCACTTGGCAACGCTCCCAAGCTGGGCCCGGACGCCTTTGGGGGAGGGGCGGTGGCGCTCTCTGTGCCCGATGGAGTGAAGGGGTATTACGTCGCCACGGGTAATGGGGATGTCTACGCCTATGGAGCGGCTCGCTGGATGGGCTCTCCCCTGGCCTCCGGCCGCCTTCCCGCTGGCGGGGTGGTGGCGCTGGCTGCCCGGAGCGGAGGTCGTGGATATTACGTGCTCGGTGCGAACGGCGAGGTGCTCGGCTTCGGCACTGGGGCCTTCAGGTCCCATCCGCTGCCCTCAGGGCAGGCGGCGGCTGGGTTGGCACTGGCGGGCACGGGTCAGGGCTACTACGTTGCGACCTCCACCGGCGCGGTTATTGCCTACAACGCTGCTTGGCATGGACAGGCCAAGGCTCCAACTCCCGCTCCTGTTGTCGGCATCGCAGTCGACCAACATACCGGCGGCTACTGGCTGGCGCTCGCCGATGGACAGGTGCTTGGCTTCGATGCGCCTTCTTCCAACGTCCTAACCTGCACGCTCGGGTCTCAATCGGTGTCGGCCATTGCCGCAACTCCCAATGGATACCTCCTTGGAACCTCCGGGGGCCAGATTCTTCCGGTAGTAGCCCAAGGAGGACCGAATCGTCCTCCTTCGACCCCACCGTGTCTTTCGGCATGGCGGGCAACAAATGTCGTCGGCTTCTATCCCGGAACCGGCATGGGGGCTCAGGCGGTGAGCAAGTTGGGTGGCCTGGAGACCTGGGTTGGGCATCCGGTTGGGTATGTGGTCGAGTTCTTGGATCAACGCTCCCCGGCCAAGTTTTCCGGTTCAGCATGGGGTCTTCTTGCAGCCCCGGGCGGCCTGCAGAGCCTCCAGCCGAAACCGCGCCTTGTCCTGTCGGTCCCCCTTGGGTTTTCATCGGGACCACCCTCGGCCTCCACGACTGTGGCAAACTTTTCGGCCGTGGCATCCGGCCGCTACGACTCCTACTACCACTACGTGGCCCACTTGTTGTTGGAGGCCGGCTATCCGGACGCGATCATCCGGATCGGCTGGGAGTTCAATGGGAACTGGTTTCCCTGGTCGGCTTCTTATGACCCTGGGGGGTTCAAGTCGGCCTACCGTCATGTCGTTGACGTGTTCCGGGGGGTTTCGCCGACCTTTCGCTACGACCTTTCGGCAAGCGCCGGTATCCCAGCGCACTGGTCCCGCTACTGGCCTGGCTCCTCGTATGTAAACATCCTGGGCCTTGACCTTTACGACCGGGCGTTCAGGGTGCCGTATAATCCTTTGAGCGGCACTTGGGCGTCGCCGTCGTTGGCATGGTCCGTCGCCGGTGGGTACCTGAACTCGATGGAAACATTTGCCGTCGCTCATCACAAGGTGGTAAGCCTCCCTGAATGGGGGCTCAGCAGCGGAGGCTCCCAGAACGCCCTCAGCCACGGAGGAGACGATCCGACCTTCATCTTGGGTGTCGTCAACTGGATTGAAAGCGCCCCGGGTAGCGGCCCCGGCTCAGTCTTGTTTGCGACATACTTCAATGCAGATGTTCCGTCGGAGGGATCTTTCGAGCTGAGTTCCTTTCCACGCTCAGCCGCCGTTTTCCGCCGGGCCTTCGGTGGTGGGTCATGAGGGTCTTGTTGGTCGACTCCTCGGACCGGGGAGGCATAGCCGCCTACACGCGATCGCTTTGCGACGGCCTCGACGCTTTGGGGATAGACGCCCGTATCTGTGCACCAGCGGGGGCAGAGCGCGGCTCCACTCCGCTGGCGGAACACCGCTGGGGTCCCGGGTTCGACAGCCAAGGGGCGGTCAGGCGCAAGGCGCGTCTCGCTTTCGAGTTGGCAGCGGCACCGGCTTCGCTGGGGCGTGCGTTGCGTGCGTTACAGCCCGACGTTGTGCACTTCCAAACAGAGGTGATGGCACGGCTAGAGCCGGTTCTGCTTCGCCTGGTTCATCGCTCTGCCGCCGTGGTTATCACAGCACACGATCCGATTCCCCATGAAGGGGGTGCGCGCATTCTGTCCCGCCAGGCCGCCAGGTGGCAGCAGGCAGATGCCGTGATCATTCACGGCCATGAGCCGCTACGCCTCGTTCAGTCGAGTGCAGGGAACGCCTTGGTGAGGGTGATCCCTTCGGATTTGCTCGTCGGAAACCCACGAGCCAAGCGGATGGGCCGGGAGGCTGCGCGCCAGAGGCTAGGGATAGATCAGGAGGTGGGGGATAAACCCTTTGCCCTATTGAGTGGCCTTTTGCGCCCCTACAAGGGTCTGGATCTGATGGCCTCTGCTTGGCCAAGAGTCCTCAAAGAACTGCCAGATGCCAGGCTGTTTGTGGTTGGACAGGCCTATGGGGCTGCCGCAGATAGCCTGGCGGAACTCCAAAGCAAGCCGGGAATATCGGTGATCGAAGGTTTCATCCCCGAGGACGAGGTCGAGCCTTGGCTTGAGGCCGCAAATGTTGTTCTGCTTCCCTACAGCCATGGGAGCCACTCCCAAGTACTCCATCGGGCGGCTGAGATGGGAACTCCGGTTATCGCTTCGCCGCCGTTGGCAGAGGAGACCCACCGCCTTTCGGCGGGTTTGGCGATTCCCTTGGACCCCGAGTTGTGGGCAGAGACCATTGCCACGGCGTTGGCCAGGGGTTCCTTGAGTGAGCCGCCCCTTCCAAGCCGCGGGGGGACGGCCGTAGCGACGGCCCGGCTTTATGAGGAGATCCTTGTTTCGCGGCGGGAGGCTTGAGCACCACTCCCAGTGCCACTTGGGCCTCGACTATCCCGCATGCGGCCCGTGGCTGCGGCGGAGGATTTTACGGCACGGAAAGAAGCTCAATAGCTGCCCTTATGTTTCTCCCTAAGCCTATCATTGCGGCTGGATGACCTCTACTTTGCCGATGCGATCAGTGGCCAGAGGCGCGCTCATGGCCGCCCTTGCCGGCCTTGCCACATCGGGCCATGTCCTTTATCCGGCGTGGCTCGCATTGGGGCCTGCCGCCCGGAGGAAGTCACCGGCCATTCCGGCAGACCCCGCCTCCTGGCCCTCGGTAAGCGTCGTAATCCCCGCCTACCGAGAAGCGGGTGTCATCTCCGAAAAGGTGCGGTTGCTAAATGGGCTTGGCTATCCCGGCCCAATGGAGATCCTGGTGGTGGCCGACGGGGATCCGGCGACCGCCGAGGCCGCGGTCTCCGCCGGAGCCAGGGCTTTAGCCCCGGCAGACCGCCTCGGGAAGCCGGCTGCGATGAACCTGGGGATGTCGCAGGTGGAATCGGACATCGTTGTGTTCACCGACGCCAACAACCGCATAAGTCCTGGATCTATTGAGGCGATGGTGCGCTGGTTTGCCGACCCAACGGTCGGAGCGGTGGCGGGGGAGAAGACCGAGGTTGGTGCCGCAGGGGAGAGCCTCTACTGGCGCTTCGAATCGTGGCTGAAGCGTCGCGAGGCCCGGTTGGGGACCACGTTGGGTGTGGTTGGGGAGTTGATGGCGGTCCGCCGCAAAGCGTTTTGCCCCATAGCGGAGGAGGTCGCGGTGGACGACCTCTGGATGGCGATGGACCTGGTCAAACGCGGATGGCGTATCGTCTATGAGCCCTCTGCATCCTCGATTGAGGAATCGGCAGAATCGCTAGGCGTTAGCTGGCAACGGCGAACCCGCATCGCGGCAGGAGCCATTCATGTGCTGATCCAGCGCAGGGATCAGTTGGTCATCGGGAAGCGACCGGAGGCAGTCCAACTTTGGGGGCACCGCTTGGCCCGCTATACCGTCGGCCCGCTATCTCATCTGGCACTGCTGATGTGGGCGTTGGCCAGGATCCGATCCTCCCGCTCGGCCGCAGCCTTTGTGGGGGGCCATCTTGTGGCCGCGTCCTGCCTGGCAGCCGATGAGGCGGGTTGGGCGGTCCCAGGCGCCCTCCGGGCCGCTTCTCATGTTCTATATCTCCAGGCCGTGGCGGTTGGCGGCATGATCAGGTATCTGAAAAAGGATCGCTACACGAAGTGGCAGACTGTGCGCAGGTGATGGCTATAGCGGGCCGGGGCGAAAGCCACATGCGATGAAGACGGTGATGGTGACGAAGTTTGCGCCGATGCCGGCTAACGGGGGAGGCAGGCAACGATCCCTTGCCCTGGTCAAGAGGCTTGCTGAAATGGGGGAGGTGACCCTTTGCGCCTATGACGATGGAGGCATTGACCGACGGGGTCTGGAGCGCCTTGGCGTTCGTTTGGAGTTGGCTCCCTGGCCACCGCCTCGCCGAGAGGTGGTCAGGGCTCTTGGGCGCACCGGGAGCATTTCGACTGCCCGCTTTTACAGCAAAGCTTTGCATGCCTGCGTGCTCCGGGCAGGAGAGGGATCTCCGGTGGACCTGTTGCAGGTGGAGTATGCCCAGCTGGCACCCGCCCTCGATTGGATTCCCGCACGCCTGGCTGTAATTGATTTTCACAATGTGGAGTCGAATCTGGCCATGAGTTACGCCAAGGCTCGTTCGGCCCTCCGGTCCCTTCCCTATCGCGCCGAGTCCTGGTCCTTGGGGCGCGTGGAGCGGCGTGCGGTGCAAGCGGCCGACATTTCCGTCGTGGTAAGCGACATCGAGGCACGTCGCCTGCGTGGGGGTAGTAGGGCTGCGCTGGTGTGCCCGAACGGCTGGGAGCCCGGACCGGCCTTGGCTCCCTCCAACGAGCCAACCGTCATCTTTGTTGCAGTCCTGGGTTGGCCGCCCAATGCCCAGGCGGCCAGGTGGCTCCTTGCCAAGGTGTGGCCGTTGGTGCGCCGGCGCGTGCCGGATGCAACTCTGCTGCTCGTGGGAAAGGACCCTCCCGCTGACCTCCGTTCGGATGTGGGCAACGGTGTGGCAGTGGTGGGCTCGGTCCCCGACGTGCGGCCCTTTTTGGCCAGGGCCAGGGTGTCGGTGGCTCCATTGCTGGCTGGAGGGGGCACCAGGCTGAAGATTCTCGAATCCCTCGACGCCGGCCGGCCGGTCGTGGCCACCCGGGTGGCCGCCGAGGGACTCGACGACCTGTGCTCAGACGGCTTGGTTTTGGCCGACAGCGCCGAAGAAATTGCCGATGAACTGGCCGCGTTGCTATTGGACCCCGATCTGGCCGCACGGCTCGGCGCGGCCGGAAACGTCGCCATCGCACAGCGCCACAGCTGGGACGAGGCACTTTCTCCACTCCTCCGCCTCCTCCGGTCGTGATGGGCCGTCATGACGGATTGCGCGCCACGGGTCCGATTCGACTGGGTGTCTATGTCGACTCCAAAGAGATAGGGGGTGCCGAGGCGGCCGTTGCCCGGCTTCTTGCCGCGCTGGGCGACGAGGTCTCGGTGCAGATCGTAGGGACCGACGTCTCGGTGGTGCACTGGCTGGCTCAGGCTGCAGGGGCTGAAAGCGAGACGGTGATCCCCGTCGTGAGGGGTAAGAGGGACCTGATCGGCATGCTGCGCCACTGCGCCAGGGTCGGGCGTGGCGTGGAGGTACTGCATGTGAACCTTTGGCACCCCTGGGCCGCCCACTATGCACTCCTGGCCGCCTGGTTGCGACGTGTGCCCGTGGTGGTCGTGGTGCACGCGGATCTGGAGGAACACAGCCGCCTCTCGGTTGCCGTCAGTCGCTGGTTCTTCCGCAGGGCGGCCTCGGTCGTCGCGGTGTCCCGGCAAATGGCGAGGACCTTGGAGCACAGAGCCGGGTTGGAACCCGGTTCGGTGCTCACCGTCTACAACGGCATCGATACGGTGTCCATGCCGACCAGGACGCAGGCTGGAGGGAGGCTTTGTGCACTCGGGCGCCTCTCGGAGGAGAAGGGATTTGACGTCCTTATCCATGCAATGCAGTGGCTCCCCGAAGCATCCCTCGTGGTCGTGGGCGACGGCCCCGAACGCGAGAGGCTCGAGGCCCAAGCCAAGGCCTTGGGGGTAGGGGAGCGGGTCAGCTTCACCGGTTGGCTGGATGATCCCGAACCGATCTTTGCCCAATGCGACATCCTTGTCGCACCATCCCGCAGGGAGTCCTTCGGGATGGCCGTGGCCGAAGCGATGCGGGCCGGCATGGCTGTGGTTGCCACTTCGGTGGGGGGGCTGCCTGAGTTGGTGATCGAAGGCGAGACGGGGCTGCTCGTGGCGCCGGATGACCCCATGGCACTGGCCAAGGCTGTCACCCAACTGATTGAGGACCCCGAGGCCGCCGGACGATTTGGACAAGCAGGGCGTGAGCGTGTGATGGCGAACTTTAGTGCCGATGCCACTCGCGCTCAGATGCTGGAGATATATCGCCGGGCAGCGCTTCGCCATGGTTGAGGAGATCCCTGGTGCGCCCCAGCCCGAAGAAGAGGGCCCTCCCAAGACGCCTCGCCAGCCCGGATGGGCCAGGACGAGGCGCAACTTGGCCTTCGGTTACGCCTACACCATCACCCAAACCGTCTCTACCTTTGTCACCACCCCGGTGCTCCTGGCCGCTCTCGGCGCCGAACGCTATGGGGTATGGGTGATCTGCAATGCCCTGGTGAGTTACCTGGAGCTGATGGAACTCGGCTTTGGGAACACGATGACCACAAGCCTCGGTCGCTTCTGGGGCGCGGGAGATAAGGAGAACCACAACAGGGCGGCCAGCTCATTTTTGATCCTGCTCAGCCTCTTGGGCCTTGTTGGCTTTGTCGTCGCGGTGGGCGTGTCGCCGGTGTTAGGGGTAATGGTAAATGTGCACGGCTCGTTGCTTTCCCAGGCCAAGATCACCTTTTTGCTACTAGCGGCGGCGCTTTCTGCATCGATACCCCTCGACCTGTTCGGCAGCGTCCTCATTGCTCACCAGCGCTTCGACATGCTGGACTCAAGCCTGGGCCTCACCGTTGTTGCCCAGGCGATCGGTTGGGTCGTCGTCGCTTTGGCGGGCGGAGGCCTGGTGGACCTGGGCTTGGTATCAGCTGTGGCTTCGGTCTCTGGGCAGGCATCGAGATATTTCCTTGCCCGCCGTGCAGTGCCGGAGTTGCGCATCTCGGCACGGTTGTTCGACCGCACTTTTGTGAAGGGAGCCACCAAGATCTCCCGCTGGTTCATCATCGGTGAGACCAGTGCCGTGCTGGTCCAACGGGTCGATGTCTTTTTGACCGGTCTGGTGGTGGGGGTGCCAGCGGCGGGTACCTACGCGGTTGGCCAACGACTTGTGCAGGGCGGACAGCGCCTCATCATGCCGGCCTCCCAGCTGCTGCTGCCGAGGGCATCCCAGCTGAGCGGAGCCGGAGATGCCAAGGGGCTGGAGAAGGTGGCCCTGTTGTCCAGCCGAGCGTTGGTTGGCATGACCCTGCCCGTCGCCGTGCTCTTGATGGTGGAGGCTCATCCCCTTATCCACCTATGGGTCGGTGCAAGGGCGCCGGGAGCGGCCACCGTGGTGATCCTCCTGGCGGCCGTATTGGTGGTCAAGGCACCCTTCAGTGCCGTTCCCGGCCTCATGATGGGAACCGGGGCAGTGCGATCGGTGGTGTTCGCAACTTTGGTAGAGGGGGTGGCGAATGTCGCCGGGACGGTGCTTCTCGGTTTCTATTTCGGTATCGGGGGCGTGGCCCTGGCCAGTGTGGTGGCGGCCACAGCTGCCACGACCGCGGTGCTCGCTCCCCGTTCGGCACGTCTTTTCGGCCGGCACTTCTTTGCGGTCTCGGTCGGAGCGTTCCTGCGTTGCCTCCCCGCTTCCCTGGTCGCGGCGGCCGGGGGCCTCGGGGTGTTGTGGCTCACCGGGAGCGGAGCGGCCCCGCTTGTCGGCTCGATGGTGGCCGTCGGCCTGCTCTATGTCCCTTTGTTCTGGTTGCTTGCCATGGACAGCGAGGAGCGCGAGAGCGTGCTTGGCAGGTTGCCGGGGCGCTCTGGCCGAGCGGCTGGTTAGGTGGGCTGAGGAAGCAGCGACTCGGCTCGCAGGGGGAGGCGGGCAAGCTCGTCGCCGTCAAGGCGGATCAGCACCTGGTAGAGGGCCGGCCTCCGCACCTCGAGGGGGAGGGGAAGGGCGAATCCGGAGAAGGACTGCATGTCGGGGTCGGGCGGGAGGCCCACGGCAGGCATGGAGTGGTGTTCGTCGTGGAGGGTTTCGCCGTCTGGGTGAAGCACGACTACCCGCAGCACATGAGCCACGTCCGCCTCACTTCCATCCCAGGTGATCCGCCCGACAAGAGTGAGTTGCTGGCGGAGCGGGAACTGGTGCCCCCGGAGCAGTGATATGCCCGCTCCCAGGACGGAGATGAGGCCCAGGTTGTCAACCATTGCCGCATGGGCCAGGAAGGCGAAGTCGAGTTTGGGCACCTAAGGATGGTAGGGCCAAAGGGGCCCTCCGAACACCGCCGGAGAGGGGAGTTCTCTAACGTCCCTTTGGCTCTTCGTCCTCCCCCAGCCGATGAGACCCGGTTGATGCCTGCCAGCTGGGGTGGCTTTGCACGCCGTGGCTTTTCTTGATAACCAGCGGCCGACGTGGGATTGGCGGCTGGATGCGACCAAGATCTAGCCGGTGTTGCGAAGTCCCGCGGCAAGGCCATTGATGGTGAGCAACAGCGCACGGCGCAGGGCAGGGTCGTCGCCCCCCTGGGAGCGGATGCGTTCGAGCAGCAGGATCTGCAAATGATGGAGGGGCTCCAGGTAGGGTTCGCGCACCGCTATCGCGTTTTTGAGCCAGGGTGTGTCATGAAGCAGGTGGGGGCCGCCGCTTAGGCGGAGGACCTGGGCTTCGGTTAGCTCGCGCTCCGCTGCGATCATGTCGAAAACCCTGCGAACCGGCTGGCTCACCAGCTTGTCGACATAGCGCCTGGCGATGCGGAGATCGGTCTTGGCAAGCGCCATTTGCACGTTGGAAAGGAAGGTGCGAAAGAAGTGCCAGTCTTGGTACATCTCGGCTAGCACGTCTCCGTATCCGGCCTCCCAGGCTGCGGCCAACCCGCTCCCCACGCCATAGAAGCCGGGGACCACCTGGCGCGTCTGGGTCCAGCCAAATACCCACGGAATGGCGCGGAGATCGGAGATCGAAGAGGTGCCCCCGGGCCGCCACAGGGGCCTAGAGCCAATGGGGAGCCACGAAAGTTCCTCGAGCGGGGTGGACTCCTCGAAATACCGGGGAAGGTCTGGGTCCTCCACCAGCCGCCGATAGGTGTGCATGGAGGCGTCGGCAATGAGGTTCATGACCTCGAACCAGCGGGAGAGAACTTCCTCGTCCTGGCGTGGTTCCCGGTGCAGCGTGGCGGCCTCCATGGCGGCCGAGAGAGCGAGTTCCAAGTTGTGGCGGGCCAGCCCGGCCAGGAGGTACTTCTCGGATATGACCTCCCCCTGCTCGGTCACCTTCAGCACGCCGTCCACCGCACCGAAGGGCTGGGCCAGGATCGAGTCGTAGGTAGGCCCCCCGCCCCGCCCTACCGTGCCACCCCGGCCGTGGAAGTAGCGGATGCGCACACCGTGGGCACGGGCGGTATCCCGCAGGGATGCAATCGCCTGCTGTATGCCCCACTGGGAGGCTGCGATCCCGGCCTCCTTGGAGGAGTCGGAGTAGCCCACCATGACTTCCTGCGGGTCTCCCCGCAGTCGAACCAACTGCCGGTATGAGGGATCCGAGAGCAGTTGCTCGAGCAGCGGCCCGGCCGATCTCAACTCCTCGACGGTCTCTAGCAACGGCACGAAGTTCAGAGCGGCGTGGCCACCTTTCAGGTTGACCAGGCCGACCTCCTGGGCGAGTAGCACGGGCGCTAGCACGTCTTCTGCGCCTCGGGTCATGGAGATGATGTAGCTCTCCACGACGTGCTCACCGTGCCGGCGGTGTGCCTCTTTGATGGCCGCCAGGGTGGCAAGAGTCTCGGCCTCGGAGGGGGCTACGGCATCGGTGGCACCCTCCAGACGCCGGCCCGACGCCAGCCTGGCGGAGAGCCACTCGTGCCTTTCCTTCGGCCCGAGGTGGGCATAGGGGACGGCGCCCGGCTCGGGCGCCGGGGAGAGGGCCGCGATGGTGGCGTGGTGCCGAGCGGCGTGCTGGCGTATGTCCAGCCGAGCCAGGGAGAAGCCCATGGCACTCAGGCGGCGGAGCAGCTCCTCGACCTGTCCCTTGGCCAAGAGCTCGCCGTTGTGTGCCAAAAGCGAGGTTCTCATCATCGCCAGGTCCGCTTTGAACTCCGCTTCGCTGGAATAACAGCATTCCGGGTCTGCCTCTGCCCTGTGCCGGATCGCCGCCAGGGTGCGCCGCAGGCGCTCGGCCATGTAGGAACAGGCGATGCGGTAGGGTTCCTCGGCGTTCATCCGTCCGTAGCGGGCATGGATCTCGGGAAATCGGCTGGAGGAGTGTTCGAGGTAGGAGGCGAGCTCTGGGGAGACGGCCTCCACCCGAACCGAGACGCTCAACTCCACCGCAAGGCGCTCCATCTCATGGATGAGGCTGGAGATCCCATTCTCGTGAAGCCGCCTGAGTACCTCGGTGGTGACCTCGGCGGTAACGGCGGGATTCCCGTCCCGGTCCCCTCCCACCCAGGTGCCGAACGCGATGGGGCTGGCATATAGATCGAGATCGATGCCGAGCTCCGCGAGTCCGGTGGTGAGATCGGCGAGGAGGTCGCCCAGGACGTTGGAGCTGATCTCTTGCAGGTAATAGACCGCTGAGGCTGCTTCGTCCAAAGGAGTCGGCCGCACGACCCGGAGTTCGTCGGTTTGCCACAGAATGTCGATTGCCTCGGCCATGCGCCGTTCCATCCGGGCTCGCTCGACCGGCGAGGCGTCGCTCCTGGAGCGCTGCTCCAAGAGATCGGCGATGCGGCGGATCTTGGCCAGGATGGATCGGCGGGTCGCCTCGGTGGGGTGTGCAGTCAGCACAGGGCGCAGCTCCAGGCCGTTGCGGAGCGCCTCGGCGAGCTCCTCCGAGCGCCCCCCGCTTCCTATCCGTGAAAGAGAGCGGTTGAGCCACCCCCCCTTTCCACCCGCGGCCTGGTCGAGGTGCTTGGCATGATGCACCTGGTCGGCAACGTTGGCGAGATGGAAGTAGGCGGCCAGCGCCCTCACCAATCTCGTCATGTTCTCCAAGTCGAGCCCTTCGAGCGTGCGCTCGAGGTCGTCGCCGTTGCCGTTGCCGTTGCCCGCCTGCTCTGCGCTTTGGCGTACCTTTTCCACGAGCTCGACGAGTTCCCGGCCCTCATGCCGCTCCAGCGTCTGGCCCAACAGGGCACCCATGAGCCGCATGTCCGCACGGAGGCGAGCATGATCATCAACGTTTGGGAACACTGCGCCCATTGCCGCCACCGGGGTTGGGTCGCCGGCACGGCCCCAATCGGATGGGGTTGGTTCCGGTGCGGTAGCTTCGTCTTTAGCACTGGCCACGCCTCGACGCTACTTCCCCGCGCCCTTCATTCGATCTCGCCGGAATATACTTCATCTATTGAATGTTTCAACTACTGTATATCTCGAGTGGGGAGATAAATGGTGAGCATCTCTGAGGAAGTCGCACCGGGCCAAGGCCCTGGCTTTGGCCAAGGTGATCGAGCGGCGCTTACGGCACAGCTTGTCGAGCTCTTGGCGCAGCTGCGCAAGCTTGCCCTGGCCTCGCCCGGCAGGGCTCAGGCGGCGGGGGAGGGGTATGAGGATCTGTCCAACCTGACCCTGCATCAGCTGGAGGCACTTGGATGCGTCGGGACCGGGGTCACCATGGGCGAGTTCGCTCGTTGCATGGCCATAAGCGACAGCGCAGCAACCGCGCTCGTCGGCCGACTCGTGAAGGCGGGCTTTGTGGAGCGGGTTGCATCCGAAGCTGACCGAAGGGTGGTGCGGGTTGCACTTTCCGACCGGGCGAAGACGGCATTGGACGCTTTCCGGCGCTACAAAGACGGTGCCGCAGAACGCCTCGTGGCGCACCTGGACGACGCCACGATGGAGAAGCTGGTCGGAGTTCTCTCCCTGGTCCTGGAGGCTCATGAGGACATTCCGGCTGTAGCGAGTGTGGCCCGGGTCCGTCCATGAGCTCCCTTACAGAAGCCCAGGCGGGCGAGTCGGCCCTCAAGACGCAGCTCACGCATCGCCAGCTGCTTGTGGTGTTCTCCGGGCTCATGCTCGGGATGCTTTTGGCGGCTCTGGACCAGACCATCGTCGCCACTGCCCTGCCCACGATCGTTGGAGACCTGCACGGGCTGTCCCATCTCTCCTGGGTTGTCACTGCCTACCTGCTGACCTCGACGGCGGTTGCCCCCCTCTACGGCAAGATTTCTGACCTGTATGGCCGGCGGCTCGTCTTTCAGGTGGCCATTGCAGTCTTTTTGGTCGGTTCGGCCCTTTCCGGCCTCAGCCAGACAATGGGCGAGCTGATCGCATTCCGGGCCATACAGGGCGTGGGCGGTGGGGGCCTGATCGTGCTGGCGATGACCATCGTTGGGGATCTGGTATCTCCTCGTGAGAGAGGTCGCTACCAGGGGTACTTCGGCGCCGTCTTCGGCCTTTCCAGCGTGGCGGGTCCCCTCATCGGCGGCTTTTTGGTGCAGGGGCCAGGATGGCGCTGGGTGTTTTATGTAAATGTTCCGGTGGGGCTGCTGGCTTTGATAGTGACCTCCATAGTTCTGCCGGAGAACACATCCCGGCGCCGTCACCGGGTCGACTACCTGGGGGCGGTCCTAATGGTCGCCGGGGTGAGCGCCCTATTGCTCATGACCGTATGGGGAGGGGTCACCTACCCCTGGTCGTCTTGGCAGGTCATGTCTCTTGGGGCGGCGGGCGTCCTTTTCCTGATCCTGTTCCTCTTTGCCGAATCGAAAGCGTCTGAGCCAATCATGCCGCTCTCGCTTTTCCATCTGAAGGTCTTCGACGTGGCCTCTGCGGCGAGCTTCTCGGTCGGTTTGCTCATGTTCGGATCTATCATCTACATCCCGCTCTACCTGCAGGTGGTTCACGGCCTGTCTCCGTCCAAGTCCGGGCTCCTCATGATTCCCCTCATGTTGGGGGTGGTACTTGTGTCGGTCTTGAGCGGCCAGGTGATCGCCCGGGTGGGACGCTACAAGGCCTTTCCGGTGGCCGGAGCGGTACTTGTTACCGTTGGGATGTACCTCCTTTCCCTGCTGGGAGCACATACTTCCTATGTCGTCGCGTCCGGTTATATGTTTGTCGTCGGAGCCGGCATCGGCGCCACCATGCAGGTCTTGGTGCTGGCTGTCCAAAACGCCGTGCCGCCGTCCCAGATGGGAGCCGGAACCGCTCTGGTGAGCTTCTTTCGTTCCATGGGAGGGGCATTCGGAACCGCCATATTCGGGACGATCCTGGCCTCGCGCCTGGCTCACGAGCTGAGGAGCCTGGCACCAGCGGGACTGAATCCGGCCAAGCTGACCTCTGGGATGGAGGGCAGCCCGAGTCAACTGGCAGCCCTGCCTCCCCAGGTTCACAACCTTGTCATCGAGGCCTTTGTGCGTTCGCTGCATAGCGTCTTTCTCTCCGGCCTTCCCGTTGGGGTCGTGGCGCTCGCCCTTGCCTTGGCCCTTCCTGAAATCCACCTCAGGGCAAGTTCTGCTTCCCAGCGGGCGGCGGGCCTGGTCGAGGCAGACTTCGGCGAGGAGCAAGAGGGCGAGGTGGTCGGCGACGCTTCTTCGCCGGCATGATTGCGATCGGTGAGCTTTGGCGAGAGGCTTAACCGAAACTTCTCCTGAATAGCGCCCCCTGACCCCTCCAAGGCGCACCCCGGTGGGGGTCAGGGGATAACCTTTCTTCATGGGCGACCAGGTCCTTGCCGGAAGGTCGGCGCGGCAAGCCGCTTGGCTAGGGAGTCGAGATGAGTGATTCGGGGAGCCCGGGCGTCCCCCGGTGGCTCGTGTCGGCCGCCGCGTTTACCTGGCGTGTTCTGGTGGTGGCGGCTGGGGCAGCGATAGCCGGGATCGCCTTCATCCGCCTGAGGGTGGTCATGGTGCCGTTGGTTTCGGCTCTTTTTCTCTCCACCATCCTCGTCCCGCCCACCAGATGGCTGCAGCGCCGGGGAGTTCCTCGCCTTATTGCCGCCTGGACCGTGTTCATACTGGCAAGTGTGGCTATTGCAGGGTTGGTGCTCGGGGTTCTGCCCGCGGCTCGCAGCGAGTTCGTAGCCCTTGGCAACGAGATCCAGGTGGGTCTTGCGCGAACTCAGGCCTGGCTGGTGAAGGGCCCGCTTCACCTGTCCCGTGCCCAGGTCGGCTCCCTTCTGGGAGGCCTGAGCCATCAGATTGCCGTCAATCAGGCTGGACTGGTAAGAGGAGCCTTGTCCGGGGTGAGCATCGCGGCCGAGGTGGCTGCGGGCATCCTTCTCACCGTGGTTTTTACCTTCTTCTTTGTCCTGGACGGTGAGCAGATCGCCACCTGGATTGTCGGTTTGAGCACCGACAACCGCCGTGCAGCACAGATGCAGGAAGTTGGCCGGGTGGTGTGGCGGACGGTTACGGGCTACGTGAGGGGCACCGCCTTGAACGGGGTGATCAATGCGATTTCCCTCTCGATCGCCTTGGCAATACTCGGCGTTCCCCTGGTGCTTCCCATAGCCCTCGTGACCATTGTCGGAAGCTTCATCCCCTTGGTGGGCGGGGTGGTATCGGGCCTGTTGGCGGCACTGGTCACCCTTGTG
>JAKAOS010000010.1:0-10943 GCA_021823165.1 Actinomycetes bacterium | reverse complement strand
CCTTGTGGCAAAGGGTCCCCTTGCGGCCCTGGTCATCGTTGGTGTCACCATATTGATCCACAACATGGAGGGTTATCTGACCGGGCCCTTGGTGCTGGGCAAGGCCGTGAGGCTCCATCCCGTCGCCATCTTGGTCATATTGGCTATCGGCTCGGTCCTGGGCGGGATCATCGGCGCCTTTGTGGCGGTCCCGACCGCCGCGGTGGTCCTGGCGGTCATCTCTGTGTTGCGCAAACCAGTTATTGCGGTCTCCGACGACGTCCTGGGCGACCGGTTGGCGAGCAGCCTCCCTGCCAAGCCTTCTCGGGGCGGGGACAAAGCGACCCGGCGCCGGCGCCGGGCCATCGGCCTCGACTGATCTGGGTCTTTACGCTTGGCGCCTCAGTGGCCGAAGCCCAGTTGCGCGGTTTTGACCGCCAGCAGGGCCACCGCCAGCAGCAGGTAGCCCCGCAGCAAGTACATGATGGTGCGCCTCCCAGGCGACCAATGCGGCCGCTCCAACAGGGCGAGGGGGGGCATGGTCCAACGAGCCCGGTCCTCGGCCGAGGCTTTGGGGACCCTGGTCTTGGTCTTGCGGAGGCTGCCGGCCCCTAGACCGAGGAGAACCAGCACCAAGATGCCGGCGATCGTCTCTGCGATGAGGGTCACGTTGATCCAGGGGAACATCGTGGTGATCATGAGTATCAGCGACAGGCCGACAAGTGCCGCCACTATGACGCTGGCGAGGGCGTTCAGCCAGCGGGGATTGACCCAGGGGCCGAGCACCTCTCTGTCGTTGCAGAGCATCAGCAAAAAAATGATCGCACTTGGCAAAAGGACACCCGCCAACGCCTGTACGGCTTCGGTGATGATGCCGAGGGGCGCTCGGGGAATCAGGACGAGTCCTGCTGCCAAGGCCACGATCGCGGCAAAGGTCCCATAAAAGGCCTTTGCTTCCCGCCAGCTCCGGTGCAGAGAGTGCTTGGTTCCAAAGGAGTCCCCTATGGCATATGAGATGGAGAGGGTCACGGCCGCCGCACCAAGCAGCGAGGCATCCAGGAGCACGATGGCAAAGAAGTCCCCTGCCACCGGCCCGATCTGGTTGCGAACCGCCCGAATCGTGTCCAGCGCGTTCACGAAGTGGCCGCGAAAGCTGCTGTGGTAGAGGGCAAAGGCGCCGACCACCATGATTGCCGCTGCGCTCATGTTGGTGAAGATGGCGCCTATGAAGGTGTCGGCCCGCTCGTAGTTGATCCAGCGAGGCGTTATCCGCTTGTCCACGATGTTGGACTGTTGGAAAAACAGCTGCCAGGGCGCGACCGTGGTACCCACCACTGCGATAAGGAACAGGACCGAGGTGGAGTTGAACCCCCCGGCCACGCCGGGCACGAGCGTCCCTGCCAGAATGGGGCGGGCGGTGGGGTGTGCCATGAGCGCCAAGGGAAAGACGGCCAGGTTGCTCACTACAAGCACGTACATGGCCCGCTCCCATCGCTGGAAGCTGCCGGAAACGGTCATGGCAATAAGGCCCGCTGCGGATAGTGGCACCGAGATATAGGGGCTGACGCCGAAGTAGGAGAGGGCGAAGCCAACCCCGATGAACTCGGTCATAAGTGTCGCGAAGTTCAGTATCACCAGGTCGACGACTGAAAACCCCGCCCAGAGGGCCCCAAAGCGTTCCTTGATCAGTCTTCCATGCCCAACACCGGTCACTGCACCCAACCGCACGACCATCTCCTGGGAGACCATGAGCACGATTACCAACAGGACCAGGACCCACATCACGCTGGTGCCGTAGTTCTGGCCGGCCTGGGCATAGGTGCTCACGCCACCTGCGTCGTTGTCCCCGACCATGACGATCAACCCGGGACCCATGATCGCCGCCAGGGCGGCCAGTCGCTTGGTCCATGCCCGCCTAGGCGGAAGCTCGTTGCGCTTTATGGTGCCCAAGGCGCCTCGGATGTCGCCCAGGTGGGCATCGTCGAGCACGGGGCGGGACTCCTCTGTGGAGCGCGCGGTTACTGGATCGTTGGGCACAAAAAGACCTCCTCTGAGACGGCGAAGGGACTCCGACGCCGCGCGTGCTCAGAAGGATGGGGGGCAGGCTGCGGCGAGGTGTTGACGATGACTTGGGGGCATGGTTGTCACCAGCGCATCACCTCCCGTTCCGGGCCGAGGCAAGGGACGATCCGTTGCCTGCACCGGTTGGCCAGGATAGTGGCTCTGGCCTGCCTAGTCGCCGATGGCCTCGGCTCGCCGCCGCCAAGCTTGGGGAATCAGTTGGGCAAGAACGTCATCCACGGTTATCACTCCGCTCAGGCACCCCGCGTCGTCCACCACGGCCAGGGAGGTGAGGTTGTAGTCGGACATGATCAACGCGACCTCTGGTATATCGGCGCTTGTCCTTACCGCCGGAGGATCGGGGTCGGCGAGTTCGGAGAGGGTGGCGGATAGTGGAGCCCGTAGCAGTTCCCTAAGCCGTAGCGAGCCCGAAAGGAGCTGCTCGTGGGTATCGTCTCCCTCCCGGGCGGGAGCGGAAAGCACTACGCCGCCAATCCCGATGCCCCTGATTTGGTTGGCATTGCCTTGTTCGGAGATCGCCTCCCGGGGCCGTTGTTCCTCGGAGGCGGCACCTTCTGGGCGGGCGGAGGAAGCGGGGGAGGAAACAAACACGGTGTCCAACAGCTCGACCCCGAGATCGGTGCTACGAAGACGCTCCAAAGCCTCGCCGACGGTGAGGTCGGATGAAAAAGAGACGAATCCCGGGCTCATGATTCCCCCGGCGGTGTTGGGGTTGTAGTCCAAAAGCCTCCGGAGCCGCCGCTCCTGGCTGGGCGGCATTGCGGCAAGGACGGCCGAGCGGCGGGACTGGTCCAGCTCGCTCAGTAGGTCGACCGCGTCGTCGGGTGCCATGTGTGACAGCAGGCCGGCCACCTCGTGGTCGGAGCGCTTCTTTACCAGTTCCAGCCGGTGCTCCCGGTCGAGTTCCTCAAAGACGTCCGCCTCAAGCGCCTTGTCGTCACCCAGCGCCTCGATGATCTCCTCGCCCTCGTCGGGCGAGGCGGATTCCACCAGGTCTGCTATCTCTCCTGGGTGAAGCTCCGCCAACCGCCGTGTGCGCAGGCGCAAACGGGAGGTTGGCACGTGGCGCATGAAGGCATCCAAAGACGTCCACTCGACGAAGTAGGGGTGCTCGTCCTGGTTGTGCTTGCGCCAGGGGAGCCAGCTCCTCCTGGCGGCGTCGACCCCCGCTACCCGCCATTCGCCCTCCACCAATGCCAAGTCGATCTCCGCCGCCCGGACCAGCCGGGCGTTGTGGGAGTCGTCGATGTGAATGAGCTGGCGCCCCAACACGTCCCTGCGCAACAGCACCTCACCCGGCCGGCGCTCGAAGCTGCCGAGGATCTCGCTCTCCCCCTCGTAGGCGAGCATGCTTCCTCCGAGCTCCCCGAGCCGGCTGGCCGGAAGGAACACCCTGCGATCTGAGGCCGCTACCACGGCCCCGGTCACGGGAGGGAATCCCTCCTCGGCGAATCGGGCAACCAGATCCTCGACCGTGCCGATCTGGTTGCCGGAAAGGTCAACCGCCGAGACCCCGATGACGTCGCTTAGACGTACCAATGTCGTCACCGACACCAACTTACGCGACCGGCGGTATTCGCGTGCAGCTCTGTTCGGTCTCGACTCGGCGCGGGCAGGATGATCCGAGCATGCCACTCTCGGTGCTCCCCGGGGCCGCCAGGGGTTTTCGGCCTTGTCCAGCGGCGGCGGGGCACCCATATTTGGCATCACAACGATGAGAGTGCCACGAGGGTTTACGCAACGAGAAGACCATTTGTTCACAGTGCCGCTTTGCCGCTCAGGTACTGGTGGGCCTTGGTGTCCAGCTGTGCAAGCAAAGGCGTGATGGGCTGGGTGGTGGTGAGGGCATTGAAGTAGGCGGCATCGAGTGCGGACTCGACCTCTGAGTAGTTCTGGTTGTTCACCCGGTGAAAGGTGTAGGGGGATTCGAGAGCAGCAATGGATGCCTGCATGCCCGGGTGAGATGCCATCCAGGAGGACGGCATGTACTGAAGGGCAGATCGAGTGACTGGCGCAAAGCCCGTGTGCATCGCCCAGAATGCCTGCTGAACAGGGGAAAGATACCATTTGATGAAGCTCCAGGCCGCCTGCTGCTGGGCGAGGGGGTGGCCCTTCATGATCACAAAGCCAAGCCCCTGCACCATGTTGGCGCTATGGCCGCTGCTTCCACTCGGCACACCGAAAGCTCCCACTGCGAAGTGGCCTCCAGCGCTGTCCAGCACCTTTTGGTAACCGGCGGAGGTTCCGTCGATGATTGCGACTTTGCCCGATGCGAGGTCGGCACGCAGCGCCGAGCCGTGCCCAAAGATGGCGAGGTGGCGCTGGAAGAGGGATCGCATGTAGGAGAAGGTCTTCTTCCCGGCAGACGAGTTGAACTTGGTGGTGGTTCCATTCGCCGAGATCAGCTGCCCCCCGTTCGAGACGAACATCGGCTCGATGTGGGCAGAGGCGTCCTTCACCCCCAGCGGGGTTACACCCAGGGCTGCAAGCTTTGTTAGATCCGAAGACATCTGAGCCCACGTGCTGGGCGGAGATGCAATTCCTGCCCTGGCAAAAAGCGACTGGTTGTAGAAGTACTCGGTCACCTTGGCATCGACCTGGAGCCGGTAGTGCTTCCCCCCTACCTCGCCGTTCGTCCAAATCGAGTGAAAAAACGCGGATTTCTGGGCGGAGGTGAAGCCGCTTGGGCCATTGATGAAAGAATTGAGGTTCACAAGTGCATGTGCCTGGAGGAACTTGCCGTCGTAGTGGCTTATTTCAGCCAGCAGTGGAGGAGACCCCGCAGCGATGGCTCCGAGGGCCTTTGTGCTCGCCTTGGTGACGTCAATTGACACTTGCACCTTTGGGTGAGTCGCATTGAAGCGATTGACCAGGGATGTTACTGCGGCTGCCACCGGACCCCCGGAGTGGGACTCCCAGAGACTGATGTGAGTTACGGACCGAGCCGAGGACTTAGAACTGCTGGCAGAGGCGCTGTTGCAGGCGGCCAACAGTCCGGACCCGGCAAATGCGGCGGCACCAAGGGCAAGCCGGCGTAGTCGAGACGACGTGGGCATTTGAGCTCCTTTGCTCTATGGCTTGATTGCTGTGCGTCGAAGCGTGACTCTCGGAAAAACCCAGAGGGAAAGAGTGAGTGAGTTAAGACAGATACAAGCAAGTAAAGATGAGTAGCGCCGGCTAACAATAGGTAACACCAAAGAGGCTTGCGGTCAGCTGGGAGTTCCAGTCCGTTTTTGCGATTGCCCTATTCCACCAGCCCCGAGGTGCCTCCGCCAACGGATCTGATTATGTGACGCTGGGCAAATCCATAGACCATAAAGACGGGAAGCATTGCCAATAGAGCCGCCGAGGTCAGCTCCCTCCAGTTTGCTTCGAAAGCCTGCATGTAGTGGGATAGAGCGAGCTCTATGGGCTGGACGGATTTGGTATCGGCCATAATAAGTGGCCACTGGAACATGTTCCAGGAACTCACGAAGGTCACGAGAATGGTCGTGGCAACGGCCGGCCTTAGCAGGGGAATGGCCACCCTCCACAGGTAGTAGAGGGTGGAGGCCCCGTCCACCCTTGCCGCCTCTCGGTAGGAGGGGGGCATGTGCATAAAGGCCTGTCGGAAAAGGAAGATCCCGGCACCCGAAGCAGTGAATGGCAGGATCAGGCCACCGAAGCTGTTCAGCAGGTGGACGTCTTTCATGAGCACGTACTGGGGAATGATGAGAGCCTGTTGTGGCAGCATCATCACGGCGATGAGAAGGACAAATATTGCGCCACTTCCCCTTGGTCGGAGCTGCGCGAGCGCGTATCCGGCCAAAAGAGAAGTCGTGAGCACCCCGATGATGGTTGTAGCGGTGATCAGCACACTGTTTGCCACGTAGTGAAGCCAATGGGTCTGCGTCAGCACTACTGTCATGGCACCGAAATGAAAGCTTGGCCAGAAGGTCGGGGGGATATGGAATGCCCCTCCTCGCTTTCCCAGGGCAATCACCAAATCCATCCAAAGCGGCAGGACAAACACCAAGCCAACAGCGCCAGCCAAAATACGCCGGGCCATACTCACTTGTCACCTCCGTAATAGACCCAGCGCCGCGCCAGGCGCTTTTGAATCAGAGTGATGGCCAAAAGCACAAGAAACAGAACCAGACTCATTGCTGCGGCGAGAGAAATATGTTGATAAATGAACGCCGTATTGTAGATAAGGAGGGCATCTGTCGTGGTTGCGTACGCGGGACCCCCCGCACCCCCATGTGGACCTCCGCTTAGTGCATAGATTTGAGAGAATGCCTGCATGGAAGCCACACTTGAAAGGATTGCGACCATGAAGATCGTCGGGCTGATCATTGGAAGCACGACTCGCCGGAAGCTATACCACCTGCTGGCACCATCCGCTTTGGCTGCTTCGAGCACCTGATCGGGGACCATGGCAAGGCCTGCCAGGAAGAAGACCGCGTAGTAGCCCACCGAGTGCCAGAGGCTGTAGAGCATTACCGCAGGCATGGCCCACCTAGTGCTGTCCAACCAGCCCGGTTGGCCGAGTCCCACCGTGCGAAGCACATAATTTGCCAACCCATAGCGGGGGTTGAAGACCCATGCCCAGATGATCGAGGTGGCAATCACCGGGGTTACGTGAGGTAAAAACACCAAAGAGCGCCCGATTCCCCCACCCCTGCGCCGCTTACCAGATCGAAGCTGGCCGAGTCCCTCTCGGAGCAAAAGTGCCAAAGCCAGGCCGGCCAGGGTGTCCGCGGGAACCATTACCGCTGCGAAGTATGCGGTTTCGGCCAGTGAGCGGAAGTAGAGGGGCTGGTTGAAAAGGGTGGAGAAGTTTGCCCAGCCTGCAAAGGTGGAGTTGCCGAAGAGATTCCAATGGTAGAAGGCCATGATGAAAAGCAGACCAGCAGGAATATAGAAAAAGAGCGTCAACACACTGAAGGCGGGCATGATGAACAGGTATCCCGCCATCCCATGGAGCCGGAGCTTTCTTCTCCGTCCATCGAATGAGCCGGCATGCCGGCTTGGCAGCAATCCGTTTTCTGCGGCTGTGCCGCCACCACTTTCTTTCAGCAGACCCGGCTCAGCCGTGCTCAGCTGCATTGTGCCGCCGCAAGGGTTTTGGCCCGTTCCGAGTGGGGCAGGTCCAGTCGCCTTCCGCTGTCTGGACAGAAATAGGCGAGGTGGTCGATAGAGGCAGACAGTGTGGTTATCGATCCAGCTGCGGGGCGGTCGGCTTCAAGGGGCAGTTTCGCCACGACCTCTCTATCCCGCCACAGCCCATGCAGCAGCAGGCCATCCCGGGTGCGCTCCAAGACTTCGACTGAAACCTCCAGTGAGATTGAGGGTCCGGAGAGCGCGCCAAGGATCAGGTCTTCTGGCCGAATACCGATCGTTATCTCCTGTTCGGCCTCGGAGCCTGGGTCGGGAATATGGATGAGGTTCATAGGTGGGCTCCCCACGAAAGCCGCGGTAAAGGCGGTGGCCGGCCGGAGCAGGACCTCCTCTGGTGGCCCGACCTGTTCGATGCTTCCGGCGCGCATGACTGCGACCCGGTCGGCAAGGGCAAGGGCCTCTTGCTGGTCGTGGGTTACATACAGAGTCGTGAGTCCGACCTTCTGGTGAAGGCGCCGTAGTTGGACGCGCATGCGATCCCGCAGGGCGGAATCGAGGTTTGACAAGGGTTCATCCATCAAAATGACCCTTGGCCGCCTTGCAAGGGCGCGTCCCAGAGCCACCCTTTGCCGCTGTCCGCCGGAAAGCTGGCGTGGCTTTCGTGCCAGTAGTTCTTGGAGTTCCAAAAGGCTTGCCACCCTGCCTACGGCCGCGTCGACCTCGTGCCGGGGCGTGCGGCGAGCCCTCAGCCCGAATGCAAGGTTTTCTTTGACGCTCAGATGCGGATACAGGGAATAGTTTTGAAACACCATTCCAATGTCCCGCTCGCCGGGTTGAGCCTGTGTCACGTCCTCGCCGTCGAGATATACCCGCCCAGAGCTGGGCTGTTCCAGCCCGGCAATAGTCCGCAGCAACGTGGACTTGCCACACCCGGAAGGGCCAAGGAGAACGAGGAACTCGCCGTCGGCAATTTCTAAAGAGATGTCATTCAGGACCGTTTGGTTGCCAAAAGATCTAACCACGTGTTCAAGGGATATCGAGGCCATGGCGCGCTCCGTCATCGGGATATTGCGTTGTTGTCGCCACAGTAACGAGACTCCGGAAAACAGGAGGATGAAATTGGTGACCACTCCCTTAACTCCTTGGGAACACAGAGGCAACCGGGGTTGCAGCCAGTCGAGACCGGGGTTTCAACTGCTCTCTCTGGCTACCCGTGGCAGTCGGCTCGAACACGTCCCGTTCGGGAATGGGGCGAGACCACCTCATCAACCTGCTTCGATGGCTCGATGTGACCGTTGCCTGCCACTCGTGGCCCTTTTCGCAGGTCCATTAGACCCGCTGCCCCTTGGGGTCCGATGACGCCTCGGTCCTTCGGGACGCAAAAGGCTCGGCTTTTTGCCGGGATGCGCTCCTGGTTTTCAAGAGTGGCATTTCGGGCCGGACTATTAGGGGAGCCGAACCTCTCTATCTGTCGTGGGGGAGTGGGTTCGGCCATGAAAGAATGATGACCTTGGGAACCGTTCGGCATGCTGACGACGGTTGGCACAAGAGGCCTTATTGGCGACAGAGGAGCGGATCCCCATGGGGGAGATATCTAGAGTTGCAAACTCGGCTGCCATCGGCTTGGCCGGCAGGGTCGCACTGGTAACGGGTGGGAGCGGAGGGATTGGCGCAGAGCTGTGCCGGTCCCTGGGCCGGCAGGGTGCTTTGGTGGCCATCCATTTCCATGCTGGCCGGGCCGCGGCGGAGGCAATTGCGGCAGACATTGTGGGAGGCGGTGGCCGGGCCCTGGCCTTCGCCGCCGACCTCTCGGACCCGGGGCAGGTCGAGGCCCTGATTGGTCGGGTCGAAGAGGATCTTGGGCCGGTGGAGGTCCTGGTGGCCAATGCCGGCACGGGGAGGCCCAAAAGCTATGAGGAGGTGGATGCGACGCTTTTCGACGAGGCCATTGCCCTGAACCTTCGTGCTCCCTACCTGCTTGCGAGACGCACCCTTGGCCATATGCGCGCCAACAACTTCGGCAGGATCATGTTCGTCTCCTCGGTCGCCGCCTTTACAGGGGGTCTTGTCGGTCCCCACTACGCGGCTTCCAAGGCCGGCCTGCACGGCCTGACCCACTTCCTGGCCGCACGTTGCGCCGCTGAGGGGGTCACGGTGAATGCCATTGCTCCCGCCCTCATACAAGACACTGCAATGTTGCCGGGGGATCCCGCGGAACTGGCCGGGGCCATCCCCGTCGGGCGGCTGGGTACGCCGGAGGAGGTCGCTTCACTTGTGATGGCCATCCTTGGCAACGGCTATATGACCAGCAAAGTGGTCGCCCTGGACGGAGGACTGTATCCGAGGTGACCGGCATCTTCCAAGCCTGACATCTCCTAAGCCGCTGCCATCGCAGGTGGCTAATCACTCATCTGACCCGTCCCGGGCCAAGGGTTCTACGTCCCCTCGCTCTGCAACCGACCGTCGATCAGCCGTGGTTGGAACGGGACGCGTCGCCTGGATCTGTGGTACTCAGATCGGACAGATCGACAACTATCTTGCCGCGCTCACCATCGGGGTGGCGAAGTCGCCTCAGAGCGGCATCGGAGCGAGCAAATGAAAACTGATGCGTGATCAGGAAGGATGGATCAACCCGGCCGTCGTTGATCAGGCCGACCACATCTCGGAATGCCGCAGAGGTGTAACTGAAGCTCCCGCGTATGGTGATGTCGCCGTTTACGGCTTGATCAATATCAAAGCCAGCGGTAGTGCCGGTGCCAGCGAGGCCAACCAGTACGACTGTGCCTCCGCGCCGGCTCGCCGAAAGCGCTCTTTCGACTGCGGCAGGGCGCCCAGCCGCCTCGAGGACCAGGTCGTATTCGTCCTCCACGCCGTTGGGGTCAACCGTGAATCTCGAGACTCCAGCTCGTTGGGCGAGAGCCAGTTGCTCTTTGCGCCCGCCGATCATATCGATGCGCCGGGGGTGCCAAAGGGATGCGAAGTAGGCGGCCAGAAGTCCGATTGTCCCATCGCCGACGATGAGTATCTTTTGGCCGGGCGCCATGTTGGCTAGGGTGAGCGCCCGGAACACCACTGCGCTCGGCTCCACGAGGCAGGCCGTGCGTGCCGATACGCCTTCGGCGATGCGATGAAGAAGGGCCCGGGGGACGAAGATCGCACCGGCAGCCGCACCGTCCCGGGTGAAGCCAATCTCGTCGTAGGTCTCGCACAGGTTGGTTTGTCCTATGACACAGAAGCGGCAGGCCCGGCATGGGATCACGCCCTCGGCGACAACCCGGGCGCCAAGTTGGCCGTCGCTGCCAACAATTCTCCCACACCACTCGTGCCCGAGTGTGATGGGGTAGTGGATGTAGGCGGGATCGATGGTTCCATCAATGATTTCCAAATCGGTGCCGCAAAGGCCGACCAGCTCGGGGGCAACGAGTACGTCGTCTGGGGATCGGGGAGTGATCGTGTGGCGCTGGATGACCGCTTCCCCGCGTCCATGGGTGACCAGGGCGGGCGAGGCGATTGAACCTTCTGCCACCCCTTCTTCTGCCACCCCTTCTTCTGCCACCCCTTCTTCTGCCACTCCTACTTCTCTCCGTTAGTCGGTTCGGGTGGCGTGTGCCGGCCCCAGTGGGCTGGTACCTGACCGGTGAGATCTCGCGTTATTTGGTCAGCCTGGTCGGCAACCAGATCGCCCAGCTCCTGTATCCGCCAGGCGGGAACGTCGGCTTTGATCCCGGTGACCGACAGGGCGCCGACGCACTTTGCATTGTGATCGAAGAAGGGCGCGCCAA
>JAKAOS010000115.1 GCA_021823165.1 Actinomycetes bacterium | reverse complement strand
ACTTGCCGGAGAGGACCTGGACCTTGTCTCCTTTGCGAATACGCATCACAGCACCTCCGGTGCCAAAGAAACAATCCGCATGAATCGCTTGTCACGCAGTTCCCTACCGACGGGGCCGAAGATGCGGGTCCCCCGGGGCTGCAGGGCGTCGGTCACCAAAACAGCGGCGTTCTCGTCAAAGCGGATGTAGCTACCATCGCTACGCCGCTTCTCCTTTTTGGTGCGCACAACCACACAGCGCACCACATCACCCCGCTTGACGCTGCCGCCGGGAATGGCGTCTTTGACCGTGGCAATGAAGACATCGCCGATGCTCGCATAGCGGCGACCCGAACCACCCAGGACCTTGATACAGAGAACCTCGCGGGCGCCGGAGTTGTCCGCCACCCGCAGGCGGCTTTCCTGCTGGATCATTTGGCCCGCTCCAGCACCTCGACGACCCGCCAACGCTTGGTCTTGGACAGCGGTCGCGTCTCGGCCAGCCGCACGCGGTCGCCCACCTTGAGGTCTCCCATGTCGTCCTGGGCGTACAGCTTGGACGTCTTCTGCACCGTCCGGGCGTAGCGGGGATGCCTCATCCGTTCGACTATCGCAACCACCGCAGTGCGCTCCATCGCAGTGGAGACCACGAGTCCCTCACGGACCTTCCGGCTGGCGCGGCCTGCTTCGGGCACTGCATTACCCTCACTCACCTCGGCTCACCGCCTCTCCTCTTTCCCCGGCCAGCTCCCGCTGCCGCTGTATCGTCGCAACTCTGGCTATCTCCCTGCGCAGCATGGTGATCCGCGAGGGGTTCTCCAACTGGCCGGTCACGAGCTGAAAGCGCAGGTTGAACAGCTCCTTGGCCGCTTCCTCCCGGCGCCGCTTCAGGTCGGTGTCGCTCAGTTCTGCCAACTCAGATGCCTTGGTCATTTCCGTCCTCACCCAGCCACGACGGGAGCTTCGTCGCGAATGACGAAACGCGCCTTGATCGGAAGCTTTTGAATGGCCCGCTCCATCGCAGCCCGAGCGAGAGGCTCACCAACGCCACCCAACTCGAACAGGACCCGTCCCGGCTTCACCACCGCCACCCAGAGCTCGGGGTTTCCCTTGCCCGAGCCCATGCGGGTCTCGGCAGGCTTCTTGGTCACCGGCTTGTCGGGGAAGACCCTTATCCAGACCTTGCCACCGCGGCGGACATGCCGGGTCATGGCAATACGTGCTGCCTCGATCTGTCGGGCAGTGATCCATCCGGGCTCGAGAGCCTGGATGCCAAACTCACCAAAGCTCACCTCGGTGCCGCCCTTGGCGTTGCCCTGGAGACGACCCCTCTGCTGCTTGCGGTGCTTGACCTTGCGAGGCATCAACATCAGTCGACATCCCTTCGGAAATGGGGCGTCTCGTGATGCTCCTCACGGGTGCGCCTCTCGATCTCCTCCTCCTCGGCCAACAGGCGCTCCAGCGCCTCGGCCTCCTGGTCGCCGGCGGGCGCCTTGGCGGCCTCGGTAGTAGCGGAGCCGAGCTCACCCTGGCCCGGGCGTCGCCTGCCACCGCCGGCCGAGATGACCCGGCGGGCGCGGCCCTGCCCAGAGGTTTCCCCAGCCGCCATCGCAGCTTCCCGGGTGATCTTCTCCTCTGCGGCGGTCTTGTAGGGGAGGATCTCGCCTTTGTAAATCCACACCTTGACGCCGATACGCCCGTAGGTCGTCTTGGCCTCACGGAATCCGTAGTCGATGTCTGCCCGCAGGGTGTGAAGAGGTACCCGTCCCTCGCGGTAGGACTCCTTGCGGGCCATCTCGGATCCTCCGAGCCGTCCCGAGCACTGAACCCGGACCCCCTGGCCGCCGGCCTTCTCCACCGTCTGCAGAGCCCGCTTCATGGCCCGGCGGAAGCTGATACGCCTTGCAAGCTGGTCCGCAATCCCCTGGGCTATGAGCGCAGCATCCAGCTCAGGCTGCTTGATCTCTTGGATGTTGAGCTGCACCTTGGCGTTGCCGGTGATCCTCACCAACTCGGCACGCAACCGGTCGGCCTCCGATCCCCGCTTGCCGATGACGATGCCGGGGCGTGCGGTGTGCACATCGACCCGGAGCCGGTCCCTGGTTCGCTCCACCTCTATCCGGCTGACGGCGGCGGCCTCCAACTGACCCTGGAGGTAGTTGCGAATCTTCCAGTCCTCGATAACCGAGTCCTGATAATGGCGCCGGTCAAACCACCTGGACTTCCAATCCGTGGTGACCCCGAGCCGGAACCCATAGGGGTTTACCTTCTGGCCCACTGCTACTTGCCTCCTTCGGCGTCGGCCGAATCCACTTCGGCCTCTGCACTACCGCCCTGCGCCGCCCCTACGGGCTCCGTTACCTCATCGGCCCGGGAGGCCTGCTCGCTACGGTCCGCCACCTGCTCGCCGCCCTCCACCTCGGTGGTGGGCTGCAAAGTCTCCTCCGGCTCGCTCTCGGCTGCGGAAACCTCCGCCTGTGCCGGGCGCCGGGACTCCGCACGCCTGCGGCTACGAGCAGCCGCTGCGCCCGAAGAGCGCTTGTTCTTGACCTGGCGAGCCATCTCGGGAGGCATGACACCCACGATGACCGTTATGTGACAGGTGCGCTTGCGAATACGGGTGGCCCTCCCACGAGCGCGTGGGCGCCACCGCTTCAGCGTCCCGCCCTCATCGGCATAGCACGCCGAGACGTAGAGGTCCTCGGGATCCAGGCTGTCGTTCTCTCGTGCGTTTGCCACCGCGGAGGCCAACACCTTGCCGATCACCGTGGCCGCGGAGCGCTCGGAGAAGCGAAGGATCTCTGCCGCCCGGGCGACATCCTGTCCCCGGATCAGATCCAGCACCTCCCTCGCCTTGTAGGCCGACATGCGGCTACCCCGCAGCACCGCCCGGGTGCCGGGGCGCTCATTGGTCTTGGGACCGACCATCAACGCCTCCCCGCGCGCTCTTGGCCTGCGTGGTAACGGAAGGTCCGGGTTGGCGCGAACTCGCCGAGCTTGTGCCCCACCATGGACTCGGTGATGTAAACGGGAACGTGCTTGCGTCCGTCATGCACCGCGATGGTGTGGCCGACCATGTCGGGAATGATGGTTGACCGGCGGGACCAGGTCTTGATCACACGCTTTTCGTTCCGCGAGTTCAAGTCGTCCACCTTGCGAAGCAGGTGGTCGTCTACGAACGGTCCCTTCTTCAGGCTCCTGGGCATCGCCGCTCCTAACGCCTGGCGCCGCGCGTACGGCGCCTGCGCACGATCATCTTGTCAGAGTCCTTCTTCTTGGCCCTGGTCCGGCCCTCCGGCTTCCCCCAGGGGGAGACGGGGTGACGGCCCCCAGAGCTCTTGCCCTCTCCACCACCCAGCGGGTGGTCGACGGGGTTCATCGCAACACCTCGGGTCTGGGGCCGCACGCCTCGCCAGCGGTTTCTCCCCGCCTTACCGATGGAGACCAGCTCCGCCTCGGCGTTGCCGACCTCCCCAAGGGTGCCACGGCAGTCCAACAGCACCCGCCTCATCTCGGTGGAGGGAAGCCGCAGGGTGGCATGCGCACCCTCCTTTGCGACCAACTGCACACTCATCCCGGCACCCCGGGCCAGCTTGCCGCCACCCCCGGGCCGGAGCTCGACGTTGTGCAGGGTGGAACCGACGGGTATGTAGCGCATCGGAAGCGCGTTGCCGATGCGTATCTCGGCACCCGGACCCGACTCCACGGTGTCACCAACGGACAGCTTCGCAGGGCAGAGGATGTAGCGCTTCTCACCATCGGCGTAGTGAAGCAGCGCAATGCGGGCATTGCGGTTGGGGTCGTATTCGATGGATGCGACCCTTGCCGGGACGCCGTCCTTGTCCCGCCTGAAGTCCACCAAGCGGTATTGGCGCTTGTGGCCGCCGCCCCTGTGGCGAACGGTCCGGCGCCCATAGGCGTTCCGGCCACCGGTGGAACTCTGCGCCACCACCAGGGAGCGCTCTGGCCGGTCGGTAGTGATCTCGGCGAAATCGGCGCTGGTCTGAAAGCGCCGACCGGGGCTGGTTGGCTTGCGTCTACGGAGTGCCATAAGTACTAACCCTTAGCTTTCGAACAGCTCGATGCGGTCGCCGGGAGCGAGCGTCACTATGGCCCGCTTGGTATCCGGCCGCTTTGACATGGTCCCGGTGCGCCGCTGGCGCTTGCGCTTGCCCTTGCGGTTCAGGGTGTTCACCTTTACAACCGTTACGCCGAAGGCCTTGTGCAGGGCGTTGCGAATTTCCGATTTGGTCGCATCGGGTGCCACAACAAAGGTGTAAACACCCTCGTCGAGGCGTGCGTAGGACTTCTCGGACACGACCGGCTGGCGGATTATGCTTCCGGGATCTTTCACTTGGCACCATCTTCAGTTGCCGGGGCGGAGGGCAGGGTCGCATTGGTGAAAACGACCCAGTCGGAGTTCAGCACGTCGTAGGCGCTGAGTTCAGCTTCGGAGATCACGCGGACCCAGGGGATGTTTCGGAAGCTCTTCTCCGCAACCAGGTCCTCGGCAGATAGCACGACCAGGGCATAACGCTCCACGCCCAGGGTGCCCAGCAGTTTTATCGCCGCCTTGGTGCTGGGGGCCTCGAAATCAAAAGAGGACACAACCGCTATCCGGCCCTCGGCGGCTCGATCCGAAAGCGCCGAGCGCAGGGCCAAAGAGACCATCTTCTTGGGTGTCCTCTGGCGGTAGGAACGGGGCTTGGGTCCCAGTGCCTTGGCACCACCGACCCAGTGTGCTGCCCTGGTGGAACCCTGCCGAGCACGGCCGGTTCCCTTCTGGCGGAAGGGCTTTGCCCCGCCACCTGAGACCTCGGAGCGGGTCAGTGTGCTCTGGGTCCCACTGCGAGCCGCCGCCAGCTGCGCGACGACAACCTGGTGCATGACTGCGACGTTGGGCTCTATCCCAAAGATTCCCTGGTCCAGCTGCACCGTTCCGTTGGCCGACCCATCGGGGCCGTAAAGAGCTGCGCTCGGCGATTTGGCCTCGCTCATCTGGCACTCCCACCTTTCACGGCTGCCTTCACGGCGCTGCGCACGACCACCAGTCCTCCAGCGGGACCGGGCACCGAACCGTGCACCAGCAAAAGCTCCCTTTCGGGGTCCGCCTTTATGACCTTGAGGTTGAGCGTGGTCACTCGGTCACCACCAAGGCGTCCAGCCATCCGGGTGCCCTTGAAGACGCGAGCAGGAGTAGCGCAGGCGCCGACCGATCCGGGAGCCCTGTGCTTCTTGTGGTTTCCATGCGAAGCACCCTGGCCCTTGAAGTTGTGCCGCTTCATCCCACCGGCAAAGCCCTTGCCCTTGCTGAGAGCCGTCACGTCGACCAGGTCACCGTCGGTGAAAACCTCCACGCCAAGTTGCTGGCCCACGCTGTAGCCCGAAACGTCCTCCACTGACAGCTCCCATAGACCAACGCCGGGCTCGACACTTGCTTTGGAGAAGTGTCCCGCCTCTGGCCTATTGAGCTTGCCCGCCTGCTTGAACCCGTAGGTCACCTGCAACGCGGAGTAACCGTCCCGCTCCGGTGTGCGCACCTGCACCACCCTGAGGGGAGCGACCTTCACCACGGTGACCGCGAATGCATGACGAGCGTCGTCCCAGATCTGGGTCATGCCGACTTTGGTGCCGACGATCGCGCTGGATGCCATTGTTCCTCGCCTTAGCGACCCGAATGCCTCGGGCCGTACACATAAAGGCTCCGCTCGGGAGTCCCGAGCGGAGCGCTCGCTATCGGTTGCCGGTGGGTCCCCGCTACGCGGGCGCCACCGGACGCCACTTTTTCGGCGCCTACCAAGGGCGCCAACCCAACCATCTTAACAATGCTGCGGCGAACTTCGGCCGCATCTCCTCGTTGGGGATACATATCCTAACGCCCCGAGAGGAACATTAGGCAGTGGATCGACTCGCAAACGAGGGCGCCCCGGTGGGGCGCCCTCGAATCGAAGCTCTCCGGACTTATTTCCGGTCAGTTCTGCTGGATCTTGATCTCCACGTCGACCCCGGCAGGCAGATCGAGCCGCTGCAGGGAGTCGACCGTCTTGGCACTGTGCTCGACGATGTCCAACAGGCGCTTGTGCACCCGCATCTCGAAGTGCTCCCGGGAGTCTTTGTACTTGTGGGGAGACCGAATCACCGTGTAGCGGTGCTTCTCGGTCGGAAGGGGAACCGGTCCCCGCACCTTTGCCTGGGTGCGGAGCACGGTCTCCACAATCTTTTTGGTTGAGCTGTCGATCAGCTCGTGGTCATAGGCCTCGAGCCGGATACGAATGCGCTGCCTGGAGCCGTCTGCCATCTCCGCTACTTGAGGATCTTGGTAACTCGACCGGCACCGACGGTGCGGCCACCCTCGCGAATAGCGAACCGAAGACCCTCGTCCATGGCAATGGGCTTGCCGAGTTCGACAACCATGGAGGTGTTGTCTCCGGGCATGACCATCTCGGTTCCCTCCGGGAGGGTGATGGAGCCGGTCACATCGGTGGTGCGGAAGTAGAACTGCGGCCGGTAGTTGTTGAAGAATGGCTTGTGACGGCCACCCTCCTCCTTGGTCAGCACATACACCTGAGCCTCGAAGTTGGTGTGAGGAGTGATGGTGCCGGGCTTGCAAAGCACCTGTCCCCGCTCCACATCCTCCTTCTTGATACCCCGGAGAAGCGCACCGATGTTGTCACCGGCGCGACCCTCGTCAAGAAGCTTGCGGAACATCTCGACGCCGGTAACGACCGTCTTCTGCGTCGAACGGAGACCAACGATCTCCACCTCGTCACCAGGGTGCACCGCACCCTGCTCGACCAGGCCGGTAACCACCGTGCCACGGCCCGAGATGGTGAAGACGTCCTCGATGGAGAGCAGGAACGGCTTGTCCACGACCCGGTCGGGCTCGGGCACATAGGCGTCCACAGCCGACATGAGCTCGACGATCTTGTCGGTCCACTCCGAATCGCCCTCGAGGGCCTTCAGGGCAGACACCCTCACAACCGGAGTGTCGTCGCCGGGGAACTCGTACTCATTGAGCAGCTCCCGGACCTCGAGCTCGACGAGGTCCAACAGCTCCTCGTCGTCCACCATGTCCGCCTTGTTGAGGGCAACCACGATGTAGGGCACGCCAACCTGCCGGGCAAGCAGCACGTGCTCCCTGGTCTGGGGCATGGGGCCGTCCGCAGCGGAGACCACCAGGATCGCACCGTCGACCTGGGCCGCACCGGTGATCATGTTCTTGATGTAGTCCGCGTGCCCCGGCATGTCGACGTGGGCGTAGTGACGATTATCCGTCTCATACTCCACATGGGAGATGGAGATCGTTATGCCTCGCGCCTTCTCCTCGGGTGCCTTGTCGATCTGATCGAAAGGCGTAAAGGACACGCTTGGGTTGCGGTCGTGCAGGACCTTTGTAATCGCGGCCGTCAGCGTTGTCTTGCCGTGGTCGATGTGGCCCATCGTGCCGATATTCAGGTGTGGCTTCGAGCGCTCGAACTTCTGCTTAGCCATGGTGTGGAACCGCTCCGTTTCTCGTGGCGGCCAAGCCGCC
>JAKAOS010000114.1 GCA_021823165.1 Actinomycetes bacterium | reverse complement strand
GGGGGCGCCGGGTTATCCGGGCAATCGGGCTAGGAGTGATCCTCAGGGGACCAGTATTGCTCTGCCCCTGACTCGCCCGGCTTGCAGGTCTTCAAAGGCCTGTGCGAACGCGTCGAGGGGGTACTTCGCCGTATGCAGCTTGACCGAGCCGCGCGCCGCCAGGGCCATCAGTTCCACCAGGTCGGTGTAGGAGCCGACCAGGTTCCCGACCACGTTCAGCTCGGATGAGATGATGTCGATGGTTGCCAACTCCACAGTCCCGCCGTATCCGACGACGAAGTAGCTGCCCGCCCTTTGCAGCATGGCGGGGCCACGGCGTTCGGCGCCCCCTTCCGCCACAAAGTCCAGCACTACTTGGACACCCTTCCCCCCTGTCAGATCCATTACCGAGGCCACCTCGGATCCATCTGCCAAGACTTGGTAGTGGGCTCCGAAGGAGGAGGCCATGTCCAATGCGGCCTCGGAGCGGTCGACCACGATGATCTCTGCCTCTGTCACTGCGGCCAATACCTGGATGGCGATGTGGCCGAGGCCTCCGGCCCCGATTACGACGGCGGAGGAACCGGGAGGTAAAAGCGGAGATGCCTTGCGCACCGCGTGGTAGGCGGTGAGGCCGGCATCGGCCAGGGCCGCCACATCGGCCGGCGAGAGCCCGCCCTCCAGTTTCACAAGAGCCCTGGCATTGGTCCTCAGGACCTCGGCAAACCCCCCGTCGCTGTCGATGCCGGGAAAGGCCGATGACATGCAGTGCATGTCGTTCCCGGCCCGGCAGGCCAGGCAAAATCCACAGGTGGCCAGGGGGTGGACGATGACGGGGTCTCCGACGGAGAAGTGCTCTACGGCAGAGCCGACCGCCGCGACCCACCCCGCGTTCTCGTGGCCAAGGGTATAGGGGAGGGCGACGCCGCTTTTCTCACGCCATTGTCCCTCCACGATGTGGATATCGGTGCGGCACAGCCCGGCACCGCCGATCCGCACCAACACGTCGAATGGATGAGAGATCTCCGGCTCGGGCACCAAATCGATGCTCGGGCTCTGGTTATAGGAGTGGAGCCTGACTGAACGCATCGGACCTCCTCGGGCCGCAACATTCCGGCCGCCGTTTGTCTCCACCACCTCTAGCAGCGATAACCGCATGCTGCAACAGCGAGCATGCGCGACCTGTACCGGTTCTTCGTTACGCCATTGCTAGAGGACTACCATACCTTTACTAAGTTGTTATCTGTTTTACCGCGCCCTTACCAAGTGACTTGCAACAATGGCCGTGCGTCGCAGGAACTCTGTGGAATCCAGACTTCCTGAAGTGCCTCAAATCTATCGATACTCTCCAGGATCCTCTTCCTGATGTGGGTCACGATCTGCCCCCAGGCCAACCAAACCCGAATGTGGTGCGTGATCGAAAGGGATACATCCAAGCGCCTACGCCTGGTCGGCTACAAACACTGAATCGGCATGCAATAGGGCCGTTGCACCTGTTGTGTATGAACGGCGGAATAGCGCGGCGGCAAGGGCTATTGCGCGATGTTTTTTCAGAGGAGGCACTTCGTGCCGGAGAAATTTTTGTCCAACCTGACAGACGGCTCCTACCGCATAGCGGCGGAGCTGCACCAGGGAGATGATGAGCACTCACTGGAAGTACGTTCCCCAGTCGATGGCTCCCTGGTTGGCAAAATGCATGAGTTCAGCCATGATGAAATTGACAAGGTATTTTACCTGACTTCACTTGGACAGGTTGATTGGGCGAACAGCCCTATCGACGAACGGGCCCGAATACTGCATCGAGTCGCCGACAACCTTGAAAAGTACGCCGATGCTTTAACCGAGGTCTTGGTAATGGAAGTTGCCAAGGCTACCAAGGATGCCAGGGACGAAGTATTGCGTAGCGCAGACTTTGTTAGGCATACGGCGGAAGAAGCGAAGCACCTTGTAGGAGAGGCACAGTTCTCTGACGCTTTTGCTCGGCACAATAGGAACAAGATGGCCATCTCCTACCGTGTGCCATTGGGCATGGTGCTGGCGATCCCACCCTTCAACTACCCGATCAACCTCGGCTTGTCGAAGATTGCCCCCGCCCTGGTGGGGGGGAACGCGGTGGTGCTCAAGCCACCGAGCCAGGGATCGGTGGCATGTGCGATGCTTGCCGAACTGTTGTGGCATTCCGGGGTTCCCCACGATGTGTTTGCCCTTGTCACCGGCAGGGGCTCCAGGATTGGTGACTACCTCGTGCAGCACCCCGCGGTTTCGATGATCTCCTTTACGGGCTCGACCGAGGTGGGAAGGGACCTGGCCAACAAGGCGGGGATGGTGCCGCTGCTTTTGGAGTTGGGAGGCAAGGACGCGGCCATTGTTCTCTCTGACGCCGATTTGCAGGCGGCGGCGGATCACATCGTGGCCGGCGCCTTCGCCTATGCGGGGCAACGCTGCACCGCGGTGAAGCGGGTGCTCTGCAGCGAAGAGGTCGCCGATGAACTCGTCGAACTTCTCGGCCGTCGCATTGCCACCCTGGCGGTGGGTGACCCTCGGGACAACGCGACGGTCACGCCCCTGGTGGACCCAGCGGCTGCGGAAAGAGCGCTCAGCCTGGTCGACGACGCGGTATCAAAGGGTGCAGAACTGCTTGGCGGTGGTGGGCGGAGGGGGAACCTCGTCGAGCCGACTCTCTTGGACCACGTGACCGAGGAAATGGATGTCGCATGGGTCGAGCCCTTTGCTCCGGTGTTGCCCGTGCTGCGGGTTGTTAATGCCGCCGAAGCCGTCCGGATCTCCAACGCTTCGGAGTATGGCCTCCAGGCGGCGCTTTTCACCAGGGATGTGGATGTTGCCACCCAGATCTGCATGCGCCTGGATGTCGGCACCGTCCAGGTGAACGGTAAGACGGCCAGAGGCCCCGACCACTTCCCGTTCCTCGGAACCAAGTCATCGGGGATGGGTGTGCAGGGTGTCCGCTACTCCATCGAGGCCATGACGCGAATAAAGGCAATGGTCATCAACATGTCCGACCGGGACCTTTCAGAGATTCACTGAGCGGGGACGCCCGCCTTTGGTCGGGTGAGTGCCCGAGTCGAGTTTCACGGGTCGCAGGTGTTTGCGCGCCCCGAGCAAGAATGGGGGGAAGGAATCAATGGCAGTTGTGCCTGAAGAGCAAAGCGAACTCGGCAGCGCCGGGCTCGCCGACAAAAAGAAGTTTCGGCACCTTGCGGTGTCGAACCGAGGCGGATGTTCAAGCGGATCCTGTGGTTGCGGGACCGCCAAGGGATCGGCGGCAAAGTTCGATTCTGGCCCCGGCTTGCGGATCGAAACCGGACCCGCCGCGGTGGCGGTGCGGCTGCGAAGCCCCCATGAGCCTCCGCCCGACCGCTTTAGCGATACCGACCTGCCCGATGCGTGGGACATAACGGCCCATCCCCGCATCGCCGCCATAGTGCGAAGCCGGAAGTTCCAGTTCCTGGCGGTGCTCCCCAACCAGATCATCTTCTGGCTGGTCATGTTCGTCGGCCTGGCCGGAACCGCGATCCCGGGATTGAACTTCGGAGCGGCAATCACGTGGTATGTGTGGTTCTGTCTGTTGTTCGTGATGATGGTGGTGGCGGGTCGCGCCTGGTGCTTGATGTGCCCCTTCGGCGGTTTTGGTGAATGGGTGCAGAAACTTGCGTTCTGGAGCCATAGCCAGCGGCGTTTCACCTTGGGCCTGAAGTTGCCCGAGCGATGGGCCGGATACGGCGCCCTTTTGTCGACGGGGATTTTCCTCGCCCTCACATGGATCGAGGAGTACTTCAATATCGCCGGGCCGGGCAACCCAGTAACCACCGGTTGGCTTGTCATCGGCATCGTCGGTGGAGCTCTGATCTTTTTCTTGATCTTCGAGCGCCGGACCTTTTGCCGTTACCTCTGCCCGCTCACCAGCCTGATCGCCACCGTCTCCCAGATGGGCTCGGTGGCTGGGTTCCGGACGAGAGACCGAGAGAAGTGCCTCAGCTGTCAGACCAAGGAGTGCATGAGGGGGGGTTCTCACGGAGCCGGTTGCCCTTGGTATACCTGGCCGGGAGCGGCGGAGTCCAACGCCTACTGCGGACTGTGCTCCGAGTGCTACAAGGCCTGCCCCTACGACAACATAGGCCTGTTCTTACAAAAGCCCATGACCTCGGTGGTGCAGCCCAAGAACCGCCGAGTCGACATCGGATGGACGATTGCGGCGCTGTGGGGCCTGGTGCTCTTCCAGCAGATCAATGCCCTCCCCTTCTACCAGCCGATCGACAACTTCTTGAACAGGCTGACCTACTTCCCCCACTACCCGAACCCGGTTGACTACCTGGGCACCATCGGCATCGTTGCCATGGCGATGGCAGGTATCTCCTGGGCCATGACCAGGGCCTTTGGCTCCAATCGGGCACCGCTCAAGCGAGGCGGAACCACATTTCTCACCAAAGTCACCGCCTTCAGGGCGATCTTCGTGCCACTCATGTATGGGATGATCCCAGTAGTCGGCTCGGACTACTTCGCCCGGCAGTTGCCCAAGTTCCTCAAGCACGTCACCAGGGTGCCTATTTCCTTCGAGCATCTGTGGGGTGCGGGTTCGACCCACTCGTGGCTGTACAACTTCCGGCTGCTCACAAACCCCCAGATCATCGATGTCCAGGTCGGGGTGGTGGCTGCGGGGACGCTCGGGTCGATCTGGGCTCTCCAACGCATAGCCCGGAGGGAACTCCTCCCAATGACATCAACCGCTGCAGGAGGGTGGGGGATGAAGTTGAGCGTGGCAGTTGTGCCCATGCTCGCCGGCGGTGCCGCCGCCTACATGTACACCCTCATGAACGCCGCCAACTGAAAAGGGGCTGGAGCCACAGCGGGGTTCTCCGTCGCCGTGGCTCGCCCGACTCTTGTATGACACCACACGAAAGAGAGCTGACTCCAATGTCGATGACCAAGGTTGGCCCGGGCATTCCCGCTGAGGGCATGCCAGCAGTCAAGGTCTATGTAGATCGCTGCGCCGGATGCCAAGAGTGTGTGGTGCGCTGTCCGACCGGTGCTCTGTCGATGGACCTGGACTTGTGGATCGCCAAGTCCGACGACGAGCTGTGCGTCGGCTGTCGCCAGTGCGTCCGAACCTGTCCCTTTGCCGCAATAGAGGTGGCGGGCGGCCTGGTGGTGGGGGAGCGTGCCGAACTCCATGCCCATCACCCCGACGAGCTGGAGGTGGACATCACCGAGACCAGGACGACCTTTGCCTCCTGGGCCGACGCGGTGGCCGAGGCAGAGCGCTGCTTGCTCTGCCCGGACCCCACCTGCATGCGCGGTTGCCCGGCGCACAACGACATCCCCGGTTTTATCAAGGGACTGCGTGATGGCAAACTGAAAAGGGCTCACGAGGCGCTCCGCCTTACCTCGTCGATGCCGGATATCTGCTCCAGGGTTTGTGACCACTCGGCCCAGTGCGAGGGGGCTTGCACCTGGACACTGGCTGGCGGCAAGGCCGTCGCAATCGGGGCGATAGAGCGCTTCATCTGCGACAACGAACCGGTGCCGGCCCTAGAGCCCCAGTCTTCGGAGGGTAGAGGTCTGTCGGTGGCCGTCGTTGGATCTGGCCCGGCAGGTGTTGGCGCCGCCTGGGAGCTTGTCGAGGCTTCTGCAGAGGTGACGCTTTACGAAAAAGACGATGAGCCACTCGGGGTCCTGCGTTGGGGCATTCCCAGCTTCACCCTTCCCGACCATGTAGTGGAGCGGCCCTGGAAGCAGCTTTCTGCCGCAGGCGTGGACGTTCGTCTTGCCACCCAGATCTTTCCCGAGGACATCGAGGGTTTGCTGGAGCAGCACGATGCCGTGTTGCTGTGCCAGGGTGCGGGCATTTCGAGAGGCTTGCCAGTGCCACACGGAGATATGGCGGGTGTCGAAGATGCCACTGCCTTTCTGGAACGCGGCAAGGAGGCACTGGCCCAGGGCCGCCGGCTCCCCGAACTGGAGTCCGAGGGTCACCACCCCAAGCGGGTCTTCGTCCTTGGTGCGGGAGACACGGCCATGGACGTATGCCGCACCGCACGGCGAATGGGGGCAGAGGTCATCTGCCTCAACCGCAGGGATCGGGCACATGCCAGGGTGAGGCCGGACGAGCTTGCCGAGGCGGAAGCCGAAGGCGTGACCATGCGTTTCGAGGCCTCGATCAGCCGACTCGAGGAGGCCGATGGCAGGCTGTGCACCGTCTGGGTGGCTCCGACCCGGCAACGCAGGAATGGCGCTCCACCGGAGGTCTTGGCGGCAGCTGCGGTTAGGGAGCCGGCAGACATAGTGGTGTCGGCCACCGGTTACAAGGTGGACCCGGGATTTGTTGCTCTTGTTCCCGGAACGGCGAAACGGCGCAAGGCGGAAAAGATCATCGAGCGACGTTGGAACGCGAGCGGCATCGCCTATGCGGGCAGGGACAACAAGCTAACTGCGATCGGCCGGTCGTCTTTGGACCGGGAGATGGATCTCGCCGCCGCCGCTCTGGCGTTTCGACCCAGGGTGTGGGTGGCCGGAGATGCCCTTATGGGTCCTGCCACGGTGGTGGAAGCCATGTCCCAAGGCCGGGAGGCGGCGCATGCGATCATCATGAACCGTCCCCGGCGGCCCGACGCAGAGCCCCTGGGCGGCCCGCGCCGGGTGCTCGTGGCCTACGAGAGCGAGACGGGAAACACCAAGCGAGCAGGGGTCACACTGGCGCTTGGCTTCGCCGCACGTGGTTCGGAGACCCAGCACATGCATCTGCGCGAGGTGCGGCCCAATCACTTGGCCTGGGCGGATTTGATCGTGATTGGGACCTGGGTGGAGGGAATGGTGGTCGCTGCGGTGCGACCTGCCAAGGGCACCAGGAGTTTTTTGAAGCGACTTCCTCACCTGGGCGGAAAGAAGGTCGTCGTCTACTGCACCTACGCCGTTTCCCCCGGCAAGGCGCTGGCGGCCATGCGCCAGGGCTTTGAGGCCGCAGGTGCCACGGTCATCGCCGAAAAGGGGATCTGCCAAAGAGCGCTTTGCACCGCGCCTGCTCAGTTCGGCGAGGAACTGGCAGACCAGCTCTGGCAAGAGGTAGATATCCACCAAGCCTGTGAGACAGCCAGAGCGATGGTTGGAAGCGACCACAGTTGGGATGCACATTCGGTTACGGAGCTTTTGTGGCTGACCGGCGCCAAGGCGAAGGTGCTTGACAAGATGCGCTCCGAACTCGTCCATGCTCTTTGGGAACATCCAGGCGACCACAACACGAGTGCGGCATTGGGGCTTGTCACCCAGACAATCGCCCAGGCCCACAGGAAGCTGGAGGTGCCCTCGGACCGAACGGCCAAACAGATGCGACAGGGAGTCCGTTCCTCACGAGGCCGAGGGGAACGGAGGGTGACAACGAACCTGATCGACACCGTCATCTGACCCCAGCGTCTCCTGCGTCCCGTGGCATCTGCCACGGGCCAGCGCAAGAGTGGGCAGGCCTGGGTATCCCGCTCCGCCCCGGGTACCCAGGTCGGTCGCGCAAAGGCAGGGCCGACACGCAAAGGCAGGTCGGCACGCAAAGGCAGGGCCGACACGCAAAGGCAGGGCGGACACGCAAAGGCA
>JAKAOS010000009.1 GCA_021823165.1 Actinomycetes bacterium | reverse complement strand
TCCGATCTTCCCGTTCGGATAGACCTTCGTCAGCCCCTGCAACGTCACGCTAGCCACCGGCCAACACCCCCCTCATGCCCTCTGGGGACTCACCGTCGGCCACAAAGTGACCCCGGCCTTCCCCTCCGAGGGCTTCCACCAACATTGCCTCGTCACAGCGGAGTACCGCCAGTCCCCAGCCCGGAACCGCCAATGACGATTCGGGCCCGCCACCCTCATGGCCCGCCTCGGCAAGGGAATGGTCACTTACACCAACCCCTGCTCCTCTGGTTTGCCATGAAGTCCATATCAGCTCGGCCACCAGTGGGTCCAGAGCAATCTCGTCTCTGGAAAAGTTCGCCACAACCACAACATCTTGGCCTGCAGACCAGCACCAAAGCTGCTCAGTTAGCAGAATTTGACGATAGGTTCTGGACCCGAGCCGGCTGCGGCGCAGTTCTAAGAGATCCCGGCACATCCACAGCAGCGAAGAGCGATCTTGGCGCTGCTGTTCCACGTTGGTGGTGGCACAGTCCCCCATGGGCAACCAACTGCGGACCCCATCTGTTGTGAAACCACACCCCAATCCGGCACTCCACTGCATTGGCGTGCGGGACCGATCGCGGCTGCTGGCCGGGTTTTTCCTGCTCATGTCGTCCACCAAATCGGAGGGATCCAAATCGACATCCACCATCCCAAGCTCATCGCCGTAGTAGAGGACGACGGTGCCGGGCAGCAAGCAGATGATCCCCAGGGCCAGTCGGGCCTTTGTGGGCTCACCACCGGCCCACCGGCTCGCCATGCGCGACACGTCGTGGTTGGAGCCGGTCCAAACCGCATGCGCCCCCTCCGGCAGCGACGCAAGGGTTCGTTCCACGATTCCGGCCAGGGCCAGGGGCGAAAACGGCGAGAAAAGGAGGGAAAAGTTGAACCCGAGGTGCAACTCGTCCCCCTGGCCGTAATAGGGAGCGAGTTCCTCCGGGCTCAGCACCCAGGTCTCGCCCAGCAACAGCCTCGGGGGCACATAGGAGTCTGCAATGCTGCGCCAACGGCGGTAGAGGGGGTGAACCTCGGGCCGGTTCACGTTGTATACGGGACGAAGGCCCTTCTTTACGATCAAAGGGTGATCGCCGGGCTCAGCTGGCGGATTGTCACGCAACTCGGCATCTTTGACCAGTCCATGTGCCACATCGATGCGGAAACCTCCGATCCCTTTGTCGAACCAGTAGGCGAGGATGGCCTCGAACTCCTTTTGCACCACCGGGTTCCACCAGTTCAGATCGGGTTGGGAGGGAAGGAAGTTGTGGAGGTAGTACTGCCCAGATGCGGGATCCAGGGTCCATGCACAACTACCCGTTTCATCCAGCCAGTTATTGGGCGGTCCCCCTCCTTCTTTGGGATCCGCCCAGACGTAAAAGTCCCGCTTGGGAGAGTCCGGATCCCCCAGCGCCTCCACAAACCAGGGGTGTGCGTCGCTCGTGTGGTTGGGGACCAGGTCCAATATGACCACAATCCCCCTTTCGGCGGCCTTTTCGACAAGGGTGGCAAGATCCTTTTCGGTCCCCAGATCGGGATGCACCCCGTAGTAGTCCGATACGTCGTAGCCAAAGTCGCAGTTGGGCGATGGGTGGATCGGGCTGAGCCAGATCGCCTCTATCCCCAGCCACGACAGGTAATCCAGGCGCTCAGTCACTCCCGCAAGATCGCCAATCCCATCCCCATTGGAGTCCTGCCAGGACCGCACGTAGACCTGGTAGATGGCGGCACCCTCCCACCAGGGGCTCTGAGGGCTCCCAAAGGGCGCCGTCATCCCTTGACCGCACCCGCGGTAAGGCCGGAGACAACCGAGCGACGGAACACCAGGGCGAGGATTGCGATCGGCAGGACCGCAACGACAGATGCCGCGAAGATCGTGCCGTAGGGGACGACAAACGCGGAGCCGAACAGGGCAATGCCGACCGGGATGGTCCGGTAGGCGTCAACGCTGTTGAAGGTGAGGGCCATCAAAAACTCCGTCCAACAGGCGCTGAAGGTGAACACAGCCGCAGTGAACAGGCCGGGGCGGGCCTGGGGCAGCACGATTGACCACAGCGTCCTCAAAGGCGAGGCCCCATCAAGCCGGCCCACCTCCTCCATCTCCTTTGGGATTCCCAAGAAGTAGTTCCTCAGGATCCATATGGCAAATGGCAGGTTGAACGCGCTGTAGGGGAGCACGAGGGCCTGGTAGCTGTTCAGCCAGTGGACCGACTTCAACAGCAGATATAGCGGAGAGATGATGGCGATCGCAGGGAACACCGAGATCATCAAAAGCGTCATCAGGATCGGGACCTTGCCCCGCATGGGGAGCCTGCCGAGCGCGTAACCCGCAAGCGTCCCGAGCACCAGGACCACGACCGTTGCCGAGACTGCCACAATGACCGAGTTCATCAGATACACGCCGAAGTGATACTTGAAAAACGCATCTCGATAGTTGTGCACCGTCGGATGCAGCGGAATGGGTGTTGGAGGGTAGGCACCAATCTGCGCCGGTTGTTTGAAACTGGTGGCAACCAGCCAGTAGATGGGCGCCATGACAAAGATCACCAGTACCAATGAGGCAAGGTTCACCCCATTGACCCAACGCCGCCAACCCACCCGGGTGCGATTGCGCATCAAGCCTCCGATCCGATCTGTGAGCGGAATACCTTCAGGAAGGCCAAACAGACCACAAGGACGATGAGCGCCGTGGAGGCGGCAATAGCTGCACCCGGTCCGAACTGGAAGTAGGAGAACATGACCTCGTAGCCCAGCAGTGCCAAAGACTCCGTGGCATGCCCCGGGGCTCCCGAGGTGAGCACATAGGGAAGGTCGAACAGACCGAAGGCCTGCAGCACCCTGAACAGCACGGCCAGGGCCAAGGTCGGCCTCAGCAGCGGAAAGGTCACCTTCCAAAACGTTGACCACCCACTCGCCCCGTCGACCTCGGCCGCCTCGTAGAGATCATCGGGAAGCATCACCAATCCCGCCAGGACGATGATTGTGACAAAGGGTGTCGTCTTCCAGATGTCTGCCACCATCATTGCGATGATTGCCGACACCGGTGTGCCCAGAAAGACGATCGGATGCGACACAAAGGGGGCCACTATCGCGTTCAGGACCCCGTAGGTGCCGTTGTAGATGTAGGACCACAGTTCGGCGGAGATGACCGTGATCATCGACCACGGGATGAGCAGCAGCGCCATCATCATTCCCCTGGCGGCCTGGAGGCGTTCCAACACCAGGGCGAAAGCGGTCCCGATGATCAACTCGACAAGGACCGTCACCACGGTATAGCCAAAGGTGAAGCCCAGGTCATACCGCCACCGCCCACTGTTCAGCAGTGCGCGGTAGTTACCGAGGGTGAAGCCTCCCAGCACGAATCCGTTGCCGGTGATCGCCACGTGCGAAAGGCTCAACACCACCGAGAAGACGATCGGGAAGATCGTTACCGCCCCCACCACCAGCATCGCAGGGGCCGAAAATGCCCAGCCGAGGCGCGCCAGCTTCTTTGTGTTGAGATCCCTCCGCCCCACCGGCGGCGATGGTTCTACCCCGCTGGCAGAAACACGCTCGCTCAGAGCTGAAGCCGCTGGCACGGTCATTCCCCCCTCCCTTCACGCCGAGGCGCAGCACCCTTCGCCACTGCGGCGAAGGGTGCCACTACCCCGTGATTATTCGCTTATATTCCAGATCCCGACAGGGCCGTGTTCATTTGGCTTTGCGCCGCGGACAACGCAGCCTTGGGAGAAGTTGCCCCACTGAGGGCAGAGTTGACGTTGGAGTAGATCGCCTGGCTCGCCCGGGTGTAGTTGGGCGTGTAGGAAGGCCGGGAAATCAACTTCGTCTTGGCAATTGCCGCAAGAACCGGGCTGGAGGACGTGACCGCCTTGGAACTGCGGACCGCTGCGTTGGAGGGCACCATCGCGTACTTGGTCGCCATCATGGTCTGAGCCTGGCTTCCGGTCAGCCACTTGATGAAGGTGATGGACGCCGCCATGTTCTTGGCGTGGGGGTTGAGGTAGAGGTTCTGGCCGCCCACTACCGAGTAGCCCGGTGCGGACTGCCCAGCGAAGGTCGGCATGGGAGCCACGCCCACCTTGGAGGCCCCGAGCGCACTCACGGCCGGCGCATAGCCCTCGGGCCAGAACCGCATGAAGGCGGCCTGGCCTCCGTCGAATACCGCGAGGCTCTGCGGCTCTTGATAGGTGCTGACCGCCGCGGGAGAGACGCCCGAGGTGATAAGCGAGCGCATGAACGTCAGGGCCTTGAGCGACGCCTTTGAGTCAATGGTGGACTTGGTGGCAGCGGAGTTGGTGAGCGTGCCGCCGGCATCGGCCATGAACTCCACCCAGTCGCAGGTCAGCCCCTCGTAGGAAGCGCCCTGCCAGACATAGCCGTACTTCACCAGATGGGCGGACTGCAGCGTCTTGGATTCGCTTACCAGTTGCTGCCAGGTCGAAGGCACCGGAAGGTGGTTCTGGGCAAGGAGATCCTTGCGGTAGTAGAGGAGGCCTTCGTCGGTGAAAAAGGGTGCCCCGTAGACCTTGCTGTTGTATGTGGCTCCCTTTATGAGACCCGGCGCGAAGCTGGAGAAGTAGGACGAACCAAGGTAACTGCTCAGCGGTTCGGCGAGGGTGGCCTTGGCAAACTGCGCAGCCCAGGTCACATCCCCGGTGTAGACATCGGGACCAGAACCGCCAGATATCTGGGTCGTGAGCGCCGACTGTTGTGCATTGGCGCTGGTCGGCAGGGTGACCAGGTTCACCTTGATGTGCGGATAGGCCTTCTCGAAGGCGCTTATGAGCGTCGAGCGAAGATTGCTTCGCGCTATGGGGGCAGAGCCCCATGTGACCGTCCCCGATGTAGCGTTCCCCGGTGGCGTACCGGGCGATGAGGAAGTTCCTGGCGAGTTGGTGGAGGGTGCCCCGGACCCGCATGCAGCAAGGGTCATGGACATCGCTCCCACCGCCAAGAGGGCGCTCACGCGTTTGCGCGAGCCAGCAAGAACAGCCATCATGAATTTGTCTCCTTGTCCTCATTAGCCCAACGGAACGCGGCCCGCTCGCACGGACCCCCCTCCGCTGACGGCGTTTCGCTGCGCCGGCCACCTCGTCTTTCTCCCCCGCTCGTTCTTTTCAACCGCGCATTCACCCCTCGGACGAGGCAGCAGCCGCGAGACACCGTAGGCTGATTTGTCGTGTCGGTCCAGCTTCGCGCCCCAAATGCTCAAGGTGATGCCGCCCGGGTGAGGTTCGCTCCCTCCCCGACCGGTTTTTTCCACGTGGGTAGTGCTCGCACCGCCCTGTACAACTGGCTCGTAGCCAGACAGGGCGGGGGGACCTTCCTTTTGCGGATCGAGGACTCCGACGCCGATCGGGGCAATGCCGCATGGGTCCAGGGCATCCTCGATGCACTCCAGTGGCTTGGCCTGGATTGGGACGAGGGCCCCGTCTTCCAATCCGAAAGGACCGCCCGCTACGCAGAGGCGGCCAGCGGGCTGGCCTCGGCTGGCTATGCATATTGGTGCCAATGCACCCGGGAGGAGATCGACGCCCGGGCCAAGGCAGCGGGCCGTCCCCCTGGCTATGACGGCTATTGCCGGGAACGCGGCCTGGACCGGGGGCCGGGCAGGATCCTGCGCTTCGCCACTCCCAAAACGGGAGAGACCGTCGTATCGGACCGCATCAGGGGAACCGTCAGCTTCGCCAACGCCGACATCGAGGACTTCGTCCTGCTCCGTTCCAACGGATCGCCCCTGTTCCTGCTCTGCAACGCCGTAGACGACGCCGACCAGGGCATTACCGAGGTGATAAGGGGCGAGGACCACCTCTCCAACACGCCCAAGTACCAACTCCTGTGGGCCGCGCTGGGGGCGGGAAGATTGCCGAGCTTTGCCCACCTGCCCATGCTGGTCAACGAGAGGCGTCAGAAACTTTCCAAACGCCGTGATCCAGTAGCGCTGGAGGATTACCGGCAAAAGGGATTCCTGCCCGAGGCCATGGTGAACTACCTCGCTCTTTTGGGATGGGGCCCCGAGGATGGCAACGAGGTTCTATCCCTGGAAGAGCTCGTTGCTCGCTTTTCCATCGAGCGGGTCAATCACTCCCCCGCCTACTTCGATACCAAAAAGCTCTCCCACTTCAACGGCGTCTGGATACGGAGCCAGCCAGTAGAGCGTTTCGCCGAGGTCGCCCGGCCGTTTTTGGAGGCCGAGCCGTGGTTTGCAACAGGCTTTGACGAAGAGGCCTTCGCCAGGATCGCGCCTCTGGTTCAATCCCGGGTATCGGTGCTGGGAGAGATTCCGGGAATGGTTTCTTTCCTCTTTGTGGACCGGGTCGACTACGAGGCTGCGAGCTGGGCAAAACTACAGGCGGACCCGGTAGGCAAAGAGGTGTTGCTCGCGGCCGCCGAGGTCTTTGGCGCCGAGGATTTTCTCGCCGATCACAAATGGATCCCGGAGGAACTGGAGCGGGCGGCACGGCAGATGGCGGAGCAGTTGGGCCTGTCTCTCCGCAAGGCGCAGGCCCCGATCCGCCTTGCCCTGACCGGCCGCAGCGTGGGGCCTCCGCTTTTCGAATCCATAGCCATACTCGGGCGTGAGCGATCCCTGGCACGCATCGCTGGCGCATTGGAGCAACTTGCCATCCCACACGGCTGACCAAGGCGTCCGGAAAGCCGAACCCGGGAACCTGTCACCGGCTGGTTATGGCAATATTCGCCCCATGCGGCTGGGCCGGGGCCCAAGCCAGCGATAATGATAATGATGATGCGTGGCAGAGGTGGCTACGCAGCCGAGTTTGAGGAGGTGGCCTGATGGCAGGAACTAGCCGCTTCCCCAAGGACCGCGGGCTGTCGGCACGTATGGGATTCACGGTTTTCCTTATCGGCCTGCTCTATGTCGCATTCGTGGCAGCCCTGGTTGCCGTGGGCGTGCAGACCGTCCTGATCCTTGTGATCGCCATCGGAATCGGGCTTGCCCAGTTCTGGTTCTCCGACCGCATTGCGCTTTTCTCGATGGGTGGGCACCTCGTCTCCGAACAGGAGGCGCCGGGTCTTCATGCAGTGGTGGACAGGCTTTGTGCCCTGGCCGACATGCCAAAGCCGAAAGTCGCCATCGCCGATGTCGATTTGCCCAACGCCTTTGCAACGGGGCGGAGTCCCTCCAGCTCCGTCGTCTGCGTGACAACCGGCCTGTTGCGCCGGCTCGATGAGCCGGAGGTCGAGGCCGTGCTATCCCACGAACTGTCCCATGTGGCGCACCGGGATGTTGCGGTAATGACCATTGCCAGCTTCTTGGGCATAGCGGCCGGCCTACTCACAAGGATGGCCTTTTACGCAGGCATGTTCGGCGGTGGCTACGGCCGTGACCGGCGGCAGGCGGAGCAGTTCGCGATGTTCGAGATTGGGGTGATCCTGATTTCGATGGTGGTCTACGCCATCAGCTTCCTGCTTACACGCGCTCTATCCCGCTACCGTGAACTCGCAGCGGACCGCTCGGGAGCGATCTTGATCGGCAAGCCCATGCTCCTGGCGTCGGCCCTTACCAAGGTCACCGGCGAGATGGGCCGGATCCCGACGGCAGACTTGCGCAAGGCCGAACACTTCAACGCCTTCTACTTCGCCCCGGCACTCACCTCTGGGCTTTCCGTTTCCACCTTGTTCGCCACCCATCCGTCGCTCGAGGTGCGCCTCGCCCAGCTGGAGCGGCTCGAAGGAGAGCTGGGGCGCAGGGGCTGATGGGATTCTTCGACGCACTCCTGGGCCGCTCGAAGCCGGCCCAGGCCAACTTGGACCAGCTCTTCGCTCTCTCCTCGGCGGCCGTCACCCTGCAGGCCTCCATGGATCTGCAGGGGCAAGGAGACGCCGCGGTCTGCTTCAAGCCCGCAAGCGGCATAGCCTTCTCCGACGTAGAAGCCGAGCTGTCGGCGGTGCTGGACATAGATGGTGCAGCAGAAGCCGGTCGCTCGTGGAAACGCAGCGACGACGAATATGGCTACCAGTGGATCGTGCTGCACTCAGACAGCCTTGAAGATGTGGTCACCAAGGCCCACATGGTGAACGCAAGCCTCCAGGATGCAGGCTTCGGGCCCCAGCTGCTGTGCTCCGCATTCTCTTTTACCGGCCCCGATGCCCCCCTCTATCTCATCTACCTCTACAAGCGGGGCACCTTCTACCCCTTCGCCCCGAGGTCGGGCCAGCGGCGTGACAACGAAGCAGAACTGCGGCTGCGGGCTTTGGCGGGCAAGGATCTCCCAATCGAACAGGACGTGTCCCGTTGGTTCCCCCTTTGGGGAATGCCACTCGATTGACCCCTGCCAAGAGTGGTCCTGCGAAAAGCGGGAGAGACGGAACGGTCCAGCGGTGAGCCAAGTCGACCTGATCGGCCTCGAGGTTCTCCTCGCCGGTATCGGGACAGCCATGGCACTGGCTTCGTCGCATTTTGCTCGCCGGCTTTTGCTCCCAGCCCCGGCGATCCTGTTGCTGGTCGCCTCCACGGCATCGGCGATCTCGCCGGGCATTGCATCGTTTTTCACGGTGCACGCCGTGCAGGGGGCTGCGACCGTTGCTTTGATCCTCATACTTTTTGACGGAGGCCTCCAACTCGGCTTGCACCGCCTGCGCGGGGTGGCGGCGCCGGTGGCAGCCCTTGGGATCGGGTCGACCTTCCTAACGGCGGGGATCATGGCGGTGGTGGTAAAAGAGATTCTGGGCGGATCGTGGATCTTTGCCCTGTTGATGGGAACCGCCCTCGCCCCCACCGATCCCGCGGTGATGTTCTCGGTGCTGGGCCAGCACGAAATCCTGGGCAGCAGTGACCTGATCTTGAAGGGTGAGTCGGGGGCCAACGACCCGGTGGGCATATCTTTGATGGTTGCCATCCTTGCCAGCATCCACCACCGGGGCACCCTGGCGGCGGCTGCGGCCAGCTTCGGCCTGCAACTGGGTATCGGGATAGCCGTGGGTGGGGTGGGCGGCATGATCCTCGCCTGGGTGATGAAACGCTCGATGGTAACGAGGCAGGGAATACAGCCCCTGCGCACCCTGGCTGCCGCGGCAATCGTCTTTGGGTTGGCAAGCGTCGCAGGAGGCTCCGGCTTCGTTGCGGTCTTTGTGGCCGGGGCGCTGCTGGCAGACTGCGATTTGGCCTACAAGCCAGAGGTGCTCACGTTCCACTCGATCCTCGCCTCGCTGGCGGAGATCCTCGTCTTTACCGCACTGGGGCTGACCGTGCCCTTCACCGAGCTCGGCAAGCACATGATCTGGGCCTACGGCCTAGTTCTGGCGGCCATCCTTGCCCTTGTGGCACGCCCCCTGGCGACCGCAGGTTTTCTGGCGCTCACCCGCCTCAAGGCCGGTGAAAGGATTTTTGTGGCCTGGGCCGGTCTCAAAGGCGCCGTCCCGATTCTGCTGGCAGCATTTGCATTCAGCGCCGGGGTGGAAGGGGGCAAGCGCCTGTATGAGATGGTCTTTGTGGTCGTCACTGCCTCGGTGCTGGTGCAGGGGGCAAGCATTCCCTGGGTCCTCCAACGCCTTGGCATAGCCGTGGGCGACCAGGATCACCCCGCCGGGACCGGTTGAGCATTCAGGTGGCCTCCCGACCAGGATCACCCGCCGGGACCGGTTGAGCATTCAGGTGGCCTCCCAGAGCCCTTATTCGGGCTCTGCCATTAGCGTCTCGTGCGGCGGGGAAGGAATCTGACAGGGAGAGGAGGTGGGACTGAGTTGCTGAGCCAGCCTGGCGACTGGTTGAAAAAAGACGGGCTGATCATCGTCTTGATCGCGATCGGGGCGGTGCTCCTGGCCCGCCTGGTGCGCGCCCTTGCGGGACAGGCGACGCGTCTTTTAGCCCAACGTACCGCCATGTCATCCTCCCTCCCGACCGTGGCCGAGGAATCCCGCTACCACCACGCAGTCATCCAGGTCGGCGAGTGGGTGGCGATCAGCCTCATCTACTTCGTAGCGGCGATCTTGGCCCTCATGCACTTCGGGCTTCCCCTCACCACCCTGGTCGCGCCCGCCACCCTTTTGGGTGCGGCATTGGGCTTTGGGGCCCAGCGCATCGTGCAGGATCTCCTCTCGGGCTTCTTCCTGTTTGCCGAACGGCAGTTCGGCATCGGTGACGTCGTACAGATCTCACAGCCGGGATCGGCAACCGGCACCTCGGGAACGGTGGAGAGGTTGACGCTGCGGGTCACCGAACTTCGGGCCGCGGGTGGAGAGCTCATCGTCATCCCCAACGGCGAACTACGCCAGGTGACCAACCTCTCCCGAGGCTGGTCCCAGGCGGTTGTGGATCTCCCCGTAGCCGCCCAGGAGGACGCAGCCAAGGTGATTGCCGTGCTGAAACAGGCCGCAGCTGCCGCTGCCAACCAGGAGGCGATCAAGGCATTGCTGCTCGGCGAGCCCATTGTCACCGGGGTTGAATCGATCCAGGTCGGCTACTACACAGTGCGGATAACGGTCCGCACCCTTCCGGGAAAGCAGTGGGAGGTGGCGCGGCACTTCCGCCAGGGCGCGTCAGCTGCACTTCGGGAGGCCGCAATAGCCAGCCCCGCCATGACTCCTCAGATCCCAACCTCACCTGGGACATCTTCGGGCACCGCGGGCCCGATCAAGCCACCGGGCGGAGCCCAGGGCACCGGATCGGCCGGGCATGGCTGATCGCCAATGGCCCCGCATAAGGGACCTCAACCTCTGGTCCAGGAGGCCGAGGCGCTCCACGGTGATCCTGGCTATTGCCTTTGTCGTACTCCTCTTGGCATACATGCGGCTAAATCCCACACCGGCAACGCAAAAAAGTGCCGCCACCAATCTGTCACAAACGGGCGTCGTCGCCCCCACCACCACCACGGTGGCCCCGACCACCACCGTTGCCTCGGCCACTACCACCACCACTACAAAGGTGAAAAGGCCTGCAACAACCTCCGCGCCGTCCTCTTCCACCACCACGACATCGGCGACGACCACCAGCTCCGCTCCGGTGAATACAACGACAACCTCGTCGCCCACCACAACTGCCGCGTCAGCATCGACCACCACGACGACGTCTAGTTCCGCTCCTCCCACTTCCTAGAAGTCGAGCTTCGTGGGCACAAATGTGCCGGCAATGCACCACATGGCTCAAAAGCAATGACATAATCCCACCCGCGACTATCCGAGACCCGGATCGCACTAAGAGGCCGCTCCAAGACTTTCAGCGGCCGGAATGGGAGGCACTCATATGCGACGCCACCGGGGGGCACTGGCGCTCATAGCGGCAATGACCGGGGCAGGCACACTGCTTTCGGCTTGTGGATCTTCTAATCAAACCTCCACCACGCCGTCATCATCATCTTCTTCTTCCTCTGCTTCGGGAACCATCACCTGGTCAGCAAGCCCGATCGCTCAGATAGGCATACGTGCCGCCCTGGTCAAAGCGTTCGAGGCCCGCTATCCGAAGATCAAGATCAACCTCGTTAGCGCGCCAACCAACACCGATTCGAACCGGGCCCAACTCCTAACCCAGCTCTCGGCCGGTTCCTCCAGTCCCGATGTCTTCATGGGTGACGTCATCTGGCCGGCCCAGTTCGCGGCGCATGGCCTGGTACTGCCGCTGTCCAAGCACCTGCCGTCCAGCTACTGGAAGCGGTTTGCTCCCGGGCTTGTCGCCGGGGCCAGCTATAAAGGGCAGGTCTACGCCTCACCCCTCTATGCAGACCAGGGCTTCCTCTACTACCGCAAGGACCTGCTCGCAAAGGCACACCTCCCAGTTCCGCGTACCTGGGAACAACTCATGAGCGAGTCCCAAACTCTCCAGAAGGATCACCTGGTAACCTACGGCTTCGTCTGGCAGGGCGCCTCCTATGAGGGTCTGACATGTGACTTCATGGAATATCTGGCCGACGCTGGCGGTAGTCCGGTCAACAAGTCCTACACGACACCGACCATCAACTCCCCCGCTGCCATAAAGGCGCTGGGATTCATGAGGAGCTTGATCACAAGCGGGGTGAGCCCCCAGGCCGTCTCCACCTTCCAAGAGCCTCAGGCGATGGCAACCTTTGACTCGGGCAAGGCGGCATTCCTGCGGAACTGGGATTATGCGTGGTCCAACTCCCAGACTCCGGCCAACTCCTCGGTCGTTGGCAAGGTGGGAGTCGCCCCGCTGCCAACATTCGCCGGGCAGTCCTACCCCGGCTACTCCACCATCGGCGGCTGGAACCTGTATGTAAATCCCCACAGCAAGAACCTCGCTGCCGACCTCACCTTTGTGAAGTGGAGTTCCTCCACCCAGGCCCAGACCATCCTTGGGAAGACCTACTCCGAGATCCCAACGGTGGAGTCGGTGCGCCAGGCGCTGGCCAAGGACCCCACTACGCCTCCTCCCCTGCGAGTCGCCTCGGGGACCCGGCTGATTCCCCGCCCATCAGGGACAGCGAACTACCCCAAGCTCAGCTCCGCCATCTACGCCAACGTCAATGCGGCGCTTTCGGGGTCGGTATCTGACTCCCAGGCCCTCGCTACTGCATCCCACCAGATGAAATCCGCCCTTTCGGGCGGACTGTAGGGCACAAGGGCTGCTCCGCGAAGCCGTCCTCGGCCCTCCGGGGCCGGGGGCGGTCCCCCGGCGGTGGCTGGGAGGTCGGGCACCCCTCGGGTGCCCACCGCCAAGAAGAAAGCTTCGAAGCCCTCGGCCAGCACTCGGCGCTTTTGGTCGCGGCCGGCGGTTGCAACGACTATTCCGGTGATTCGGCATTGCTCGCCCGGGTACTGTTCAAATGTGAAACTACATCGTGCAGCTCGCCATCTTCCGCTACGCCTCGTCACCGGAGCCTTCATCCTGAACTCCGGGTTGTCCAAGCGCTCGGCTCCGGAGGATCGTGCCGCCGCCGTCCACGGCTTTGCCACAGGTGCCTACCCACAGCTGGCCAAGGTCTCTCCCACGACCTTCACCAAGGCGCTCTCGGCTGGAGAAATCGGGCTCGGCGCAGCGCTTCTCACCCCCATCGTGCCAACACGCATCGCAGCTCTGGGGCTTGCGGCCTTTTCCGGCGGACTCCTTCGCCTTTATCTCAAGACCCCCTCCCTTACCAAAGAAGACGGAATCCGCCCGAGCGAAGCCGGCATATCTGTGGCAAAGGACATCTGGATGGCCGGGATAGCGGCTTCACTGCTGATCGACTCCTGCAAGGGCAAAAAGCGCGGCCGCTGCCACAAGCGGAGCCAAGCCAAAGCCGCCAAGGCCGGCCTGGCCCTTGGCGCGCTGCACCAGGCCCACAAGGCAGCCAACTAGCCAGGAGCCGGGGTCACCACCGAGGTCCGAACTTGGGTGACCACAACCAGGTGGCCAGAACAGCAGCCTTAGGGAACAAACCTGTGTGCCCGATGTTCTGGCCGCCAACCCGGCCGTCTCCGGCTTGCTGTTCACCACCAGAGCGACCCAGGTGGACCAAATAGACCAGGTGGGCTGCTTTTGTGGCTCGGATCCGGCCAGGGCGCATTACGAGGCTCCTTGGCGAGAAACATCAGGGGCCGGCCTTAGAGGGGCCCAGTATCCCTGGGTTGCTCAGGCGACCCCGGATCATCACCGTTCCCCGGAGCCACTACGCCTGGTGATTGCTTGCCCAGCCACTTCGGCCCCGATGCCGGCGGCCACCTTCAGATCCATGCCGGTGAGCCATCCATAGAGGAACCCGCCCAAGTAGGCGTCTCCGGCTCCGGTTGTATCCAGGGCCGGAGAGGACTTCAGGGCCGGGAGATTTGCCACATCCACTCCCCATCTGACACTGGACCCTCTGTCTCCTCGCGTGAGAACTGCGATGACTCCGCTGCCGGCCACGAGTTCGGCGCCGTCCTCCGCCGATCCTTGGCCAAGAGCCGCAAACTCCGCTTCGGTGCCAACCATCATTACAAGCGGTGCAGCCAATCTGGAGAGCAGGGCGCTCCGTATGGAGCGCACGCTCTGCACCGACGAAAGAGACACGATTACCGAACTGTGCGATCGCTCGGCAATAGCAAAGATCTCGCCCAAGAACTCCTCTGCTGCCGTTGATGCCAGCGCGTACCCGTCGACGAGAATGCCTCGTCCCGGGGCAGGAAGGAGCGCGGCCAGGTCTTGATGGGAAAGAGGAGGAGGGGCGGTGGCAAGCATCGATCGTTCACCGTCGGGAGTTACCAACACGGCGCACCGCCCGGTTGGCCGATCCGACGAGCGTGCAAAAGCGGCCACCCCGTGCCGTTGTAGAGAGTCCAGCCAGCCACGCCCCTCCACGTCGGTCCCAACCGCGGTAATCATGGCCGTAGTGCAGCCGAGCTCAGCAACCGTCTTCAGTGTGTTTGCCACAGATCCACCGAAAGATGACGACCAGCCGTGCAAAGTGCTCAGCGCGTTGGCAAACCGGTCCGGCCCCACAACAAGGGACTCGCCCTTTGCCAGCCCCAGCGCCGCAAGGTCCGATTCGTTAACACGTGTCGTCAAATCGATGTAGGAGCCTCCTATCCCAACAAGATCCCACCGATGCTGAAACACGCCGCCAAGCAGACTCGGGGTATCCAGCTGGACTGGCTGGGACCTCGGATTATCCGGGGCGGTCGGCTGCGTAACCATCAGAAGAGTATGATACTTCTTGAACCTAACTCAGTTAGCATGTAGTATTTCATCCTCCACAGGTCCGGCCGTGTGGTTCACGCCAATGACTACTAAGCTAAGTGTGTGACGGCAAGCGTTGCTTCTCCGACCAAGCTGGCTTGGTGGATGTCCGACCGGGAAGCTAAGGCGGCTCAACGGGTGCGGGTTTCGGTGTGCGCGGTACAGAGCGAGATGGATGTGCGTGCCGTAGTCTCAGGAGGAGCCGATGCCGTAGGTGTCCTTGTCCAGGTCGCCCACGTTGCCGAAGATGCAGTGACCCTGGAGCACGCAGCTAACCTCCTCGGCCTGGTGCCACCCTATGTGGGGCGATATGCCGTCACTCATGCCAAGAGCCTGCCCGAGCTATTGGCCGCGGCTGCCTTGCCCATTGATTCCTTGCAGATACACGACGACGTAGATCCCTCCCTGGTCACGGCATTGCGCCAAAAGCGACCACAGCTCCGGATCCTAAAGGCATTGCATGTCACTGAACGCGAAGCAGCTCCTGACATCGGACTATGGGACGGAATTGCCGATGCGGTGGTATTGGACTCGGTAGATCTTGCGCGGGATCGGATCGGTGGCACCGGACACACCCACGACTGGGAGATCTCGGCGAGCCTGGTGCGGCAAAGCTCGGTACCGACGGTGCTGGCTGGGGGCTTGCGCCCCGACAACGTCTCTGAGGCAGTTGCAAGAGTGCGCCCTTGGGCAGTAAACGTCAATAGCGGTGTCGAGACTGACGGCGCCAAAGACATGCGAAAGGTCCGGGCGTTTGCTGCAGCCGCCAATGGCCTTAGCGCTTGAAGGCTCTGTTGAACATAAAATTGAGCTAGCCGTTGCATGGCTGCAGCAACATAAGGCTTCCAGCCCGTCAGGATGGAGCTGGGTGCCAGATGTGGCAGCCAACCCGCAAAACACCGCGGAAGTTGCCTGTGCATTGGTAGCAGCGGGTCTCGATGTGCAAAGCCTCCAAGACTGTATCGAGTTGATCTCTGCTGAATATGTGACGCTACCTGATGGTCACCGTTGGCAAATGAAGACTCCGCTCGATGCAGCATGGAGGCTGCGGGGTCTTGCCAGCCTGCTGCCGTCAGGGCATTCCAGTATTCAAATGGCCGTCGACGGCCTTGCGGAGCTGTGCCGGGAGGGACTGTGGTCGCTCGACGGTGCATCTGGCTCTTCTCCCTCCGTTTTTGCCACTGCCGTGGCCGTAGAAGCCTTGGGGGCAGCCCGTAAAACGGCACCAGTTGAGACAACTAAGGCTCTCTCCTTCCTCAAGGACTACCTGGCAAGGGAGGGGTGGCGAGATGACTCGTGCCCGCTATCGCATACAGCTTGGGCGATCTTGGCATTGATCCGTGCCGAACATGGCACAGGGCTACCAAAACGTCTTGACGGCCCGCTGCGTAAAGGCATCGAGATGCTGTTCAAAGAGGTGGGACGCGGGCCTGAGGTGGAAGAGGAGGACGTGTTACGGGGTGGCCGCGCCGATACCTGGCGCCACAACACCTCAAACCTTGTACTGACAGCCCTACTGGCGGCCCAGCCGGAGGCGGCCCTGGCGCCGGCAATGCGGCTTGCCACGCGTTCGGCGTTGAACTGCCAAGACATGCGCGGCCATAACGCGGGAGCATTCAGGACGGGCGCCGGCGGAATATTTACCACCTATGCGACCGCTCAAGGAATAGAGTTACTACTCGCCTACAAAAGGGCGGTCCGCGAGGTGTGCCCAGCGGATGCAGTCGAAGCACTGCTACGCCCCGATGGGGGGCATCACACAGATCCACAGAGCATCTTTGTCCCACTTGGCCACGTCCGTTTCATGGCCAACAGCTCCGCCATGTTCGTCTGGGCCGCCACGTCCACACTTTCCACCGGAGCACTCATGGGGATGCTCATCTACGGGGGCACGCTCATCCCGCTCCTTCGCAAGGTGGGCGTGGTTTTCAGCCTCTATGCACTTGCATTCGGTTGGTACGGCTACATCTGCGCTCGTTTCCCCCGGCTGAGCAACTGGAAGATTGCAACCGTCCTCTACGGCCTCATGACGGCACTCTGGATCCCTCTTGTCATGTATTTTTTTCCCGCCTAGCCAGCCCTCAGCGCAGCGTAGCCCTGGACAGATTTGCAAAATCGGCGCTTTTGAAAACAGAGGCAGCCGGTATGAACACGTCCTGGAAAGCCGCCGCTTGTCCACTGACCGCCCAGCGCTGCACCCAGAGGCGCTTGGCGCAGTTGTCAGCTGGCTTTATGCCTAAGCCGCAACACGCTGGGAGCACTGGAGTCGGCCAAGGGCGAGCGGAGCCGGGCGGTGACACTGAGATGCCCAAGAGAACCCAGGACATAAAAGCGGGGTCACCCGACTCGCCCGAACCGTGAATCGTGCCAGCAAATCGACCTCGGAGTTGCCGCCAGGGGCAAAGCAACAGATAGTTCCTCCGCAACGAGTTCGTCACTGCTGCTCCCGGGTCACGCCGCCTCGGGCGGTAGAAGCACAGCCAGTTCCTCGGGCGGCCACGCGAAGGGTGTGACCATACTGAAGGCGCCGCCGACAACCAGCAGCCGGTGGGTGCGGGCGCTTATGCATAGAGAGTTTCCCTTGTCCAAGAGGTCTACAGGTGTAGAATCATGCGAAGGGGGTTTTCTATGGCCCAGCACCGGAAGGCCACCAGGGACGAAGTGGCACGGCTCGCACGCACCTCTGCGGCCGTCGTCAGCTACGTGGTAAATGGAGGCCCCCGGCCGGTTGCCCCAGCCACCAGGCAGAGGGTGCTGGAGGCTATCGAACAACTCGGCTACCGCCCCAACGGCCTTGCCCGGGCGCTACGTGCCCAGCGGAGCCGCACGCTGGGATTGGTTGTCCCCGATACATCGAACCCCTTTTTCGCCGAGTTGGCACACGCAATCGAAGACGCCTCCTACCGAGCGGGCTACACCCTTTTGGTGGGCAATGCTTCCGATCAGCCGACACGGGAGACGGCATATCTAAAGGCCTTCGTCGAGAGCCGGGTCGAAGGAGTCCTTTTGGCGAGCACGGGAAGTGCTTCGGCAAGCATTATGGAACTCTCCCAGCTCGGGGCAGCTGTCGTGGTTATTGACCGCCGACTGCCGACGGTCCCGGCAGCGACCATCACCACCGACAACGAGTCAGGCGGCTACATGGCCACCAGGCACCTGATAGAGCATGGCCACGGCACGGTCGCATGCATCGCGGGACCCAGCGACGTAACACCCTCCGCAGATCGCCACCGGGGCTGGGCACGTGCACTGGCCGAAGCCGGGCTGCCCTCGGGATCGGAGTTGCTCATAAGAAGTGCCTTCAACGAGGCGGGAGGCTACCGCGCAGCCAAGCAACTGTTTCAGCAACAAGTTACACCTGGGGCACTTTTCATATCCAGCGATACCCAGGCAATCGGAGCAATGCGGGCTGCATGGGAATGTGGGCTTGAAATACCTGATGACGTCGCACTGGTCGCCTTCGACGGGATCACTGCAGCCGGATTCACTACACCGGGCTTGGCAACAGTGGCTCAACCAATCCACGTACTGGGCCACCATGCCGTCGCTCGGCTGATGGAGCGGATTGCGGGCCGGTCCACGGAGCCGACCGAAGACACCCTTGCTGTGTCGCTGGTGAAGCGCGGCTCCTGTGGTTGTGCAGAGAACGCCGCAGAAAACACTCCCCCAAAGTTGGCCAATCAAGGCTTTTGAATAAAGGAGACGGGAATGACCAACCGCAGAACCATACGCTTTGCAGCCACCACAACGCTCTTAGCCGGCCTAATACTCTCTGCCTGCGGCTCGGCAAAGTCGCCCGCCACGGGATCTCCGCCCAAGACCATCTACTTCATCTTCACGGGATACACACCCCCCTACTTTGCTCCAATGGCACAGGGAATCCAGAAGGCTGCCGCGCACTACCCCAACCTAAAGATCAAGATCCTGTCGGCAAATGGCTCCTCTTCTACCGAAATTACCGACATTCACGAGGCAGTGGCCGCGGGTGCCAAAGGCATCATCCTCAACCCCATTGACTCGTCGGTCACTCCAGCTGCCAACCAAGCCATGGCGCAGGGAGTGCCGGTGGTCACCATTGACCGGGACGTTTCCTCTCCATCTGCTCGTATTGCCTTCATCGGCGACAAGGACGTAGTCCTGGGCCAAAAGGAGGCCGCTGCCGGCCTGTCCTGGTTGGCAAGTCGGCACGTGCCAAAACCCTGGCATGTGGTGATCCTTCAGGGAACCGTAGGGTCCAGCACCGCCATAGACCGCCTCAAGGGAGCCACCGAGGCCCTTGCCCCCTATGTGGCAAGCGGATCGGTCAAGGTTGTGCTATCCCAATCCGCCAATTTTGACACGGCAACAGCGCAAAGCCTGATGAACACAGAGCTGGCTAAAAGCACTAATATTCAGCTCGTCATCGCGGGCAACGATGCAATGGCGCTGGGCGCCATCAATGCATTCAAAGCACATTCCATAACGCCCGGGACCACGGTTGGGATTGTCGGAGCGGATGCCCAGCCGGAAAGTCTCTCCGCCATAGCTTCGGGGACACAGGTGGCAACCGTGAGCCACTCCCCCTTTGTCGAGGCATTCTGGGCTGTCGAAGCGATGGACAACTACCTGGCGCACCACATCAAGCCCCCGGCCAGCACCTTCCCGGGCGGTAATGTCACCATTCCCATGACTGCCGTCACCAAGGCCAACGTTGCCGGCATCTCGGCATGGGGTACGCCGTCGACGGTTCCCCCCTTGCCCTATGGCACCTCATCTCCCTACCCCAGCAACTAGGCCGATCACGTGGAGTCCGACGGACACGAATCGAGCGCGCTCAGGGGCAGTGAACCAATCATCGAAATTCGGGATCTCTCTAAATCCTTCGGAGCCATCACGGCCCTTGACGGCGTCACGCTGCAAGTTGCGGAGAACGAAGTCCTCGGCCTGGTTGGCGACAACGGTGCGGGAAAGTCGACGCTGCTCTCCCTGCTCACCGGCTATCGCCAACCCGACCGGGGCGCCATTTTCTATCGTGGAAAGCGGGTTTCAATCTCTTCTCCGGCTCACTCCCGCAAGCGTCTACACGTCGAGATGATCTATCAAGACCTGGCGGTGGCCTCAGATTTGACAGTCTGGGAAAACCTCTTCCTCGGCCAGGAGTTGCGCCGCGGACCTTTTCTCGACGTGCGGTCAATGCGAAAGGAGGCGTCCGCCGTCCTCGAACGCCTGGGAGCCTCTGTTGCTCCGACAGATCTCGTATCGGAAATCTCCGGGGGCGAGCGCCAGCTGGTGGCGGTTGCCAGAGCGCTCCTTTTCGATCGGGAGATCCTGCTCATGGACGAACCCACAGCCGCGGTTTCGGCAGCAAAGGCCGAGGAGGTATTGCAGCTGATAAGCAACCTACAAGCACAGGGAAAGACCGTGGTGCTCATAAGCCACCGCCTGGAGGACGTTCTCAGGGTCTGCAACAGGGTGGCGGTCCTTGCGGCGGGACGCCTGGCGCATTTTCGGAGCACCAAGGGATTGGATGTCGGGACACTGGCGCATCTCATGTTCGGCACCTACAGCTGATGGCCGCGGTGCTTAGGGGCAAGCCCGCGCAACATGGGCGCGAACCCTCCCGGTCCCAGGGGTGGGGGTGGCGCCGGATCATCGGCCAGTTAGGGGGCCCCGAGGGGTCCCTGCGCCGGCCCGTAATCTTCTTGCTGGCAGCATCTGCCCTGGCATCGTGGGCATCTCCAGCCTTCCTGCGCCCGAGCAATCTCGGGGCCCTCGTGGTCAGCTCTTCCTTCTTGGTCGTAGCGACCGTTGGCGAGTCCTTTGTGATCCTTGCAGGGTCCATCGATTTGGGGGTGGAAAGTGTCCTGGCCAGCGCCGGCATGTTCGCGGGCTGGCTAACGGTCCTACATGGCATGGGCGGAACGGCTGCGGTGCTGATAACCCTGGCTGCAGCATTGGCACTTGGCACGCTGATCGGATGGCTGGTCTCCTATGTGCACATCCCATCTTTCATTGTCACTCTGGGCACCTACTGGGGCATGCGTGGTGTTGCCTTGTTGCTCCACGGCGGCGCCTACATCAGCCCCGACAGCCACACACCACCGAGGAATTTTGGGTTCGAGGGACTTTCGGGAAACATCTTCGGCCTATCGGACCTGGCGATCATCGCCATTGGGATCGTCCTTGCCGCCCAGATTCTGGTTTCCTTTACTCCCCTCGGGCTGCGCCTGCGAGCCGTGGGTTCCAATGAAACCAGTGCCAGGCGGGTAGGGGTGAAGGCCGGCGCCATCAAGGTCGGGGTCTTTGCGGCGTCGGCACTCTTGGCGGCAGTCGCGGGCATCACGATCACGGCCTGGCAGGGAGCCATCTACCCCCTCACCGCTCAGGGCTACTCGCTGGAGGCGATTGCCGCGGTGATTCTCGGTGGCATCCCCTTCACTGGAGGCAGGGGCACCATTGTCGGGGCAGCCTTGGGCGCTCTCCTAATAGGTGTGATCAATGATGTCATTGTACTTCTGGGACTCCCATCGCTGTACGAATACGTCTTTGTGGCGGTGGTCCTAGTCGTCGCTGGCCTGCAGGCTCGGGGAGGCGAATCGGTCAAGTGACGGGGCACGTTCTGGTGTTTGGATCGATCAACCAGGATTACATCCTCGAGGTCTCCCACCGTCCCCAGGCCGGGGAGACCGTAAGTGGAGCCACATTCCGCCTCGGCCCCGGAGGCAAGGGGGCAAACCAGGCAGTAGCCGCCGCCCGCATGGGGGCCCGGGTCGAACTCGTGGGTCGGGTCGGCAACGACCACCAGGGGACCGAACTCGTGGCCCTGTTGGCAGGCGAGAACATCGGGGTCTCCCACATTCGCCAAACCGACTCCCACACCGGCGTGGCAATCGTGGAGGTGACCCCCGACGCCGAAAACTCCATCATCGTCGCGCCGGGTGCCGGTGGCCAAATGGAGGAGATAGAAGCCGACATCCTCGCCGCAGGCTCGGTGGATGCAGCGGTGATCGTCTCCCAGCTCGAGGTTCCAATAGCCGCTGTGGCGGCCGCCATATCAGCCGCCGGGCCCCAGACGTTGGTGTTGCTGAATGCGGCACCCGCAGTGACAGCCCCGCCCGGGCTGTTGGGAAAGGTGGACATCTTGGTTGTCAACGAGATCGAGGCCGCGACGCTGCTCGGTGAACCGGGGCTGGCCGATCCCCTCGCCATGGCGCAACAGCTATGCGAGGCCGGCCCAAAGGTGGCCGTGGTGACCCTCGGCCCGGGCGGGGCTGCAGCAGCTGTGGCGGGACAGGCCTGGATCCAGGGTGCACCCAAGGTGGAGGCGGTGGACACCACCGGGGCCGGAGACATGTTCGTGGGGGCCCTGGCCGCTTTCCTCGCTGTCGACAGCGACGCCCAGGACCTTTCTCCAGCCCTTGTTGCGGCGGCGGTCGAAAAGGCGGTCGTGGCCGCCAGTCACTCGGTCACCCGAAAGGGCGCCTGGCCGTCCTTCGGGGCCAGAGGAGGCTAGGAGTTCGGTCCCTGGCTTCTCAGGAAAGAGCGCTGGTGAACTCGGGGTTGACGGCCCCTGCGAGTTCGGCCTCGACGTTGGCCTCGACTTCGGCAATCGGGTTGGGAAGCGGAGCGGGGGCCGCTTCGACCCACCGCTCCACCCTGGCAAGCAAGAACAGCAGCGATACCACCAATGCCAAGCTCACCGGCACCAGGCCCACGAGGACCGCGTCGATGGCCCAGGTGCCTTGGAGTTGCCCGAGGCCTACGGATGTCGCCAAAAACATCATTGCTGCACCTTTGCCCACGAGGGACGAAACTCAATCCTGCCCCGTTCCCGCACGAAAGGCTTCGACGGGTCCAAACAGCGCAGAAAGGAGCCTTGGGACACCGGAGCAGGGTACCAGACGATGGTCCCCGCGCGGCGGACCCCCGCCTGTCTGCCTAGCTATGCGCAGTCGCCTTGGCGCCCTGGGATGGCACGCTGCAGCCTTCAGCAGAGACCCGGCCCAATCGGCGCTCCAGCGACCAAAAAGCAAGTCCCACGATCACCATTGCAAAGAGCTTGAACTCGATGCCGCCCAAGGGAAGAGTGGATGCAAAGACGCTGGCTCCGAGGCTGCCGGCAAGGGGCACGGTGCAGGTGGGGCACCCGAAAGTGGCACCGGCCACCACGAGCGACCCTGCCACGCCGAAACGTCCCCCCTTCGAGGTGCGCGTCCCCACTATGGCTGCCACCAATGCACCGTTGGCCAGGGCAAGCAACGCGTCAAAAACCAGGTCGGCCACGAAGAGCGCAACACCGTCTTTGTGCATGAGCATCGTGGGAGAAAAGACCTTGGGGCCAAAAAGATTGGTATGAGGGCCACCCCTCGCATCCAATATTCCGTATATGAGGAACATTGGTACTGCAACAGCGAAGACAAGTGCTAACCGCTTTGGCTCGCGCAACAACTTCACGACCTGCATATTTCCCCCTGTGATCAAACACATTTCCATGCCAGTTGGCATGACACACGCATTATACAGGGGGGGGTTATGGCCGGAGGGGTGCAGGAATTCACCCGCTTATCCGGCTCGGACCACGACCGGGCAGAGGCTCCACCGTCTTTGGCCGCATCGCTCACAGTTCCCAGGGCCTCAGGCCCCCCACTTGGGCTGGGACCCTACACAGCTCACCATCAGGCGCCTCGCCGGTGAAATGGGCTAAGCTAACCGGCGATCAAACAGCGGCGTAATGCCCCGACAGCGCGTTAACGCGTTCCCACGCCATCTCTGCGTGCGGCGACGCGGGATGGGAATCCAAATGAAGATCCTTGTGCTTGGCGGAGACGGCTTCTGCGGTTGGCCCACCAGCCTGCATCTCTCAGATCTCGGACACCAAGTCACCATTGTCGACAACCTCAGCCGGAGGGCGATCGACTTGGAACTGGAGGTCGAGTCCCTCACGCCGATCAGGCCCATGGGAGAGCGCCTTAGGGCGTGGAAAGAGGTCTCCGGCAAAGAGATCGGCTTCGTCAAGGCCGATATTGCCACCGAGTACGACCGCCTGGTCGGGATTCTCCAGGATCTGCAACCCGACGCCGTTGTGCACTTTGCCGAGCAGCGCTCGGCCCCCTATTCGATGCGCAACCCCGGGGCCAAGCGCTACACGGTCGACAACAACGTGCGTGGCACCCACAACCTTCTGACGGCTCTGGTGGCAGTGGGGCTGGATGCCGCGGTGGTCCACCTCGGCACCATGGGTGTCTATGGCTACGACTGGCATGGCCAGTCCTCGCCCATTCCCGAGGGCTATCTCACCGTCAAGATCCCAACACCTGAGGGCGACATAGAGCGGGAAATTCTTCACCCGACAAAGACCGGCTCCGTCTACCACACCACCAAGGCCCTGGACCAGCTGCTGTTCGCCTTCTACGCCGCCAATGACCAGCTGCGGATAACCGACTTGCACCAGGGCATCGTGTGGGGAACACAGACTCCACAGACCGTGCAGGACGAGCGCCTGATAAACCGCTTCGACTACGACGGCGACTATGGCACCGTCCTCAATCGCTTCCTAATGCAGGCGGCCATAGGTCACCCCCTCACCGTGCATGGCACAGGAGGCCAGACCCGCGCTTTCATCCACATCACCGACACCGTGCGCTGCATCGAGCTGGCCCTGGACAACCCGCCCGACCCGGGGGAACGCCCGTCGGTATTCAACCAGGTAACCGAGTGTCACCGGGTGGAGGATCTGGCGGAGCTGGTTGCCGGGCTGACCGGGGCGAAGATCGCCCATCTCCCCAACCCCAGGAGAGAGGCGGTCGAAAACAGCCTGGTGGTGTCCTCGGACCGCTTCTTGGCTCTTGGCCTGGAGCCCACGCCCATGTCGGATCGCCTCTTGGAGGAATCCACCGAGATCGCCCAGCACTACCGCCATCGGGTGGACCACTCCAAGGTCATCGCTCGATCGGTCTGGCGCTCTGGCATGGAGACCGCTCCAGACTTCTCCCTGGACGAGGCGAACAGCTCCGCAGCCCCAAACACAGGCAACCAACAAGGCTCCTAAGGGGCATCCCCCGGCCCTTTTGGCCCACCTCTGTGCCCCAAGGCTGAGGCCACCGAGGCGCAAGGAGCAGGAGCGGGCCACCAAGGGGTACCGGTCGCAGGACTTGCAGGCGCGGCCTGGCAACATTCCGCCATCTTCGCCAGAAGCTGCCCGGCTCTGATGGAGCCGGGCAAAAGCGTTTCCATCTGCCGGGGTCTCCGGTTCGGTCTAAGAGGAGATGCCTATCCCGACAACGGGTGAGGGCAGTTGCAGGCTCGCAGCCGACCCATACCACGATGCGTCACCGAAGTTGTAGACGTTGCCGTGATTGCTCACCAGCCAATAACCCCTGCCATCGGCCATGGCGACCATGGCGACCACCGGGTTGGGCGACATGGCTGCAGGCGACATCACCCCGGCGGACCCAAATCCCAGCACCGTGCCGTTCGCCTCGGCTAGCCAGTAACCACCCGAGGGCATCGGGGCCATGGCCGTGATCGGCGAGGGAAGCTGTTTGCCGGCCGCCGACCCATACCATGTCGCCCCGCCGAAGTTGTAGACGTTGCCCGCGGAGCTAAAGAGGTAGTAGCCGCCGGAGGGCGCCGCCACCATTCCCGCCACCGGGGAGGCAAGCCCCATGTTCGCAACCGACCCATACCACGATGCGTCACCGAAGTTGTAGACGTTGCCACCGGAGCTAACCAGCCAGTAGCCCTTTTTGTCGGCAGTGGCGACTATCGCCACCACATGGCCCGAGATCTGGCTCCCGGCCGCCGACCCATACCATTTCGCCCCGCCGAAGTTGTAGACGTTGCCCGCTGCGGTGGCTTCCCAGTAGGAGTTGGTTGAACCAGCGGTGGCAATCCCGACCACCGGGGAGTGGGAGAAAGAGGCGGGCGACCCCGACCAGCCGACCCCGTAGTTGAAGGTATTCCCCTGGCCGGTGACCAGGTAGTAGCCACTGACCGGAGGCTTGACGTCAGCGGAAAGCGGAATGCTCTGAGGCGAGTTTGATGCATTGGAGGAGATCGTGAGTGTCCCAGAGGCCTGTCCGGCGGTCTTGGAGGAGAAGGAGAGTTCAACCGAACACGACTGCCCTTCTGGAACCGGAGACCCACAGGTGTTTGAAGCAACAGAGAACCCCGTGCCCGAGGTTGAGATGTTCGAAACACTCAGCTTTGCGACCGCGGTGCCCAACGGAGCGCTGCCGGTGTTGGAGACTTTCACGGTGGCCGAGACCGGGGACGTATTTGCCACCACCGTCCCAAATGACACCGAGGACGGAGACAGCGTCATCTTTGGCGGATCGGAGGGGCTGGCGGTTGTGCCACCTTGACCAGATGCCGACGAACACAGCTGGCCGGCAGCCAACGAAGTACTGGCACCGTTGCCGCCCAGGGAGCCCAGGCCGGTAGTGGGGCTGTAATAGCCCGAGGAGTTTGCGCTGTAGCCCTGGGAACTGGAAAAGGCGTTGGATCCGGTGGTAACCGGCGACAGGTATCCAGAGGGGGCCGGCGATGACTGCTGATAGAGGGTGGGATTTACAAAACCCAGTTCAGAGCCACATACCTGGGATTCCAGCGCCAGGGCGGCCGCCCACTGCGGAGCGGACATGCTGGTGCCCGCCACCCCCGTCCATCCCGCTCCCGAGGTCGCACAGCCCCCAAAGGTGCAGTAGGCATCCATGCCGTTTCCCGCTATCGCCGACACGTCGGGCACCTGGCGACATCCGCCGGCATTCGTACAGGACGAGGCGTAGGTCAAAAGACCCGGGTTTGCCGAACCGACCTGATAGGTCGGCTCGGACTGCAGGGTGCTTAGACCACCTCCGCTGGAACCCGAGACCTGCTGGGAGTTCCACACCGTGGCCCCTCCCGAGGAGTTCACATATATTCCCCCGACCGAGGTCACATACGGTTGAGATGCGGGATCCCAGACCGAAAGCGCGTTTTGGTAGCTGGTGTTGGAGTTGGGATAGCACGCCTGGGCACCCCAGTCGCCGCTTGCCTGAACCACCGTCTGGCCCTGAGCTGCCGCCTCTTGAAAAAGGGTCGCCTCGGCAGAGATCTGCGAAGACGTAGTGGCCTGCTCACAGATGCCCCAAGAGGAACTGATGACCCTGGTTGAGTCGGCCGATATCGCCGCCTGCCACACCTGGATTGGTGAGGTTCCCTGATAGACGGTGACCGGGGAGGAAGGAGCCAGACCCAACAGCTGCTGGATGTCGGCCGTGGGCTCGAGGGATGCACCCGAGGAGGGAACACTTCCCGCCGTCACGGTTGTAACCGGCGTCTTTATCCCGAGACAGCTCTCCCAGGTGGAGATATCCGATGGGGAGAAGCTCGCAAACTCCACCAGGCCAATGGGACTACTTCCGGTGACCCCTTTGGCGTAAAAGGCGTTGAGCTTGTAATAGGAGGCAAGGTTGGAGGGGGTTGCGTAGTAGTCCGCCGCCATGGCCGAACAGGTGGAGACCGGAGAGGTCGAAGTTGCGGGGCTGGCCAGCTGCGAGGAGGCGGCTTTGGGTGTCACCTTCTGCAACCCTGCGGGAGCGGGGCTCGCCCAGGGGTGCAACCCCGCAATCGACGCTACCCCCCCGGCCAGGGCGGAGGGAAGGTGCGGTGCCTGGATTGCACCGGTCACCACCGCTCCGGTTTTGGTGCGAACCCTTTCCATCGGCACCGAGAGAGCGGAGGAAACCTTGGCGGCGCTTCCCGAGACCGACTGGAACAGGCCGTTTGGAGCAAGCCCCGCAACCTTTAGCCCGAAAGACCGCAGGTAGGAGTCGGTCCCGGCGATGGTCGTTGCCGAGGGACCAAAGTGGCTCCGGAACTGTGCAACGCTCAGGAAGTGGCGGTAGGTGGGGCTGTGAGGGTTCGAGACTGCCGCCGCAAAAGACGCCAGCTCAGCGGGGTGAGACGGACGGAATGCCAAAGCGATATGCACTGGGGTGGAGGACGCCGCCGGTGAGAGCACCGCTGCCCCCGAATGCGACAGGGGTGCGGCGGCATCGCTGCTGAGTGGCACCAATGAGGCGGGATTGGCTCCCGCCGGTGAGGAGTTCTGGGCGGAGGCCGAAGACCCAGGGAGCAAAACCCCAACCATCCCACAGCTCATGGCGACCATTCCGACCCTGCGACGCAAGCCGCGCATTGCTCCCCTTCCCCAGACTTCGCCCTAGAAGTCCCATATGGGCATCGGCGTGCCGGGAGAATCGCTTTAGTTGGTGAACGCCGGTGGGAACCTGTAGGCGATGGGAGTCCGGTCAGGGGGCAGCGGTGCCCCCCATTGCCCACAGGAGTTCCAAGAGAGCCTCGCCCGCACCATGTTTGGGTTGCCACCCGAGTTCCTCGCGAGCTCTTTGGGTGGCCATGGTGGGAACGGACAGGCCCATATCCAGCCAGCCCGGCTCCGTCGGCTGCAGCCGGAGGGCCCAGCTGAGCTTTGCGGCCGCAGACAGGACAGAGGCGGGAAGCCGAATCATTTTTGCACCCAACAGCACAGACAGCGCCTCTGAGTCGATTACCGGGTCCGCCGCCAGGTTGAAGGCCCCGGACACATCGCTCGACAGGGCGAGCCGAAAGGCCTCGCCCACGTCTGAGGAGTGCACGATCTGCAGGGAAAGCCCGGCCACCGCCGGGAGAAACTTGATCATCGGTGGGGCAAGTAGGCGGGTAGGGACCAACCCTCCGAGGAAGTAGCGCCGGACATCGCCGGCGGCGTCACGGGAGAAGACCAATCCGGGGCGCATCCTCACGAAGCGCACATCGGGATGCTCCAGGCAGTATCGGTCCATCGAACGCTCGACATAGGCCTTCTGCACCGAGTAGGAGGAGGTCGGAACCCCGTTGGTGGGCCAGGATTCATCCACCGGCACCCCTTTTGGCCCGGGCGAATAGGCACCCACCGAGGATGCATAGAGCACGGCTTTGGCTCCGGCGCGCACCGCGGCATCGAAGACCCGCAGCGAGCCCTCCACGTTGGTTGTCCAAAGCAGGCGCCTTCTTCGCACCGGTTGGATTGCCCAGGCAAGGTGGATTACGGCATCTGCGCCCTCGAAGGCCTTCTCCAGGGAGTCCCGGGTGATATCTGCTCCCACCCAGCGCATGGGGAGCCCTGGTTTGCTCGGCGGACGACGAGAGACGCCGATAACTTCGAACTCTCCCCCATCCTCGGCCGCCAGCGCATTGACCACCGCAGACCCGAGATTTCCCGTTGCACCCACCACCACGACACGCACAGGACCTTGCTAGCCGATCGGTAGGGCAAATCCAAGCCACACCGGAGCGATCTGGCCACCCGCTGCGCCAATGGTCAGGCACCTAGCCCTTGGCGTCCCCATGCCGGCCACTCACCGGTTCGGGCACCGGCCCAGGCCCCTCCATCTCGGCCCAGGCCCGGCGGGAGGACACCGGCAGAACCAACCCCACCACGGGCAGCATCACCACAACAAACATCGCTCGGAGCCCCCAGTGACCAGCAAGTGGACCCATGAGAGCAGGAGTGATCACCGTGGCCACCGTCATTATCCCAGCCAGAGCGGCATTGGCCGCCGCCAGCCGCGACTGTGGCACCCCCTGTGCCACAAGGGCCAGAGAAACGGGAAATATGAGGGCGTGCGGCAAACCAAGCACCGCCATGGCCATCAGGAGTTCCACCGGCCCCCTGGCAGAGGCAAGGCCCACCAGGCCCACGAGGGTCGCTACCCCAGAGATAACAAAGGCCGCCCTCTTGTGGCGGATCGGGGACTTCACCACCACCCCGGCTCGGACGATCAAGGAGAGGATGAAGAACGATACAAAGACCATGCTGGCCTCTGCGGTGCCGAACCCGAAGTCCTCACGGGCATAGATGGCACCAAAGACCACAATGGCAGTGAAGGGAATCTGGTAGAGGAGCTGGGCCAGTGTTGCCAGGCGCCACGATGGATTCCGCCACAAAGACATCATCCCCGTCTCTGATCCCCCACCGGGCGGCGATGACGGCGCCGATGACCCGGCCGAGGGACGGGGATGCGCCCCTGGCTCACCCGCCCGCCCGAGTCGTGGGCAACCGAGCACAACCAGCGCCAGGGAAGCCACCGCCGCAAAGGTTGCGAACCCAACGCGAAGCGAGCCCCCCGCAGCTGCGATCACCGCCGACTGAACAAGGGGGCCGACCGCGAGACTCGCGGAAAGCGCCATGCCATAAGCGGCCAGGGCCCGATCACGCGCCCCCTCCCCTGCCGCACCCAAAGCCGTCGCCAGGCTGGGGAATGCCAGGCCACCACCCAGTCCAAGCAGTATGGCGGCGAGGCTGAAGACCACCAGGCCCCCGCCGATGGCGAACATTGCCAACGAAACCACCATCAAAGAGATCCCCACCCCGACCCCTCGCCGGGCCTGATGGGTAGGAACCTTGGAAGCGGCATAGACACCAACGAGGCCCGACCCGGCCGACAGAGCCGCCTCCGCACCAATCATCCCCGACCCGAGATGCAGCGCCTCGCGCCCCAGGAGGCCGAGGGTGGTCTGCGCCATGTTCTGCGCCGCCCGAAAGAAAAAGGCCACGACAAGTAGGGCCAGCAATGCATACCGGCCACGCATCCTGGAGACCAGGGCGATGCCTCTTACTCCCTGCACGGCCTGTGGCTCTAGGCTCTGCCGGCTCACTATGCCGAGACGGGCATGATACACCCACATGAATAAAGGACTACTTGCATCTGTTTTTATAACAAAGCGGCAGGCTCCTTCATTCCCGAGGATGCCCCCTGGGAGCGTTAGCGAAAGGGAATATTTCTACGCCCCGGCCAAGCCACTTGGCCAGCCAGGGAAAACGGCGCAACCGCCGATGCTCAGCCTGACTGGCCCGATGCCAAGGCCAACGGCGCTGCAGGCTCCGACCCTCGGATCAGGGTCCCTTCGGAAAGCATCGCTAGGCATCGAAGCGGTTAGCAATGTGACCCAACAGGGCCGTGAGATCGCCAAGATGGCCATCGACCTGGGCTCCGCTTTCATCATTTGGGTAAAGGTCGCCCTGGAGGCCGGCACAACCCATCCCGGAGCGGCTCAACTCGCCGATCTCGGATAACCCGTAGGGGATGTGGGCGAGGACACCTACCCTGCGCCGAGACCAAAGCCATGTGCCCAGCACCATCGGCGTGGGGGCCCGGGGTGGGCCGATAATCCCCTTTTGGCAGCACATGCAGAGGGAGTACCCCATAATGGCCCCTATTGAGGCCGGGGGAAGAGGCTTGGATCTCAACCAGCAGCCACGCTCCCGTAGTGGCCATTTCGCCGTATGCAGAGGCACCCTCCGCTCCAAAGGAGTGCCGGCACCCTCCGCTCAGGACCCGGCTTGTCCTTGTAGGCCGCTCCGGAGTTGGTTGAAGAAGTCGGAGGGCTTCCGCCAGCGCTTTGATCCCCGGCACCCAAGATGAGAAATCGCCCCCGGAGAAAGGGCCGAGGCAGTCGACCTGGAACTTGAGGTTGGATCCCCTCTTCGCCGCCCAGCCATGGCCAAATCTCTGAGGGCTTTTCGAGCAGTGCCTCTGTTTCTGTGGACCTCCGTCCCTGCGGCTTGTGTTCCTGTGGCTTGTGTTCCTATGAACTTCTGGGGCCAGATGCCAATGCATTACCGCTTCGATGAGCAACAGCTCCTCGATACCCGCCACCCCTGCCTCCCAGCCGGTCCCCGGGGCAGAGCATTCATGCCGCCGAGAAGGCCAGTGCCGCCACCGGGTTGAGGATCCGCGGACAACGTCAAAGGAATCCCTTTGCCGGCTCCGGTAGTGGCGAAGCCCAAAACGCTGCGACCACGGCCGGGGTGACCTTGGCATCCGCCCTGTGCCGCAACACCGTTGCAACGGGATTCTGAGCCACGATCCCAACCCAGCCCACCACCCCGATGCTCGGCTACAGCGTCATCCCGGCGCCGCTCCTGTGCCCGTTGTCCTTTCAAGTCTCGGCTCCCGGCAAGGACCCAAGGGCAACGCTTCTGGCCCATCGAGCATCGCCAGACTTCCCCTTCAAAAAAATCCAACCCCTTTTATCAGGCATTTCGCCACAACTACGGCATTTTTCCCGCTTTTGGCCCGCGCACCGTACACGTAAGAGACGAAGGGCCAACAAATGCGGCCCCGCCAGCACAGCAGAGAGGGGTGGGAAACGGAACGAAACAGACCCAGGGGCCACTCCACATGCAACCCGACCGAAGAGAACTCGGCCCGAGGCACTGGCTGGGTTCTCCCGGCAAGTGCATGGCTGGAAATGAAAGACGATTCAGAAAGGCAACTCGATGAGCTACGACTACCCAGATGGTGCAGCCACCATCCACATCTACCCAGATGCAAAAGGAATCAGATGGCAGGTGAAAGGCGAGCAGGCTTCTATTCGCAAGGCAATCTGCCTACTGTTGGAGGCAGGCAAGCATTTGGCCTGGGAACTGCACATACTCACCTGCGGCTGCAAGTTCACCGCGCCAGTCTTCGGTGAGCCGGTTTCGGCCTGCTCCAGCTGCTTTGGAGACGGCAAGTACCCTTATATAAACTTTTGCCCCGTCGGGCGTGCGACCGCGCATTCCTGGCAAAAGTTCCTGGCCTCCAAGGGCTTCGAGGTCGTTCCAGAGCCCTTGGACCTTGGCAGGGAACCCGACGAGGAAGCAGCCTACGGGCGAGTGGCGGTCTTTCTCCAAGGTGTAGGCAAAGCCAAAATGCAAGCCACGTGCATGAGCCATACCCACCTGGTCGAACGGTGGCTCCTCAAGGCACAGATGCCTACCCGCAGGGTAGCGACGGACGTCTTGGAACTAGACCTCAGGCATTTCGATGACGCGACAGCCGCCCTTGTCGCCAGAGGCTGCGTGGTGACTGCGGACATGTCCTATTGAAAAGCCCCTATTGGCGCCCAAGGGCCCTTTTGACAGGCGGCTCCTATGGCAGGCGGCTCCTATGACAGGCGGCTCCTATGAATTGTCCGAGGAGACCTCGAGGCGCCTCTGCCAAAGCATCGCCGAGGGGACCGCCGCCAGGTTCGCAGCCCCAATGGCTGCGGTGACCGCCAGCCCTAACGCTCCCGCGGCCACTACAGCCCCAGCGGAAATGACCAGCCCGCCGACTATCCCAACGAGGCCCAGGGTCAATACGACATAGGAGGTGACCGCCCACCGGTGGTTGTAGAGGTCGGCAAAGCCGAGCTGTTTCCCCTCGGCGTTGCTGGCAATACCCCTTGCCCGGAGCAACGACCAAGCTATGAAGGGAACGACTTTGTATGCATGGCCGACCAAAGCCTCCAAAAGCCAGGCGGCCGTGGCGGCAACCGCCGCGGCCGCCAGGGGGGCCAGGTTGGCAAAGTGATACACCTCATCTGCCCCGCCAGCCACTGCAAGGGCCGCCGCTACCACCAGCCATGCCGCGGAAGTGGTCACAAAGACAAAATGCAGACCAACCTTCCTGCGGCGATGACGCAGGTGAAGGACCAGCGAAACCAGGTGCGCAACCACCCCAGCCCCCAGTACTGCACCACCCGCTGCGCCAAGTAGCCCGCTGCGGAGAAGCAGGGCGCTTGAAACCATTGCTGCACCAATGGGGACAGCCCAAACCGCCACCTGGCCAGACCGCCGACGGCCTGGGAGGTGAGCGAGGAAGAACATTGGCCAGAGCTTTTCCGCAATGCTCACATAGGAAAGGCCCAACCATGCCACCAGAGCAATCACCGCGTGGCCCAAAACGACGCTCCCCGAAAGCACGAACCATCCACCGCGGCGATCCGCCACATACAGCGAGCCAAATGCAGCGGTGACCACCAGACCCAGCAGGGCCAGCCGGATCCCCACAACGGAGGTCCCCTTTCCCCTCACCGAAAGAGCCGAGCCAAGATTGACGACGAGCGCGACGATCCCAACAACCGCGAATAGCGCTCCGGTCTCCACCACGGGCTCCGCCTGCAGGCCGATCCCCGCCGGCATAAGCCAGGACCCGGCCAGCCAAGCCGCCAGGGTGATCCACGCCAGCCGCACCGAACGCAGGGGCCGCTGGGTGATGAC